>NZ_JAROCG010000002.1:0-300000 GCF_030433645.1 Arthrobacter burdickii
ACACCCACCCACCGGGCCCGCGCTGGCAACGCCCGCACCCGCGTTCTGGCCTTCGAGGGTTCGACTATTGGATCGCTGAGGATCAGGCGCGCTCCGGCTGCGTCGAGTCGCCGGGTTCGCGACGCGCCCCGTCCTCCCTCGCCTTCGACAGCGTGAATATCCCGTAACGCATCGCACCGGTGCGGTACGCCAGGATCAGGCGAGGGAAGATCAGGACGGAGATGCGATTGCGTGAGCCGAAGGCGAGGCGACGGATTTCGCGATCGACGAGCAGGGCCTTCACAAGTCGACGGCCACAGATTGTCCAGGTGCGCGCGACGCGGTGGCTGACATCCTCGTAGTCAGCGATCGCAAAGCCCGCAGCCAGCGCCATCGCCTCGTACTCCTCGCGGGTGCCCATCGAGGGCAGGCGCCCTTCGCGGCAGATCGGCTCGAGCAGGTGGCGAATCTTCCAACGGCCGGCATCGGTCTCGGCAAGCCACGCGCAGACGACCAAGCGTCCGCCGGGCGACAACACGCGATGCGCTTCGGTGAAGAACGTCGGCTTATCGACCATGTGCTCGCTCGATTCGATCGCCCATGCGGCATCGACCGAGGCATCGGGCAGCCCATTGGAGAGCCAGTCGCGGAGATGGATGTCCACGTCGGGTACGGGATGGGCGGCGGCATACTGGGCCTGCTCCGTGGAGAGCGTCATGCCGGTAACGCCGACCGCGCGTGTCGCCGCGAGCTGTCTTGCGGTGGAGCCATAGCCGCAGCCGATGTCGGCGCACGCCTCACCGGGCTTGAGGTGTAGCCGATCGCCGACCGTGTCGACCAGCGCTTCGACGGCGTCGGCAGGAGTCTCGCGGCCCGTCGCCCAAAGCCCGTGATGGACGTGCTCGCCCCACACTCGACGATAGACCGGATCCAGGTCGTCGTAGTGATCCGCGACCGCCACGGCGTTCTGGGAGACATCCGGGACGATCACGCCATCACACTACAACGCTGGTCCAGGCGATCGGAAGGTGTCGGCTCGGCAGCGGTAGTGTCGGATCATGACTGGATTGTTCTCGCATCCTTCCGCCGCACCTGACCTCCCCGGCGAGAGGCCTGACCTACGGGCGGCGGTGTCCGTGCCCACCCCGGCTGATCATGCCTGGGCGGGCCTGACGGAACACCTCCACCTATGGTGGCCCGCCGGGGAGTTGAGCCGTTGGGGAGACGACAGTTTCTTCGACCTGGAGGACAACGCCCTGGTCGAGACCTCCGCGCAGGACGACGAGAACGTATGGGGCGAGGTGATCGGCGGCGACCCGGGGGAGTGGCTCGAACTGAGGTGGAAGCATGCAGGGTCGACTTCGACAACGGTGGTGCGGCTGGAGGTAATGGGCGGGCAGAACGGCACCACGCTGAGACTGACCCATACCGGGTGGACCACGGCCGACCCGCAGGCCACCTACGACTTCTACCAGGAGTTCTGGCCCGAGGCCCTTGCCCGTTATCAGCGCTTCATGGGGGGATCATGATCAGTAACGCAGCTATCGATGAACTGGCAGCAAGCCTGCCGGGACGGGTGTCGACGTCACCGGTCGACCTGACCGACTACTCGCGCGATCAGGGCCCCGTTGTGCAGACGATCCTTCCGAGCGCGGTGATCCGGGCGCAGTCCGTCGAGGACGTACAGGCACTCCTCGGATGGGCAACACGTCATGGCGTGCCCGTCGTCAGCCGAGGTGCTGGGTCCGGTCTTTCGGGCGGCGCTCATGCGACCACGGGCAGCGTGATCCTGTCGTTGGAACTCATGAACAGGATCGTGGAGATCAACCCCGTCGACGAGACCGCCGTCGTCGAACCCGGTGTCATCAACGCCGACCTCAACGCTGCTGTCGCGGAGCACGGACTGATGTACGCCCCGGACCCCGCGAGCTACCGCTGGTCCACGATCGGCGGAAACGTCGCGACGAACGCCGGTGGCCTTCGCTGCGCGAAGTACGGCGTGACGCGTGACTCGGTCCTCGCACTCGACGTCGTGCTCGCGGACGGGACCCTCGTGTCCACCGGGCACCGGACGTTCAAAGGCGTGGCCGGCTACGACCTGACCGCACTGATGACCGGGTCCGAGGGGACGCTCGGCGTCATCGTCGGCATCACGGTGCGCCTTCGCTACCTGCCGCGCGCCGTGCGAACCCTGGCGGCGTTCTTCGACAGTTTCCCGGCGGCCGCCGCGGGTGTGCTCGCCATCGGTCGTGCCCGGGTGCAACCCGCCATCCTCGAGCTGCTCGACGGCAGGACGCTCGAGGCGCTGGACGGAGCCCACGGGTCCGACCTCCGCCAGCGCGGCGGCTCGCTCCTCCTCATCCGGACCGACGGATTCGGAGCTGCGGCCGAAGCGGAAGCGATCCGCGCCGCACTCGTCGGGTTGGGGGCGAGCGTCAGCGACGAGGGATCCGAGGAAGCCGACCGGCTCGTCGATTTGAGGCGGCACAGCCGCGGCGATGAGGTCGACGATCTTTACAGGGTGGGGGAGGACGTCGCCGTACCGAAATCGCAGCTGGTGCGTTATGTCGCGGAGTTGGAGGCCATGGCTTCCCGGCACGACGTCCGCCTGAAAGTCGTCGCGCATGCCGGGGACGGCAATCTCCATCCCACGTTCTGGGTCGACCGCAGTGAAGGCGAGCGGGCACAGGAGCGGCTGGAGGAAGCGCTGGATGAATCGGTCCGGTGTGCACTCGACCTCGGCGGGACGATCACGGGAGAGCATGGCGTGGGCCAGTACAAGCGCCGGTGGCTCCCATGGGAGCAGTCGCCTGAGATCCTGGAGCTGCAGGCGCGCGTCAAGCAGGCCTTCGACCCCCTCGGCATCCTCAATCCCGGCAAGGCGATCGTCTCCTGATTGTTGCCCTCCAGCTCCGGGTAGGTGCACCAGCCCAGTGATAATGTTCAGGAAATTGCCGGAATTCCGTCACTTTTCCACTTCTTCCCTTGGGGGCGCCATGTCTGACAACAATCCGGGATCGCAGGGCAACTCGCCCTACGGTCAGAATCCGCCTCAGTACGGCCAGAATCCGCCTCAGTACGGGCAGAACCAGCCTCAGTACGGTCAGAATCCGCCCCAGTACGGGCAGAACCAGCCCCAGTACGGGCAGAGCCCCTCGCCGTACGGCCAGCAGCCGTACGGCTCAGGCGCGGGGAACTACCCCGGCCAGCAGGGCTATCCGGGCCGGCCCGCGGAGAATCCAGGCAGGACGCTGGGTATCATCGGATTCATCCTGGCCATCCTGATCGCCCCGGTGGGCCTGGTCATCAGCATCGTCGCACTCGTCAAATCCCGGCGGGCCAGGATGGGCAACGGGTTCGCGCTGGCGGGTATCATCATCGGCGCGCTGTTCACGATCGGCCTCATCCTGCTCTTCGCACTCTTCGCTGCAGCCGCCCCGCTCATCCAGGAAGTCGCCACTGCCTGCCAGGGTGTCGAGCCCGGCACGACGGTCACAGTACAGGGCCAGACAGTAACCTGCCCCTAGTCAGGAACACCTGGAAAAGGACCGGCAGCCTCACGGCTGCCGGTCCTTTCCTTTCTGCCCTAGTTGTCGCCGTACTCCGAGTCCTCGTCGATCCCGATGGTCCTGGCGTCGGCCGTCAGCATGATTGCAGCCTCGTCGCGGCGGTGCCGCAGTTCGTCGTCGAGATAGGACTGCACCGCTTCCGCCATGGGCACGTTCCGGTCCTCGCGCTCCGACATGTACCAGCGGTGCTCCAGCACCTCGTGCACGACCTCCGCAGGCTCGAGTTTTCCGCCGAGTTCGCGCGGGACGGCGCGGACGATGGGTTCGAAGACCTCGTTCACCCAGAGGTGGGCACTGAACTCCTCATCGAGGGTGGGGTTGTTGTCCGCGCGGTAGGCGTCCATGTCGTTCAGGAGGCGCCGCGCCTGGTTCTCCTGTGCGTCCAGTCCGGTCAGGCGGAGGAGCCGGCGACTGTGGTGTCCGGCGTCGACGACCTTGGGCTGCAGCTGGATCTGAGTGCCGTTCGCCGCCGTCTTGATCGCGTACTCCTCGACGTCGAATCCGAGCTCGTTGAGCCGGCGGATGCGTGCGCCGACACGCCACCGTTCGCCGAGTTCGAACGACTCCTTCTCGGTGAGTTCAGTCCAGAGCCGGCGGTAGCTGTCCATGATCAGCTCGCTCGTCGCGAGCGGATCGACCTTCTCCTCGATGAGTCCGCCCTCGGCGAGGTCCATCAGCTCGCCGGCGATGTTCACGCGGGCGATCTCGAGGTCGTATTCCCGCTGCCCGGTCGACAGCTCCGGGTACAGCTCGCCGGTCTCGGCATCGACGAGATAGGCGGCGAAGGACCCTGCGTCACGGCGGAACAGGGTGTTCGACAGGGAGACATCGCCCCAGTAGAAGCCGATGAGGTGGAGGCGGACAAGGAGCAGTGCCTGGGCGTCGATGAGCCGGGTCAGGGTGTCGCGCCGGAGCGTCTGCGAGAACAGGGCCCGGTAGGGAAGCGAGAACTTGAGGTGCCGCGTGACCAGGACAGGATCGAGCTCCTCGCCTTCGGGAGTAGTGCGGCCGGAGATCACGGCGACGGGCTCGACGCAGGGCACGTCCAGCCGCTGGAGTTTCCGGAGCATGTGGTACTCGTGGCGGGCGATATGCTCGCTGGTCTCCTTGACCGCGATGACGGATCCGCCGAGGTGGGCGAAGCGCACGATGTGCCGGGAGATGCCGCGGGGAAGTGCCGCGAGGGCGCTGGCGGGCCACTGCTCGAGCGCGATGTGCCAGGGGAGATCGAGCAGCTCGGGGTCGGTCGCCGCCGCGGTGATGTTCAGGGACCCGAGACTCGGGGCCTCCGAGGAAGCGGGCCGCAGTCTCGGCAGCTTGCCCGTCTGGTCGTAGTCGGTGGGCTCGTCATGCCACTGGGCGTTCGAGGTCTCTGTCATGGTGCTGCCTTCGTATCAGGGCGAAAAATGGATCCTGGATCAAGCGTAGTTGCCGTTAAACGAAGCGGTGGCGTCCGCCGGACACCCAAGGGATGTCCGGCGGAGCCACCGCCGTCGTCGTACGTGGTCTGCGGAAAAGCTAGACCGTCTCCGCCAAACGGAGGCCGCTCGTGGTGTCGAACAGGTGCACGTGGCCCTGCTCGGGACGGACGTAGACGCTGTCGCCCTTCATCGGCGGGCGGCGGCCGTCGACACGGACCACCATGTCGTGGTTCTTGCCGTCGAGCGTGGTGTGTCCGTAGATGTAGGCGTCGGCACCGAGTTCCTCGACGACATCGACCTCGACCTGCAGGCCTTCGCCGCTGCTGCTGAGGACGAGGTCCTCGGGCCGGACGCCCAGGGTGACCGTGTTGCCGGCGGCCGCATCCAGCACGTTGCGCGGAACCGGGTAGATGATGCCGCCGAAGAGGACGCCGCCGTCGGTGACGGGCAGTTCCAGGAGGTTCATCGCGGGGGAGCCGATGAAGCCTGCGACGAAGACGTTCTTCGGGCGCTCGTAGAGGTTGCGCGGAGTGTCGACCTGCTGCAGGATGCCGTCCTTCAGGACTGCGACGCGATCACCCATGGTCATGGCCTCGACCTGGTCGTGCGTCACGTAGACCGTGGTGACGCCGAGGCGCCGGGTCAGCGAGGCGATCTGGGTGCGGGTCTGCACACGGAGCTTGGCATCCAGGTTCGAGAGAGGCTCATCCATGAGGAAGACCTGCGGGTTACGCACGATCGCGCGGCCCATTGCGACGCGCTGGCGCTGGCCACCGGAGAGGGCCTTCGGCTTGCGGTCCAGGTAGTCCTCGAGGTCGAGGAGCTTCGCAGCCTCGCGGACGCGCTCGGCACGCTCTTCCTTGGAGACGCCGGCGATCTTGAGCGCGAAGCCCATGTTGTCGGCGACCGACATGTGCGGGTAGAGCGCGTAGTTCTGGAAGACCATCGCGATGTCGCGATCCTTCGGGGGGACATCCGTGACGTCACGGTCGCCGATGAGGATGCGTCCTGAGTTGACGTCTTCGAGGCCTGCGAGCATCCGCAGGGAGGTGGACTTTCCGCAACCGGAGGGTCCAACGAGGACGAGGAATTCGCCGTCGGCGATGTCGATGTTCAGCTTGTCGACAGCGGGCTTCTCGGTGCCCGGGTACAGGCGCGTGGCCTGGTCAAACGTTACCGTTGCCATGGTTTTGGTTCCTTTTCACGGGCAGGTACGTGCCCGACGATCCGTAGTGAATGGAAGAGTATTCAGTTGTGTAGCGTGCCCAGCCAGCAGTACCGGTGGCCTTGGTCACGCCCCCGTAGTATGACACGTTCCCTAGCTGCGCGCACCTGATGACCGTAACGCCACGAGTTCCTGGAGGACCTCCGTTAAGTCTTCCGGTGTCGCGACGGTGAAGGAGGCAGCAGTGTCACCGGGGCCGATCCGGATGCCGACGTCGTCCGGACCGAGTGTCCGCTGGGCGTGTTCGTCCGTGACGTCGTCGCCTGCGAAGAGGACCGCCGTCGCCCCCGCTGCCTCCCTGAGCAGCGCGAGCCCCTGTCCCTTGTCCGCCGTGATCACCGAGATCTCCAGGACGCGTTTGCCGTCGGTCACGCTGAGACCCTCAAACCGCGCGAGTTCCGCCCGGGCTGCGGAGACGGCGGAGTCTGCGACGTCGTCGGCCGCTGTCCTCGTGTGGAGGACGACGCCCGCCGGCTTGAACTCGATGCGTGTCCCCTCGTGAGCGGCGACAACCTGTTCGATGACGTCGACCGCCCGAGCCAGGAGGTCCTCCTGCTCCGGTGTCAGCGCGAGGGGCGCGCCGTCGGGCCCGGTCCAGGTCTCGGCACCATGGCTCCCGATCAGCATGGTGTCCGCCGGCGGCTCCGCGACGGTCCGCAGGCTGGCGAGGGCGCGTCCGGAGATCAGCGCCGTCGTCGTATCGGGAAGACCGGCCAGGGCACGGACGGCCTCTGCGGACGCCGGAAGTGCCCGCGCATCCTCGGCCCGCGGTACCAGCGGGGCGAGCGTTCCGTCGAAATCGAGCGCGACCAGCAGGCGCGGTGTCGCGGCAAGGGTGCGCAGGGCCTCGTGGAGGTCCGCCTCAAGCACCATGGCCGGGGCCTCCGGAGTGGAGGGCGTCGAGGAATGCCTGCGACCAGCGCTCGACGTCGTTGTGGACGACCTGGCGGCGCATGAGCCGCATCCGCCGCATGGCCTCCGTCTTCGGCATGGTGATCGCCGAGACGATCGCGCTCTTCAGGCCGTCGATGTCGTGCGGGTTGACGAGGATCGCCTGGCGAAGGGTGTCCGCCGCGCCCGCGAACTCGCTGAGGACGAGCATGCCCGTATTGCCGATACGGGCCGCCACGTATTCCTTGGCGACGAGGTTCATGCCGTCGCGCAGCGCCGTGACGAGCATGACGTCGGCGGCCAGGTACAGCGCCACCATCTCCTCGACCGGGTAGCTGTGGTGCAGGTAGCGGATGGCCGTGTTCTTCATGGTGTCGTGCGTGCCGTTGATGCGGCCGACCGCACCCTCGATGTCCTCGCGCAGGATCCGGTACTGCTCCACGCGCTCGCGGCTCGGGCTGGCGACTTGGATGAGGGCGGCGTCCTCCACGGTGATGGCGCCGTCCTCGAGCAGTTCACCGTAGGCCTTGAGCCGATGGCCGATGCCCTTCGTGTAGTCGAGGCGGTCCACGCCGAGCAGGATGTGCTGGGGGTCGCCCAGCTCGCGCCGGATCTCCTTCGATCGCTCGATGACGTCCGGTCGCTGCGCCAGCTCCGTGATCGATGCCGTGTCGATGGAGATGGGGAACGCCTCGGCGCGTGAGACGTAGGCGGGAGTGCCGTCGTCGTCCTCGGGGATCTGCACCTGCTGGGCCTTGATGGTGTAGCCCTTGAAGCGGCGCACGCAGCGGAGGAAGTTGCTGGCGTCACTCGGGCGCTGGAACCCGATGAGGTCGGCGCCGAGGAGTCCCTCGATGACCTGCCGGCGCCACGGGAGTTGTGCGTAGATCTCCAACGGCGGGAACGGGATGTGGTTGAAGAACCCGATCTTCAGGTCGGGGCGGGCCTGCCGCAGCATCCGGGGCACGAGTTGCAGCTGGTAGTCCTGCACCCAGACCGTGGCGCCCTCTGCAGCCACGGACGCCGTAGCCTCCGCGAAGCGCTCGTTGACCTTCCGATAGGAGTCCCACCAGGTGCGGTGGAACTCCGGTGATGCGATCACGTCGTGGTAGAGCGGCCACAGCGTGGCGTTGGAGAAGCCCTCGTAGTACAGCTCCACCTCCTCCTCGCTGAGCGGCACGGGGACCAGGCGCATGTTCGCCTCGTCGAAGGGCTCGAGCGTCTCGTCGGGGGCGCCATGCCAGCCGACCCAGGCGCCGTCGGCCTTCGCCATGACCGGCGCGAGTGCGGTGACGAGGCCGCCGGGCGATCGCCGCCAGGAGCTTGCGCCGTGTTCGTCGACGACACGGTCCACAGCGAGCCGGTTGGAGACGACGATGAAGTCGAAATCCCCGAACTGGCCGTCCGCCGGGAAGGTGGGTTTGACGCCGGTTGTGGTCGAAGGTTGTGCTGCGCTCAAAACGGGCTCCATGGCAGTAGGTGGTCTCTGACCTGACTCTATCGGTTCGCGCCTCCGCGGGTCCGGCGTTCCTGCACTCGGAGGCAGGGCTCCATCCCCATCGCGTCCGGGCGGACACGGTGGCCCGGAGCCTGCACGTGGGTGGAGGACGGGGGCGCCCGACGCGGGATCGGACTCCCGGTTGCCGGCCGTACGGGAGACGGCGTGCCTGATTTCCCGCGCTGCCGGGGCTGGGCTACCCTTATTGAGCGTTCAGCGTCGATTCCTGCTGCCTTCTGGGGCGGCGGGGGACGACGGCGCCCGCTGGCCCGGCCAGCACGCCTCCTTAGCTCAGTTGGCCAGAGCACCGCTCTTGTAAAGCGGGGGTCGTCGGTTCGAATCCGACAGGGGGCTCCACGAACCCCTCCCGACCGGTGAATACCTGTCAGGAGGGGTTTTTCATGTCCCCCAGTCCTCGCTTTCTGCAGCGCGCTGACGGCGGGAGTCTGCGGGGATTCGGAGACTGAGGTTGCTCCTGGTCCCGTCCGGAACCGGAACCCACAGATACCCTTTATCCGATCGGGTAGTGCACGTGCGGTCAGAATCATTGACAGCCCGAAACCTGCGGACGTAGGTTGCGCGTTGTACGCCCGGACTGAACGGTTATCCCGTTCCCTCATCAGGCCCGTCGCCGCCACGGCATCCACCGCATACTCGAGCAGGACGTGCGCCATCCGCCCTCCTGCCACGCTCAGGAGCCCCGTCATGAGTATTACGAAAGCACTGTCCCTCCCGATGCTGGTCGCCTTCTCCCTCGCTGCGGGAGCCGTACCAGCCAGCGCGGCGCCGGAGGACTCGGAACCCTCCCGCGGTGGCACCCACGGGTTCGTTCCGGTCCCCGAGGAGTTTTACGAGCCCGAGTCCTACGATGTGGAGGCCTGCGGAAGTACCGTCACCATCGCCTCCGGAGATGTCCGGGAGGTCCAGTACAGGGTACGGGTGAACAAGGACGGCTCGACGGTGGTGCGCTTCCGCGGCGAGTCGACGGTCGATCTGACCCGCAAATCGGACGGCGCCTTCATCGACGAGCTCGATGTCTCCGGCCCCTTCACCCAGCGCTCTTCGGCCGACGGGCAGAATGCTGAGCTCACTTTCAGGGGCGCCTCGATCATCGATCCGACGGACCCGACAAGTGCCGCGGGCTTTGCCGCAGCAGGTCTGCCGTACCTCTTCTTCTTCGAACACGGCAAGCTGACCGTTCAGGTGGAATTCTCCGATGATCCGACCGTCATGGAACCGGACTCGGTCGAGGTGGTGCACTCGCCCCGACACGTGGTCGACGTGTGCGACATGCTCGATGAGGCCCGGTAGTTGAAGCGTCCGGACTCGGGCACTCCCAGCAGAAGCTCGAGCTGGATCGGTGAGGCGTCGGTCAGGAGCTCTGCATCGTCTTCGTCTCGCCTGACCGCCACGACGACGACGGTTTAATCGGTGTTCCGGAAGGCTTTCTTCACCTTCTGCGCCCCCATGCGGCACCCGCGACCTCTCGGTCCTTAAGGAGCGCCTGGGGGCGAAGTACACCGAGGTGAACCAGCCCCGATCGCTCGGCGCGACGAGCAGGCGGAAGCCCGGTTCTCAGTCGTCTTCTCCGTACAGGCGCCGGTAGCCCTTTGCCGGAGCCGAATCCCGGATCGGCCGGACGGATCTGGTGGAGTGTCGTCGGTTCGCCGCTTCCTGCCGGCGGTGGAGGCCCGCGAGTTCGCGCTCCATCGTGCGGTAACTCTGCCAGCGCCGCTCCGTCAGGGCTCCGGTCTCGATGGCCGACCGGACCGCGCAGCCGGGCTCGCGGTCATGGGCGCAGTTCCTGAAACGGCAGCCGGGGAAGAGCTCCTCGATGTCCGTGAAGACGTCCGTCAGTCCGTCCTCGGCGTCCCACAGCGCGAAGCCACGCAACCCTGGTGTGTCCATGACGACGGCGCCGTCTCCCAGCGGGACCAGTTCGCGGGCCGTCGTCGTATGCCGGCCCTTTCCGTCACCCGCCCGGACCGCGCCCGTTCCCTGGCGGGAACTGCCGGTGAGGGCGTTGATCAGGCTCGACTTGCCCGCGCCCGAGGGCCCGAGCAGCGCCATCGTCTGCCCGGGGCCGATTCGCCCCCGGAGTTCGTCGAGCCCGTCGGACGCTTCGGCGGAGGTGGTGACCACCTCGACGCCTCGAGCCCGGTCGATCGTCTCGGCGACGACGTCATCGAAGCGCGTACTCAGGTCGGCCTTCGTCAGGATCACGACCGGAAGGGCGCCCGAGTCATGGGCCGCCACGAGGGTGCGTTCGAGTCGATTGGTGGACAGGGGCCGGTCCAGGGGCACGACGACGCCCACGAGGTCCAGGTTGGCGCCGAGCAGCTGCGCCTCGGACAGCGGGTCGTGCGCCCGCTTGCGCCTGAGCAGGGAGAAGCGGGGCAGGAGACCGAGGACGGTGTCACCGCCGGTGGCCGGGTTTCCGCCCGTGATGGCGACCCAGTCGCCCGTCACGAGCGCGCTGCCACTGTCGAGGCGGTCACTGTCGAGGCGGTCACTGTCGAGGCGGTCACTGTCGAGGTGGAACAGGCCGTCCTGCGATGCGAGCAGGACGCGTCCGCGGTCCGTGCGGATCACCCGCGCAGGCCGCGCACCCGACGGGGGCGGGAAGTGGGCGGTGAAGAGAGCGTCGATGGTGTCGGTGAAGCCGTACTGCGTGAGGGTGTTCACTGGGGATCCTCTGCGGAAGCCTCCCGCAGGGCACGGCTAACGCGTGGATGCAGGGGAGGCGGGATTCATGGGGGCGTGTGCGGCGCAGAGCGCGGCGACGATGACCTTCTTCATGACTCCACCTCCTCGTGAACCTTCCGTCCGGCCCGACCGGCCGGTGGACTCCCATGGTACCCACGGCGCAGGCGGTGCGAACAGCCTCCTGCGCAAAGATGCCTGGCCCCTAGTGCCTCCCCTGGGGGAGGACGATGGCCTTCCTCGGGAGCCCGATGACCTGCACGAGTCCGGCGATGCAGCCGATGATGACGACGGAGAGCAGGGCGAGCAGCGGGAAGTTCGGTCCCCTGCGCGTCTCGGTGCGTTCGAGGGCCACGGCCTCCGGGCTGGCTGATGCTGACGCTGCCGCTGACGCGGGGGCGTGCGTTGTCGCCGCAGCCGACGGCGTCGGCGATGGGGTCGGAGTCCTCGCAGTCTTCGGGGCCTCGGTAGGTTCTTCGATCGGCGCCTCCACGATCTCCGGCAGGACCTCCGGAACCGGCGGCAGGAGGACTTCCGGTACGGCCTGCTCCACGGGCTGTACCGGCACGGGCTGTACCGGCACGGGAACAGGGGCCGGGAGGATCTGCACCGGTGCGGGGGAGGGCTCCGGGGCGGGGGGTGGAACCGGAACGGGGGCCAGGGTGGGCTCCTCCGTCGGTGCAGGTGCAGGTGCAGGTGTCGTGGCGGGCGGGGAAGCGGGGGCCGTCGTCGGGGCCACCGCGGATGGCACGGGTGCCGGGGTGACACCCGGAGTCGTGGGCTTCGGACTCTGCGTGGTCGTCGTCGTGGCGACCTCGTTCTGGCACTTCTTCGCACCGTCGCCGATGGTGCAGTCCTCGGCCTGGGCGGGCAGCGCGCCGAAGGTGAGGCCGCCGAGCAGAACGATGGCGGCAGCGGACACGGTCCGGTTCAGATGCTTGCTCAAGGGACTCCCGGGGTCTTCGGCAGGCCCTCTGCCTGCGTCGGCCAGTGTACCGCCCGGAACCGCGCAGGCCAGTGGACGAGCGGCAGGCGGGACGATCATGTGCCAGACCTGCGCTGTCCCTGCGCGTCAGCTGCGCTGGTCGGGGCCCTGCGCCTCCACCTGTTCGGCCTGGCGCTGCTCGGTGTCCGCGTCCGACGTCGTCGCCCCGGGTTCCATGCTGTCGAGTTCGCGCCACCCGCCCTTGCGGTACGTCGGTGTTCCCACTGCCAGGACCAGCAGGGTGAGGAACACCGCTGCGAGCATCACGCATACCATGGCCACCGAATCGCCCCCGAGGAGGCCGACGAACGGGCTGACGAGTCCGGCTACGCCCGACTGCAGGGACCCGATGACCGCCGCTGCGGTACCGGCCATGTGCCCGTAGTTGTGCAACGCGAGTACCGAGGCGTTCGCGGCGGTCAGCCCCTGCATCCCGAGGACGAGCCAGAGCCCCACCATGAGCCCCGCGATGCCTCCGAGCCCGGTGAGCACGATCGCGAGGAGGGCGAGCGCGCAGCCCATCTGCACCAGGACCGCGACCCGCAGCACCCGGATGGGTGCCGCGCGACGCACCAGGGCCGCGTTCAGTTGCGCCGAGCCGACGAGGGCGACGCCGTTGAGCGCGAACACCACGGCGAACTGGCCCTGGCTCAGGCCGTACTCGTTCTGGAAGACGAAGGGTGAACCGACGACGTAGCTCATGATGACGGCGAGCCCGAGACCCGGTACCACCGCGAGCGCCATGAAGCGCCGGTCGCGGAGCAGGGACAGGTAGCCGCGCGCGACCTCCCGGGGATTACCGGGGCGGCGCTGTGCCGGTGGAAGCGATTCCGGCATGAAGCGCCAGACGATCAGGACGAGGGCCAGGCCGATGAGCGCGAGAGCGTAGAACACCGCTCTCCACTGCCAGGCCCCGGCGATGGCCTGCCCGACCGTCGGTGCGAAGAGCGGAGCCACCCCGATGACGAGCATCAACCGGGACAGCAGTCTCGCGGCGTCCGACCCCACGAAGCGGTCCCGGATGACGGCGATCGCCACGACCGACGCGGCCGCGTTGAAGAAGCCCTGGCAGACCCGGAGCCAGATCAGCGTGCCGATGTCCGGGGTGAGGGAGCAGAGGATCGAGGTCACGACGTGGAGCGAGATACCGATGAGGAGCGGCAGTCGTCGCCCGAACCGGTCGGAGAACGGACCGATGACCAACTGGCCGACGCCCGCGCCGAGCAGCATTCCGGACATGGTGAACTGCACGGCCGCCTGCGTCGCGTCGAGATCTGCGGCGACAGTCGGCAACGATGGCAGGTACATGTCGGTGGTGACGGCCGGCAGCGCAGCGAGCGCACCGAGCATCAGGATGTACTCGATGCTCGATCGCCGGGCGGTCCTGCCGGCTGTCTTCGCGGTACTCACCCTGAAACCCTAGGCGAATAGTTGACCTAACGAACATATGTGAAGCGCAATGATGCCGTTCCGCGGTAGTGCTGGACAGGGAGACGATCCGCAGTTACCGGGGAGGTAGCCGGTGCAGTTCGGCCTGGAGCGCGCTTCCGTCAATGACCGCCGTCATGTAGGTGCAGAAAGGCTGGCGGCGCCGGTCCGTGGGGGACCCCGGGTTCAGCAGGCGCAGTCCTGTGCCCGTGTCGGTATCCCACGGTATGTGGCTGTGCCCGAACACCAGGACGTCGACGTCGGGATAAAGCGCGGCCATGCGGGCTTCCCTGCCCTGCTTCTGCCCCGTCTCGTGCACCACGGCGAGGCGCACGCCGTCGAACTCGGCCCGGGCGACGAGGGGAAGGCGCGCTCGCAGATCGGCGCCGTCGTTGTTCCCGTAACACGCAAGAAGGTTGTCGGCGCGGGCTTCCAGCTCGTCCAGCAGGGAGACGTCGGTCCAGTCCCCTGCGTGTACGACGACGTCGGACGACTCGACAGCGGCCCACACCTCGGCGGGGAGTTCCTTCGCGCGCTTGGGCAGATGCGTGTCGGCCAGGAGCGTCAGGGTGAGGGGCATGGGGCCATTGTCCGGTGTCCCGGGGTACCCGTGACAAGTCGGGGGGCCTATGCCATGCTGCCATAAGCACGCTTACTAATGGCGTGGTTCCAGGAGGAGGCAGCATGCAGATTGACAAGTCGCAGATCATCGACCTGCTGAAGAGCCAGGGCAAGGACGGCGACGCCGACCAGGCGCAGTCCGAGCTCCCCGACCAGGTGGATCCGGAGCAGCACTCGGACCTCCTTGCCAAGTTCGGCATCAACCCGAAGGACCTGCTGGGCAAGATCCCCGGCCTGGGTGGCTTCGGCGGCTAGGCGGATCCGGCGCGGAAGCGCCGATGAGTGAAGGAGTCAGCAATGGATACGAGTCAAGTGGTGTGGATCGTCGTCGGGATCATCGTCCTCCTGGCGATCATCGCGGTGGTGGCATTCCTGGCCCGGAAGCGGGGCGACGCGCAGCGCAGCCGACAGCAGGAACAGGACCGGCAACGTGCGGCGGAGATGCGCGAGAAGGCCAAGAGCACGGAACTCGAGGCGCGCGAGCGCGAAGCGAAGGCCGCGATGGCCGACGCCGAGGCGCAGCGGGCCGAGGTCGAGGCCGAGCGGCTCCGCCAGCAGGCCCAGGAGCGGCAGACCGACGCGCAGGGACTGCGTGAGAAGGTGACGCACCACGTCCAGGCCGCGGACGAGCTGGACCCCGATGTCACTCCGGACAGGGATCAGCGCGGAGGCCAGTGACCGGGTGTCGTCCGGAACGTGCGAAGGGAGCTCTCCTCGTGGGGGCTCCCTTCGTGCGCGGAGACCGAGGATGAGGCCGGGGCGGCCAGGTCGAGGAGAGGCGGGCAGGATGCATGCAGCAGAGACCGTGGTCATCACGGGTGCGTCGAGTGGAATCGGGCGGGCGACGGCGCGCCTGTTCGCGCAGGACGGTGCGAGGCTCGTCCTCGCCGGCCGGGACGCCGACACGCTCGAGGCCGTTGCGGCGGAATGCCGGGACAGGGGCGCGGCGGTACTGGCCGTGCCCACGGACGTCGGGTCCGAGGACGACGTCGACCGGCTCGCGGACGCGGCCGTCCAGCATTTCGGCAGCATCGATGTCTGGGTCGGCAATGCCTCCCTGTACAGCTTCGGTACCTTCGAGCAGACGCCGTCGGAGGTGTTCGACCGCATCATCGAGGTCAACCTGCTGGGCCAGGTGTACGGAGCGCGTGCTGCCCTGCGGGTCTTCCGGCGGCAGGGCAGGGGAGTGCTGGTGTCCGTGGCCTCGGTGTACTCCCGCATCACCTCGCCCCTGGTGAGTCCCTATGTCACCAGCAAGTTCGGGCTCCTCGGGTTCCTCGAAGTACTCCGCATGGAGACGCGGAATGCGCCGGACATCCATGTCTGCGCGGTCCTTCCGGCGACGATCGACACCCCCATCCACCAGCACGCCGCGAACTACACAGGGCGTCCCGTCCGTCCTCTGCCGCCGGTCGTGGATCCGGTCAGGGTGGCCCGGGCGATCGTCCGGGTCTCTCGGCGGCCCCGCCGACTCGTCCAGGTGGGCCGGGTCCAGTCGATGTTCGTGTACGCGCGGGCATTGGCGCCTGCCGCGTACGAACCGGCGGTGGCCGTCGCCTACCGCGCACTGGCACTGAAGAAGGGATCGTTGCCGCCCGCGCCCGGCAACCTGTTCGAGGCGGACCGGAAAGCCACCGGTGTCACCGGTGGCTGGCGGATCCTGCCCTGGCTACGGCGCACCCCTGGGCGCTGACGGGAAATATCAGAAGGAACACCAGTATCTTCTGCCTCATGCATGTACTCCCGCCACTGTCAATGTGAGCGACACGATAGAACGCGCTGGCGCCACTGTGCAGGGGTCCCTCCATAGTGGAGGTATGGATCAATGGCAGGGCCTCCTGGCACAGTGCGCCCGGGGCATGGGGTTCGACCGCGGTCGGAAGCGGGCAGCGTATGCGCTCGCGGGAGTAGGGATCTTCTGGGCCGTCGGTCTGCTCGGCGGGCTGCGCATCCTGCACACCGCCGCCTCGCCGATGACCATCCTCGTGCTGCTCTACGTCATGCTCGCCATCGTGGCGCTCTCCCTCGTGATCGCGGCCGCCGCCGTCGCCGAGCTGGGGCGGCAGACCGCTGAAAGGCGCCGACGCTAGGACGTCGATCCCAGCGGTCCGCAGGGGCCGTTTGTCTTCAAGTACTTGAAGTTCCTATCGTTGATGGTGTGAGCGCACCGAGCATCCGGAAAACGTACACGATCAAGGAAGCGGCAGCCCTGACGGGACTGCCGGCCAGCACGTTGCGCTATTACGAATCGATCGGCGTGATCACACCGATCCGTCGCGGCGCGAGCAGCAAGCATCGGGTCTACACGACGGAGGACCTGGATCTGTTGACCTGGGTTTCCTGCCTGAGTGCGACGGGAATGTCCGTGAGTGACATGCGCCGCTACATCGGGAACGGGGCACTGGGGGAAGCCGCTGCCCCGGAGCAGATCGAACTACTGAAGGCCCAGCAGGAACAGTTGGCCATCGAAGCGCGGTCGATCGCCCTGCGGAGGCGCTACGTCGCACTGAAGATCGACTATTGGCGGGCCGTCCAGGCAGGCGACGACGCCAGGGCCGCACAGCTGTCGCACGAAGCGCGCTCCCTGGTCGACGACCTCAAGAAGACCAAGAAGCAGTAGACGACACGCGCCCCCGGACCCGACGGTCCGCAGGTCGGGCGCGCCCTCACGAAGGAAGGCACGAACGATGAAATACACCCCGAGCGGCGGCCAGAGCACGGTGGGGCCCGAGGCCTGGTTCACGGGCACCGTCCACATCGATGGCGTGCGCACCCCCGACGAGCAGTCGGCAGTGGGCTGCGCCCACGTGCCGTTCAGCCCGGGCGCCCGCACTGCCTGGCACACCCACCCCAAGGGCCAGACGCTCTACGTCACCGACGGCATCGGCTACGTCGCCCGCCGCGGCGGCGCGGTGCAGGAAATACGCCCGGGCGACGTCGTCTACATCGAACCCCATGAAGAGCACTGGCACGGCGCCACCGCCGGCCGCTTCATGGCTCACATCGCCATCCAGGAAGCGGACGGCCAGGGCCAGGTCGTGACGTGGGGAGAGCATGTCACCGACCGCGAATACGGCCAGCCGGCCGCACCCACCAACTGAACGCCCCTCGAAGGAGAAAACACATGACCACCACCGTTCACGCCTACGCCTCACCTTCCGCCGACAAGGACCTCGTCCCCACCACCATCGAACGCCGCGACGTCGGTCCCCACGACGTCCTGATCGAGATCAAGTACGCCGGCATCTGCCACTCCGACATCCACACCGTGCGCGGGGACTGGGGGCCGCAGCCCTACCCCCTGGTGCCCGGCCACGAGATCGCGGGCATCGTTGCCGAAGTCGGCTCCGAAGTGACCCGGCACGCCGTCGGCGATCGGGTCGGCGTCGGTTGCATGGTCAACTCCTGCGGGCAGTGCAAGAACTGCGCGGCGGGCGACGAGCAGTACTGCGTCAACGGGATGGTGGGCACCTACGGCGCCACCGACCGCGACGGGACCGTCACCCAGGGCGGCTACTCCACCCACGTCGTCGTCACCGAGGACTTCGTCCTGAGGATCCCCGAGGGCATCGAACTCGATGCCGCCGCACCCCTGCTCTGCGCCGGCATCACCACCTACTCACCCCTGCATCGCTGGGGTGCCGGCCCCGGCAAGAAGGTCGCCATCGTGGGCCTCGGCGGCCTCGGCCACATGGCCGTCAAGATCGCGCACGCCATGGGCGCCGAAGTCACCGTCCTCTCGCAATCCCTCAAGAAGCAGGAGGACGGCCTCCGGCTGGGAGCGGACCACTACTACGCCACCAGCGACGAAACCACGTTCACCGACCTGGCCGGCTCCTTCGACCTCATCATCAACACCGTCAGCGCCAGTATCGACATCAGCGCCTTCCTGGGACTCCTGACGGTCGACGGCGCCCTCGTCAACGTCGGCGCACCCGCCGAGCCGCTGCCCGTGAACGCCATGGCGCTCATCGGCGGCCGCCGCTCGTTCGCCGGCTCCATGATCGGCGGCATCGCCGAAACCCAGGACATGCTCGACTTCTGCGCCCGGAACGGCATCGGCGCCGAGATCGAGGTCATCCCGGCCGAGAAGATCAACGACGCCTACGAGCGCGTCCTCGCCTCGGACGTCCGCTACCGCTTCGTCATCGACGCCGCCACCTTCGCCTAGCGGAGACACCGGACCGGGGCGGGAGGCTGAGCCTCTCCGCCCCGGGCCGGCACTCCCACCCGCGCGACGCGGTCGTCCGGCCTATCGGCTCACGACCACGTGCTCGTTCGGTACGCAGTGGGTCATGGTCAGGCCCTCGACGTTGCGGGGGCCGTTGCTGCCCAGGTTCTTCAGGCGGGCCAGTTCGTCCTCGGAGAGGGTCTGGCTGGCGAGCGGCGGCAGGTCCTTGATGTCCGCGAGGCCGATGTCGAGTCCTTCCCCGACGCGGGCTCCGAGTTCGTCGTCGACCAGGTAGAAGTGCCACACCATGCGTTCCTGCACGGAGCGGGCCGCCTGCCCGATCAGGGTCACGAAGTTGGCGACGAGGTCATCCTTCTCCCACTGCTCGAGCAACTGGTACCGCTGGCCCGCCTGCAGGTAGTCGTTGGTGAGCGGGATGCGCTTGCGTGTCAGGCGCCCGGAGATCTCCGGCCCCTGCTCGTCGTGCGTCGGGTACTGCCCCTCGCGGAGCCCGCCCGTGATGGAGGGCTCGTAGTTGACGTGCGGGTTCTGCCCGGGCGCGAGGTCCGTCCCGAAGGACATCTGCCCGCCGCGCTGGTTGGTGTGCACGGGGGCGTTCTTCGCGGAGTTCACCGGCAGCTGCAGGTAGTTCGGACCCACCCGGTAGCGCTGGGCGTCGCTGTAGCTGAAGGTGCGGCCCACGAGCATCTTGTCGTCCGAGAAGTCGAGCCCGTCGACGAGGACACCCGTACCGAAGGAGATCTGCTCGTTCTCGTTGTGGTGGTCCGTGACGTTCCGGTTGAGCGTCATGGTGCCCACGAGCTTCGGTTCGAAGTCCTGTTCCGGCCAGGTCTTGGTGTCATCGAGCGGATCGAAGTCGAGCTCGGGGTGGTCGCCGTCGTCCATCAGCTGCACGTACAGGTCCCACTTCGGGTAATCGCCGCGCTCAATGGCCTCGTAGAGGTCCCTGGAGGCATGCCCGAGGTCGGTCGCCTGGATGTTGGCGGCGTCCTCCTCGGTCAGGCTTTTGACGCCCTGGTGCGGCTGCCAGGTGTACTTCACCAGTTTCGAGTCGCCGTCGGCGTTGACCCACTTGTAGGTGTTCACCCCGAAGCCCTGCATGTGCCGGTAGTCCGCCGGGATACCGCGGGGGCTGAAGAGGTTCACCAGCATGTGCATCGACTCCGGCGTCTGCGACATGAAGTCGAAGATGCGCGCCGGGTCCTGCCGGAACGTGATCGGGTCCGGCTTGAGGGAGTGGATGACGTCGGGGAACTTGATGGCGTCGCGGATGAAGAACACCGCGAGGTTGTTGCCCACCAGGTCCCAGTTGCCGTCCTCCGTGTAGAACTTCACCGCGAAGCCGCGCGGGTCACGGGCTGCCTCGGAGGAGTCGCGCCCGCCGATGACGGTGGAGAAGCGGATGGCGACGTCGGTCTTCTTCCCCGGCTCGGAGAACAGCTTCGCGCGGGTGTAGGCGTTGATGGGCTCCTCGCCCCACATCCCGGTCGCTTCGAACTCGCCGTAGGCGACGAAACCGCGGGCGTGCACGACGCGCTCCGGGATCCGCTCCCGGTCGAAGTGGCTGATCTTCTCGAGGAACTGGTAGTTCTCCAGTGTGGCGGGGCCGCGGGCGCCGACGGTCCGGGAATTCTGGTTGTCGTAGACCTGGTGGCCCTGCCGGTTGGTCAGGACGGCGCGGTCATCACCTTCGGCGGGCGGCTGGCTGGCGACATCGGTCATGCGGATCTCCTCATAAACTCTGGTCTTCTCGAGCGGCGCGGGGTGGGCCCACGCCCGATTTCGACGCTACCCAAGGGCCACATGGGCAGCAACCGAAGTAATCCGGTGGCCGATCGGTGGAAAAGTGAGGCGGCGGAGGGCACGAGCAGCTCCTAGGACGGTCCCGTGCCCTCCTCGATGTCCGCATAGCGCTGCACGAGGCCCGCGGCGCCGCCCGCCGGTTCCGCCTCCAGTGCTCCGCGGATGGAATCGAGTTTCGCCGCCCCTGCCGGGAACGGGGGCAGCAGCGGTACGTCCGGGTCCGTGACGACGTCGAGGACGAACGGCCGGTCCGCCGAGAAGGCCCGCTGCCAGGCGTCGGCGAGGTCTTCCGGGTCCGTCACGCGGACGCCGTCGAGGCCGAGCAGGCGCGCATAGGCGGCGCAATCGACGTCGGGCAGGGCCTGGCTGGCCTCGAACCGGGGCTCGCCCTCCATCTCCCGCTGCTCCCAGGAGACCTCCGCGAGGTCCCGGTTGGAGAAGACGCACACCACGAAGCGGGGATCGGCCCAGTCGCGCCACAGCTTGCCGACGGTCACGAGTTCTGCGAGCCCCGCCATCTGCATTGCACCGTCCCCCGCGAGTACGACGACGGGACGGCTGGGGCGGGCGAGCTTCGCGGCGATGCCGTAGGGGACGCCCGCGCCCATGCACCCGAGCGTGCTCGACAGGTGGGCAGGAACGCCGCGGGGCAACCGGAGCTGTCGCGCGTACCAGTACACGCAGCTTCCGACATCGACGGCGACCTGTGCATCCCCCGGCAGGATGGCGTTGAGTTCATGGACGACGCGCTCGGGATTCACGGGCTCGGCCGGAGTCATGGCACGGGCGGTGGACACCCGGTCCCATCGGCGCACCTGCTCCTCGACCTCCTCCCGCCACGAGTGGTCCTGCTGGCTGTGCAGCAGGACCAGCAGCGAGGAGAGAGTCTCCGCAGCGTCGCCATGCAGTGCCACCTCCACCGGGTATCGGTTGCCGATGGCCTTGGGATCGATATCGATCTGGACGGCTCGGGCCTGCCCCGGTGCCGGGTAGTACTCGGTCCACGGGTCGTTCGAGCCGATGATCAGCAGGGTGTCGCAGTTGTCCATGAGGTGGGCACTCGCCGTCGTGCCGAGGTGACCCATGGTGCCGGTCACGAAGGGACGCGACTCGTCGACATGCGGCTTGCCGAGCAGGCTCGTGGTGATGCCGGCTCCCAGCCGGTCCGCGACAGCGAGCACTTCATGCTGGGCGTGGGCGGCACCCTGCCCGACGAGCAACGCGATCTTCCGTCCCGCGTTCAGGACGGCGGCGGCGTCGTGCAGGTCGGCCTCCCGGGGAGAGACGCACCCCATCGACCACACGGGCGACGACGGCACCACGCCGTGCTCGTGCGGCATCTCGGGGGCGGGTGCCTGCTGGACGTCGTGCGGGAGGATGACCACGGCGGGCGACCGCGTGGCAAGAGCGGCCTTGAAGGCCCGGTCGAGGACCATGGGCAGCTGCTCCGGACTGGCCACCTGCTGGCGGAACTCCGACGCCACATCCTTGAACAGGCTGAGGAGATCGATCTCCTGCTGATAGGCGGAGCCGAGCACGGTCTGGCTCTGCTGCCCGATGACGGCGACGACGGGCACGCTGTCCATGCGCGCGTCGTACAGGCCGTTGAGCAGGTGGACCGCTCCGGGGCCCTGGGTGGCCGTGACAACGCCCACTGCGCCGGTGTACTTGGCGTGCGCCACGGCCATGAAGGCCGCGGCCTCCTCATGGCGCGCCTGGATGAAAGCCGGCGCCCCTGCCCGGCGCAGCGCACCGAGCAGGGGATTGATGCCGTCTCCGCTGTAGCCGAAGATCCGGTCCACGCGCCACGCGGTGAGGTGGCGGACGACGAAATCGGCTACGGTGTCGGCCGTGTCCTCCGGCACTAGACCGCTGCCGGCACTTCGGGGCCCGTCGGCCAGCGCAGGAGGGCGGCAATGGGCTTTTTCTCCAGTGCCCCCGACGGATACATGGAGACCTGGGCATCGGTGAGGGCCGCAGCCCGCAGCAGGGCAGCAACGGCCGGTACGTGGCCGAGCACGCCGGCACCCGCGGTCTCCGCTTCCGATGTCGCCACCCACGGCGCCGCGTCGAGCGCCAGGAGCGTCTCGTCGTCCCACGCCGTGGTCTCGAGGAGCAGGGATTCGACCTGCGCCTGCTGCAGTGCGGTGATGACCGCACCGCGACCGATGGCGGACGTGCGGGTGCCCTGGCCCTCCTTCTCGGCCAGGCGCTCCAGCAGGGCGTGCTGGCGATCGGCCATGGTGCGGGCCACGAGCTGCTGGACCTGCTCGAGGAAGGTCTCCTCGTCCGCCCCGTCCGCACGCGTATTGGACTCGATGATGGCGAGCTTGGCGCGCGACTCCTGCGACACCTCGTCGTGGACCATCTGGCGGGCACGGATGTCTCCGGCGACGACGATGAGCTGCGCATCGTGCTCCGCGGAGATACGGTCGATCTCCGACGCGACCTCGCGGGAGTTCATCTTCCACACCTTCTCGGCATGCTGCTGCATGCGCTTGTGCGCCCAGCCCCCGCTGCCGAGCTTCCGGGTGTGGTCGGTGTCCCCCTCGACCACGGAATCGGGGTCACCCGACGTGATGTGGGCCTCGTCCCCGTTGGCATACCGCAGGTACACCTCACCGCCGTGGTGTCCCACCTCGGCGACGATGTACGCGAAGTCCTCGGGCGTGTGCCGGACGAGAGGCGTGAGGTCGGGGATGGGCCCCGTCGCCGTCACGGTGAGCCCGACCAGGTTGCCGGGCAGGAACTCGTTGATGACCGCCTGGCCGTTGTTCACGAGGAGGTAGCGGGTCACGGGATCGGGCAGTCCCTTGGCGGTCGTGCCGAGGGCGGCGACGGCGGCCTCGACGTCCTGCTCCGGGGCGCCGGCGTCCTTCATCTCCTGGGCGACGCTGCGCGGAAGGATCTCGTCGTTCGCCAGGCCGTCCACCGTGCCGGTGCTGCCCTCGACATAGATGGTGGTCCATGGGCCGGGCAGTTCGAACAGATGGGCGTGGTCTTTGAGTAGGTGCGTCACGAAGATCCCCTGTCATGTCAGTGGTGGTGACCTCCGGTGAGGACGACCCACCGGAGATACTAAGGACACTTATGGTCTATCACCCTCGACCCGCGGCTGAGAAGGATTCCCGGGTGCGCTGCCGGGCTTGAAAATCACTCGGCAGGCGTGGGTGGCGGCAGGTAGCGTGGGGTCATGCTCACAGTTCCCGAGAATTTCCCGCCCCGTTACATCAGCTTCCTCGAGGCCCAGGACGAAGGCTTCGCCGAGACGGTGCTGATGGTGATGAAGCAGTCCATGGCCGAGGGCAAGTACGGCATCCTGGTCAGCAGCCACGCCCTGGACCGGCAGGCCGAACTGTCCCAGGAGGTCCCGTTCGGGGAGGTCGTGGAAGGAACCCGCTGACCCGGGCCTCCCGCAGAAGAACTGCGAGGCGCGGGGAATCCCGAGAATCCCGAGAAGACGACGGAAGCGCCGGCCCGGCGGGCCGGCGCTTCCGTTCTGCGTGATGCCTGCTACTTCCCTGAGCCGTACTGGTCCTCGGAATCCGCGCCTTCGGCGGGGTCCTGCGGGTGCACCCTGATGTCCTCGGGGTTGGCGTCCGTGTCGCCTTCCGCGGGCGCCTCGTTGTGGACACGGTCATCGTCGCTGCGGTTCTCTGACATGCACTCATCCTCTCGGTTCCAGGGGAACTAAGCTCCCTTATGGTCAGTCTACGGATCCGGAGCCGCCGGCATAACCCGTGCGGCCCGGTGCGTCGGGTGGTGGTCAGCATGCTTACTCTTGGGTCATGGAAGATCGACAGGACGCCGCATCCACGCCCGGCGGTCGTCCCACGATGGGGGTCCGGTCGGCAGGAGCAGGCCTCCTGGGGCTGGGGCTCGGGCTTGCGGCGCACACCCTCTCCGGCGGAGCGCCCCCGAGCACGCCCATTCTCTGCGGTCTCGCCGCGCTCGCCGTCCTGGCCTCCACTCTCGTGGCGCAGGCCCGGTTGCCCGTGTGGGCGGTCATGCTGCTGTCGGGTCTGGCACAGCAGGTCCTGCACTGGCTTCTCGGGGGCCTCGGTGGGGCAGCGACGTCCTCCCTGTCCGGGACGGAGGTGCACCACGGCGGTGCCGTGCCTGTGGGATCCGGCGCCGGCGAGGGGCACTCACCGGAGGTCATGCTGATGCTCCACGCCCACCTGGCTGCCGCGCTCCTGGTTGGTTGGGTCGCGGTGCGGTACCCCCGGGTCGCCGAATGGGTGGCGCGCAGGCGGGGACTGCGGCTGCAGGAGCGACAAGGCGCCCCCATCGAGTGATGAAGGCGCCTTGTCGGCCGTGCTGGTCGATCCGGGCGATCAGGAAGTGCTGATCGGCCCTAGTTGCTGCTGCCCGAGCTGTCGTAGAACGGGTAGTCCGTGTAGCCCTCAGGTCCGGTGGAGTAGAACGTGGCCGGATTCGGTTCGTTCTCCGGAAGGTTCTCGCGCCAGCGGCGGGCGAGGTCGGGGTTCGCGATGGCCGGGCGGCCGACGACGACGGCGTCTCCCACGCCGTCCTCGAGGATGGCGATGGCCTCCTCGCGGTTGGTGATGAGTCCGAAGCCGCTGTTGATCAGGAAGGGTCCGCCGAAGCGCTTCCGGAGGTCCTGGATGAGGGCCCCGGTCGGCTCGGCGTGCAGGACGCTGAGGTACGCGAGCTTCAGCGGTGCGAGGGCGTCGACGAGCGTTCCGTACGTCGCCAGGACGTCGGCGGCGTCGGTCTCCAGGGCGTCCTGGATGTTGTGGGCGGGCGAGATGCGGAGGCCGACCTTCTCGGCTCCGACTTCAGCTGCCACCGCGGTCACGAGTTCGATGACGAACTGCGCGCGCTTTTCGGGCGATCCTCCGTAGGCGTCCTCACGCTGGTTGGACTCGGGGGAGAGGAATTCGTGCAGCAGGTAGCCGTTCGCTCCGTGCAGTTCGACGCCGTCGAATCCGGCGATGTCGATCGCCTTGCGCGAGGCCGTCACGAACTCCTCGATGATGCCCGGCAGTTCCTCCGCGGTGAGGGCATGCGGCACCGGATAGGGCTGTTTGCCCGTGCTGGTCCGCGTGGTCCCCTCGATGGCGACGGCGCTCGGGGCCACGACCTCGTAGCCGCCGTTGGTGTCGGGGTGCGTCACGCGGCCCGCGTGCATGACCTGCGCGACGATGCGGCCGCCGTCCGCGTGCACGGCGTCCGTGACGCGCTTCCAGCCTGCGAGCTGCTCGTCCTCGACCAGTCCCGGCTGCCCGGGGAAGCCCTGCCCGGCATGGCTGGGGTAGGTTCCCTCGCTGACGATGAGCCCGAGGGAGGCCCGCTGGCGGTAGTGCTCGACGACGATGTCGCCGGGGATGCCCGCGTCGCCCGAGCGGACGCGCGTGAGCGGCGCCATCACAACGCGGTTGGGGAGTTCGAGCGTGCCGAGGGTCAGGGGGGAGAACAGCTTCATGCGTTCCTACTTTCCGGGTCGGTGTCCTACTGGTCGGTAACCGGCACCGACCGGGTGCTATTCCGGATGTGTCCCGTGTCACCCGCCCGACAGGGGGGTGTGCGGACTGGATGATGGGCGACGGCGGTGCCACACTGTGCGTGCGCCCGCGGCACCGCGGGGCGTGGACGGATGGTGGGCCATGAGTGGAATCCGGATGGGAACGGCCTCCGGGCGATGGATCCTGGTCGCGACAGTCCTGGGTTCGGGTATCGCCGGCATCGATGCCACCGTCGTCAACGTGGCCCTGCCGACGATCGGGCGGGACCTCGGCACGAATTTCTCGGCCATGCAGTGGATGGTCACCGGCTACACCCTGACGCTCGCCTCCTTCATCCTGCTCGGCGGGGCGCTGGGGGACCGGTTCGGGCGGCGGCGCGTCTTCGTGGTCGGTGTCATCTGGTTCGCCGTCGCCTCCCTGCTGTGCGGGTTGGCTCCGGACGCCGGCCTGCTCATCGCGGCGCGTGCCCTCCAGGGCGTCGGAGGGGCCCTGCTCACGCCGGGCAGCCTCGCGATCCTCCAGGCCGCCTTCTCGGGTGAGGACCGCGCGCGGGCCATCGGAGCGTGGTCCGGCCTGGGGGGCGTGGCCACCGCCATCGGGCCCTTCCTCGGGGGATGGCTCGTCGAAAGCGTCTCCTGGCGCTGGGTCTTCCTCATCAATGTCCCCGTCGCGGCCGTCGTCGTCTGGATCGCCGTGCGGCATGTTCCCGAGACCCGCGACCCGGGCGCGACGGGCGGGCTCGACCTCGCCGGGGCGGCCCTCGGGGCGCTCGCGCTCGCCGGCACGACCTACGCGCTGATCGAAGCGCCCGACCAGGGCATGGGTTCGGCCGGAGTCCTCGCGTCCGGGCTCCTGGGACTCGCCGCGGCCGCAGCCTTCCTCGCGGTGGAGCGGCGCACCGAGAATCCGATGCTGCCCCTGGGCATCTTCGGCAATCGACAGTTCCGTGCGGCGAACGCCGTCACGTTCCTCATCTACGCGGTGTTCGGCGGCATCTTCTTCCTGCTCGTCGTCCACCTGCAGGTCGTGGCGGGTTTCAGCCCGGTGGCGTCCGGCACCGCGATGCTCCCGATCACGGCGCTGATGCTCGCCCTGTCGCCGCGCGCAGGAGCGCTCAGTTCCAGGATCGGCCCCCGCATCCCGATGGCGGTCGGTCCGCTCATCTGCGCCGTGTCGCTGGTCCTCATGCTGCGGATCGGCGCGGAGGCGTCCTATCTCCGCGACGTGCTTCCGCCGGTGATCGTGCTCGGCCTCGGGCTGTCGCTGCTCGTCGCACCCCTGACGTCGACGGCGCTGTCCTCGGTGCCGGAACGCCAAGCGGGGCTCGCCTCCGGTGTCAACAACGCGGTCGCGCGGGCGGCGGGCCTCATCGCGATCGCCGTCCTGCCGGCTGCCGCAGGTCTGACAGGAGACGCCTACGACAACCCGAGGACCTTCGAGGCCGGATTCGCTACCGCATGCCTTCTCGGCGCCGGAGTACTGGCGGTGGGTGGACTCCTGGCCGCCGTCAGTATCCGGAACCCCGGGGTGCCGGAGGCCGACCACCCCAGGCACTGCGCCGTCGGCGGCACCCCGGCGGCTCCCGGCGCCCTCCGCGAGGCGCGCGGCGGCCAGGGCGGGCACCCTCGGACATGACGAAGCCCCGGGGGGTTCCCGGGGCTTCGCAGTGTTCCGTTCGGGGGTGTTACTTGATGTCCTGCTCGTCCATCGCGCTCAGCGGTGACCCGCCACGGTTCGCGGGGTCGTCGCTCGCGTCGACCTCGTCGTCCTCCATCATGCCGAAGTCCACGTCCGCGGAGGCTTCACCGAGCATCGGCTCCTCCGGCGGGTACTGCTCGTCCCCGTGCCGGTAGCGGGCCTCGGCCGTCTCCTCGCGGAGGGTCTGGTCGCTCAGGTAACCTTCCTCGCCGATCGCGCTGACGCCGTTCTCGTCGAAGTCGTTCTCGTCGTCGCCGCTCTCGATCGCGCTGGGCTCGTCCTGCAGGAGGGGGTCGTCCTGCCACCGGTCCGGATTGTTCTCCGCGGCGTCGGGGTAGTCGTCGGGCTGGCCCTCGAGGACCGGATCAAAGGCCTCGGGAGCAAGCGAGTCGTTCGGCACGTCGGGCTCTTCGCCCACGATGGTCAGTTCCTCATCGGGAAGGTTCTCGGTCATCATCTCTGCCTTTCGTCGGTGCTGTGCTTCCTTCGATCATCAGCCTACTGATGAATCGGCCCGGATGACAGTTCCCCACCGCCGCCCTGATCGGTCTGGGTCCTGCTAGTCGCGGTCGCGC
This sequence comes from Arthrobacter burdickii, assembly GCF_030433645.1. Taxonomy (NCBI): domain Bacteria; kingdom Bacillati; phylum Actinomycetota; class Actinomycetes; order Micrococcales; family Micrococcaceae; genus Arthrobacter; species Arthrobacter burdickii. The sequence goes on from NZ_JAROCG010000002.1 coordinate 28,078, forward strand.
CAGCTGTGCCGGGGTTCGTACCCGAGGATCCGCCGGGCCTTGTCGATGGAGAGGAGCGTTTCGTGCTCACCTACCTCCCGGACCACCTCCACGCCGGGGAACACCTCCGCGGCGAGGTCCGCACTCGCACGGCTCATCACGGTGTCAGCGGCAGCGATGAGGAAGCGGTCGAAGCCGGGCGCCGCGTTCTGCAGGGCCTTCTCCACGGCCTGGGCGCCGTCGCGGCCGTCGATGTAGCCCCACAGGTTCCACTTGCGTGCAGTCGCGTCGGCATCGAAGGAGGGGAACTCGGCGTAGTCCTCGGGGTCCATGACGTTCGAGAACCGCAGGGCGGTGATGCTCAGTTCCGGGTCCCAGCGCGCCAGCTCGATGGCGAGCTGCTCCTCGAGGTGCTTGACCAGGGAGTACGTGCTCTCGGGCCGGGCCGGGTACTCCTCGTCCACGGGGATGTACGGAGGAGGGGTGTCGAACGGGAGTCCGAGCACCGTCTCGCTGGAGGCGTAGACGATCCGCTTGATGCCGGCCCGCCGGCACGCCTGGAACACGTTGTACGTGGCCGTCATGTTGTTGTGGAACGTCGCGGCATCGGCCTGCAGCCCGGGCGCAGGGATGGCACCGAGATGCACCACGGCATCCAGGGCCTCGTACTTGTCGTCCACGCCCTGGAACGCGTCGGCCACCTGACCGTAGTCGCGCAGGTCGATCCGGAGGAAGGACGGGCTGCGCTCCCCGTGCTGGTCCAGTTCGACGACGGTGTGGCCGGCCTCGCGGAGGCCGCGCACCACGCTGCGTCCGAGCTTGCCGTTGGAGCCGGTGACCGCGACGTTGAGCGTTGCAGGGCCCGCCATCAGGCCGGCCGCGTCTCGGGGGACACCGTCTTTGCGACGTCGGTCTCCGCGAGGTCGCCGATCGCGTCATCGATCGCCTTCAGGACATCGTCCTCCAGCGTCACGCCGGCAGCGGCGGCATTCGACTCCACCTGCTCGGGGCGCGAGGCCCCGATGATCGCCGAGGCGACGTTCTTGTTCTGCAGCACCCAGGCGATCGCGAGCTGCGCCATCGTGAGCCCTACGCCGTCGGCGATGGGCGCGAGCTTCTGGACACCGGTGAGGACGTCGTCGCTCATCCAGCGCTTGATCATGTCGGCGCCGCCCTTGTCGTCGGAGGCACGGGTGCCCTGCTCGGGCTGCTGCCCGGGACGGTACTTGCCGGTCAGGACGCCCTGCGCCACGGGGGACCAGACGATCTGGGACAGTCCGAGTTCCTCGGAGGTGGGGACGACCTCGCCCTCGATCACGCGCCACAGCATCGAGTACTGGGGCTGGTTGGAGATGAGCTGGAAACCGAGGTCCTTCGCAAGGGCGGCGCCGTCGCGGATCTGCTGGGCCGTCCACTCGCTGACGCCGATGTAAAGGGCCTTGCCCTGGCGCACGACGTCGGCGAAGGCCTGCATCGTCTCCTCGAGCGGCGTCTCGTGGTCGTACCGGTGCGCCTGGTAGAGGTCCACGTAGTCGGTCTGGAGTCGCTGCAGCGAGCCGTCGATCGATTCCAGAATGTGCTTGCGGGAGAGCCCCACGTCGTTGTGGCCCTTGGGGCCCGTGGGTCCCCAGACCTTCGTGAAGATCTCCAGGGACTGCCGGCGCTCGCCCTTCAGCGCCTCGCCGAGCACGGTCTCCGCCGCCGTGTTCGCGTACACGTCCGCGGTGTCGAACGTGGTGATGCCCACGTCGAGCGCCGCGCGCACGCACTGCGTCGCGACGTCGTTCTCCACCTGCGATCCATGCGTGAGCCAGTTTCCGTAGGTGATTTCCGAGATCTTGAAGCCGCTGTTGCCGAGGTATCTGAAGTCCATGCTTCTGATGCTAACCACCCTTAGGAAGCGAGTACAGGACGGACAGTTCCCCCAGGCAACATTGACGCCGGATCCACGGGAGGCAGGTGCGCAGCCGCTAGACTTGTGGGCGTCCTTCGCTCGCCGCCCACAGTAAATGAGGAATCTTGGCCGACTTCAGCGCCCGTTTCGCCACCACGACGGAGCAGCAGGACTGGGATGCGCTGGTGACGTCCAATCCGGGCGGCGGCAACGTGCTCCAGTCCGCGGCGTTTGCGGAGGTCAAGTCGCACCACGGGTGGCGGCCCCGGTTCCTGGTCCTCGAGGGTCCGGACTCGACGAGCTACAACCTCATCCTCGAGAAGAGGGTGCCCCTGCTCGGGTCCCTCTGGTACCTCATCAAGGGACCGGCGGTCACCGAGGCGGGCCACGTCCCAGCGGCCGTGCGGGCCGTGGCCGACCTCGCCCGGCGCGAGGGGCACCGCGTCTTCGCCATCAAGGTGGAACCCGACCTCGTGGACGGTCCCGAGGTGCGCGAGCTCTTCCGCGCCGCGGGCCTCGTCAAGACGTTCAACCTGCAGCCGAACGACAGCACGGCCATCCTGGACACCACCCCGGACTCCAACCAGTTGCTGCGGAACCTGCACTCGCGGGGCCGCAACGCCGTCCGCCGGGCCATGCGCGAGGGCGTCGAGGTCCGGCGCATGGAGCCGACCCAGGAGACCTTCCGGGCGATGTACTCCCTGATGTCGCACATCGAGGACCGTTCCGCGGCCCGCATGCGCTCCTTCGAGTACTACAGCCGTTTCTGGCAGAACTTCGTGGACGCCGGACAGGGCCGTTTCTACTTCGTGCACGAGGACGGCGAACCGTCGGTGGGGGCGTTCGTCATCAACTACGGGTCGAAGGGGACCTACAAGGACGGCGGCTCCCGGCCCGGGCGGACACAGTACGGCGATTCGCACCTCGTGCAATGGAGGGCGATCAACGACCTCAAGGACGAGTTCGGGATCGTCGAGTACGACTTCTGTGGAACTCCGCCGAGCGACCGGCTCAAGGACACCGACCACCCGCACCACGGCCTGGGGCTCTTCAAGACGAGCTTCACCAAGACCGTCACGGACTTCGTCGGCTGCTACGACTTCGTGGTCAGCGGCTGGAAGTATCGTGTGTGGAACACGATTGCGGAGCGTGTGGCGCGCCAGGTGTACTGGCGCCGCACGCACCAACCGTTCTACTGAGGAAAAGCCCGCGGACTCCGCGGCGCGTGAAGCATGAAAGGCCGCTGTGACAGACGGTTCCACCCCGGAGGATGGCCGATCGCCTTCCACCAATCCTTCGCCTGTGGCGGAGGCACTCCCCGTCATCCAGCGGCCCTTCGATCCGAGTGAGGACGAGAAGAAGAAGCTCGCCGCCGGCCGAGGGAGCGGCCGGAAGGCGCGAGGAGCTGCCGCTCCACCGAAGAAGCGTCCGGCGACGGAGCCGAGGACCCCTCGGCAGGGCCGCCAGCGCCCGTCGGCTCCGCGGCCCGCGGACGCCCTGCCCACCACGCCCGAGCGCGTACCGTCGTCGAGCCGTCCCAACGCCGCTGCCCGCAGCATGCTCCGTCGCCTGGTGCAGGGGGAGTCCCCGCCCACCCAGGCCATGAGCATCGTCGAGCGGCTGGCGGGCAGCCCCTACGCGAATCCGATGGTCCAGGTCGCCGGGCCCGACGCAAGCGCCCGCAAAGCCCTGGACTTCGCGCTCAGCCTGGCGGAGACCATGTTCCGGTACGGGGCGGGAGCGCTGGAGGTCGAGACGAGCATCATCGCCGTGACGGCGGCTTTCGGCCTGGACAACATCGAGGTGGACATCACCAACCAGTCGGTGGTGCTCAACTACTCGGCCAAGGACCAGACGCCGACGACGGTGCTGCGGGTGGTCCGGTCCTGGACGAACAACTACGCGGGCCTCACGGCGATCCACCGCCTCGTCTCCGACATCGCGGACGGCGGCGTCTCCCGCACCGAAGCGGTGCAGCGGCTCGACGAGATCACGCACCGGCCCAAGCCCTTCCCGCGCTGGATGGTCACGGCCGCATTCGGTATCTTCGCGGCCGCCATCGTCGCGTTCACCGGCGGCACGGTGCTGGCATCCCTCATCGGCTTCGTCAGCTGCATCCTCGTGGATCTGGTGAGCCGGAAGCTCGGAGAGTGGCGCGTACCCGAATTCTTCTCCGTCGCGACCTCGTCCGCGCTCGTCACCCTGATCGCCATGCTGTTCTGGTGGCTGCAGGTGCCGATCGCGCCGGCCCTCGTCGTGGTGGGCGGCATCCTCCTGCTCCTGCCGACCGGCAGGCTGGTCTCCGCGACGCAGGACGCCATCAACGGCTTCCCGGTCACGGCCGCCGGGCGGTTCCTCTCGGCGATCCTCATCTTCGCGGCGCTGGTCGCCGGCATCGCCGTCGCGCTCGTCGCCGGAACGGCGCTCGGCATACCCGAACTCGAGGTCCTCGACTCATCGGGCAGCCAGTACCCGTGGCCCGTGGTGGCGGTGCTGGTCTTCATCTCCGTCTCGATGATCTGCATCGCCGAGCAGACAGACGTGAAGCTTGTGATCCCCACGTCGCTCGTCGCGGTGGCCGGGTACCTCTTCCTGATCACCGTGATGACCGCGGGCGTCGGCTACCGACTAGCACCAGCCCTGGCCGCGATCCTGATCGGAGCGCTGTCACGCGTCGTCGCCCTCCGGCTCGGTGCACCCCAGCTCGTCGTGGCCGTTCCCGCGGTCCTCTTCCTCTACCCCGGGCTGACCATCTTCCGTTCGATGTACATGCTCACCCTCGATTCGGCCTTGGTGTCCGACGGCGCCCTCGGCCTCTTCAATGCCCTGACCGTGGTGCTGGCCATCGCCGCCGGAGTGGTCCTCGGCGACAACCTGGCGAGACCGTTCACGCGCAAGCTCAGCTCGAACGAGCGGCAGCGCAACCGGCGGCGATAGCCGGTCGTGGCCAGCACTGCGGCCCTGCCCAGCGCTGCGAGCAGTGGTCGGCACTGCGTGCGTTGGTGGCCCTGGCCGCGTTGGCCGCGTTGGCCGCGTTGGCCGCGTTGGCCGCGTTGACCCGCGCTGCCCGACGCCCGCTAGCCGCTGGGGCCCTGGCTAGCCTGCCCTGCCGACGGCCGTGGTCCGCGACCAGTCGATGGGCTCCGCGCCCTGCTGCGCCAGCAGGTCGTTGACACGGCTGAAGGGCCGGGAGCCGAAGAATCCGCGGGAGGCCGAAAGGGGACTGGGATGCGCGGACTCCACGGTCGGCGTCGCGCCGAGCAGGGGTTTCAGGCGGAGTGCGTCCTTGCCCCACAGGATGGCGACGAGCGGACCGCCCCGGGCCACGAGAGCGCGGATGGCGGCGTCGGTCACGAGCTCCCAGCCCAGGCCGCGATGCGAGGCGGGATCGCCGGCGCGGACCGTCAGCACCCGGTTGAGCAGCAGGACCCCCTGCTCCGTCCATCCGGACAGGTCACCCGTGGCGGGTGGAGCCGCCCCCGTGTCCGCGGCCAGCTCCCGGTAGATGTTCGCGAGGCTGCGGGGAAGCGGCCGGGTCGCGGGATCGACGGCGAAGCTGAGTCCGACGGCGTGCCCCACGGTCGGGTACGGGTCCTGCCCCACGATGACCACGCGCACCCTGTCCAGCGGGGTGGTGAAGGCCCGCAGGATATGCGGCGCATCCGGAAGGATCCGCAGCCCGTTGTCCAGGTCCGCCGCGAGCGATGCTGCGAGCTGGTGCAGTACCGGTTCGACGGGCTTGAGCGCGGCTGCCCAATCCTCGGGGACCAGCTCCTCGATGCCCGCGGGAGCAGCGAACGGGAAGACCGACTCGTTGGGCGAGGGCGGGGTGGAGGTCCGCGGCCTCCCGGTCTTTCGTGCCGCACCCGTCGTCGAGGAGGCAGGGAGGTCGAAGAGGGCGCCGTCGTCGGTCATGGCACTATTCTTCCGCGCCGCCGGGGCGCCGTCCGTTCGAATGACATGCCTGTAATTCCCCACTACCATTGAGTAGTAGTTGTGCCCATTGGAGGAAGGCGGTAATGGAGATGGCTGAGCCGATGCGGCAGCCTGCCGACACGCCCTCCGGACAGGACGCGAAGCTGGCCCTGGGTGACCGCGAGCAGCGCATGCTCGCGCTCGAACGCGAGTGGTGGAAGTACTCCGGTGCGAAGGAGCAGGCCATCCGGGACCTTTTCAACATGTCCGCCACGCACTACTACCAGGTGCTCAACGCGCTGATCGATACCGAGGCGGCGCTCGCGCACGATCCCATGCTCGTGAAGCGGCTGAGGCGGCTGAGGTCCACCCGCCAGAAGGCACGCTCCGCTCGCCGTCTCGGCGCGGACATCTAGAACTGTCCGCTACCCCGACGAGCGAAGGACCACCCTCACCCATGACCGAGCACCCGCGGGACGAGTTCGACAGGGTCCCGGAGGCTTCAGTGCGCCAGGGCGTCCACCGGGAGCGGGTCATCCCTGCCGGATCAAGCGGCCTCGGCCTCAAGATCACCGTGGGGGTCCTCGCGCTCCTGATCGGCCTGGGCTCCTACTTCCTCCTTCCCCGGCTGGGCCTCGCGGGAGGTGGTGGTGCCGCGGCGTCGGCCACCGGGCAGTCCACAGCCTCCGGTCCGGCCTCGGACCCGTCGTCGACGGCGAACGGCGACGCGAGCACGGATGCGACGGAGGAACCGTCCTCGGACGGCACTGCTTCGGACGAGGACGCGGACGAGGACGCGGACGAGGTGGACGATTCCGACCGAGCCCAGACGGTGAACGTCCTCAACGGCACCGGCGCCCCCGGCTTGGCCTCCGTGGCAGCCGGCCGGCTGGCATCCGCGGGGTGGACCTCGGCGCTTCCCGGGAACTGGGCCGGCGCTCCCGTGGACGCCTCCGTGGTCTTCTACAACGGCGAGGCACAGCGGGCCGGGGCCGAGGCGGTGGCTGAGGACCTGGGCATCACGAACCTCGTCGACAGCGCGGATGTCTCGCCGGATATCTCCGTCGTGCTCGGACCCGAGTTCCAGTGATCCGCAGTTCGAGGGGCGGCCGGAACAGCGTCGCGGAGTGACCGTGCGACCGGACGGCAAGGATGCTTCGACGCGCTCAATCGGCTTGCACTCACGGGGTGGGAGTGCTAATTATTGAGTTAGCACTCGCGCGCGCAGACTGCTAAGAAGCGCGTGACGGGTGAAGCAGGCAAACCTCTGTGGTGAGGGTGGAGCAGGAACGTGAAAGAGATCGTTCCGGCATCGCCCGGCCGTCGCGGGCACCACACGCAGGCAAGCATTGATGTGCTGAAATGCAACCGTCCCGAAAGGACCTAAGCCGTTATGGCCAAGATCATTTCTTTTGATGAAGAGGCCCGACGCGGCCTCGAGCGAGGCCTCAACATCCTCGCTGACGCCGTCAAGGTAACGCTCGGCCCCCGTGGTCGCAACGTCGTACTCGAGAAGAAGTGGGGCGCCCCCACCATCACGAACGACGGCGTGTCCATCGCCAAGGAGATCGAGCTCGACGACCCGTTCGAGAAGATCGGCGCAGAACTCGTCAAGGAAGTTGCCAAGAAGACGGACGACGTCGCCGGCGACGGAACCACCACCGCCACCGTGCTTGCCCAGGCACTCGTCAAGGAAGGCCTGCGCAACGTCGCAGCCGGAGCTGACCCCCTGAGCCTGAAGCGCGGCATCGAGAAGGCCGTCAAGGCCGTCACCGACGAGCTGCTCGCCTCCGCGAAGGAGATCGAGACCAAGGAGGAGATCGCGGCCACGGCCTCCATCTCCGCGGGTGACACGCAGATCGGTGACCTGATCGCCGAAGCCCTCGACAAGGTGGGCAAGGAAGGCGTCATCACCGTCGAGGAGTCGAACACCTTCGGCCTCGAGCTCGAACTCACCGAGGGCATGCGCTTCGACAAGGGCTACATCTCGGGCTACTTCGTCACCGACGCCGAGCGCCAGGAGACGGTCCTCGAGGATCCCTACATCCTGATCGTCAACTCGAAGATCAGCAACGTGAAGGACCTCGTCGCTGTCCTCGAGAAGGTCATGCAGTCCGGCAAGCCGCTGCTGATCATCGCGGAGGACATCGAAGGCGAAGCCCTCGCCACCCTCGTGGTCAACAAGATCCGCGGCACCTTCAAGTCCGTCGCCGTCAAGGCCCCGGGCTTCGGTGACCGCCGCAAGGCGCAGCTCGCGGACATCGCGATCCTCACCGGTGGCCAGGTCATCGCCGAGGAAGTCGGCCTCAAGCTCGAGACCGCCACCCTCGACCTGCTCGGCACCGCCCGCAAGGTCGTCGTGACCAAGGATGAGACCACCATCGTCGAGGGAGCCGGCGACGCCGACGCCATCGCCGGTCGCGTGGCCCAGATCCGCGCCGAGATCGAGAACTCCGACTCCGACTACGACCGCGAGAAGCTGCAGGAACGCCTGGCCAAGCTGGCCGGCGGCGTTGCAGTCATCAAGGCCGGTGCCGCTACCGAGGTCGAACTCAAGGAGCGCAAGCACCGCATCGAGGACGCAGTCCGCAACGCCAAGGCTGCCGTCGAAGAGGGAATCGTCGCCGGTGGCGGCGTCGCCCTCATCCAGGCCGGCGCCAAGGCGTTCGCCAACCTGCAGCTCGAGGGTGACGAGGCAACGGGTGCGAACATCGTCCGCGTTGCCATCGACGCACCGCTCAAGCAGATCGCCTTCAACGCCGGCCTCGAGCCGGGCGTCGTCGTCGACAAGGTCCGCGGTCTCCCCGCCGGTCACGGCCTGAACGCCGCTACCGGTGTCTACGAGGACCTGCTGGCTGCCGGCGTCAACGACCCCGTGAAGGTCACCCGTTCGGCGCTGCAGAACGCCGCGTCCATCGCGGGCCTGTTCCTCACCACCGAGGCCGTCGTGGCCGACAAGCCGGAGAAGGCAGCTCCTGCCGGCGGCGGCGACGACATGGGCGGCATGGGCGGCATGGGCGGCTTCTAGTCCCCACTGCTGGTCGCGCCACCCGCGCACAGTACGACAAGGGCGGCACTCCCGAGAGGGGGTGCCGCCCTTTCGTTGTCTGCAGCAGGACAGCCCCTCCGGGTCCGGTGGATCAGCTCAGGAACATGCGGGCGTTGCTCTGCTCCGCGTCGGCGTACTGCTGGGTGGCGACGTTGAGGGCGGCATTGATGCCGGTGAGGGATTCCTCGACCTGCTGCTGGGTGGCCCGCCACTGCAGGATCAGCTGCTGGAAATTGGTGGCCGCCTGCCCGGTCCACAGACCCTCCAGTTCACGAAGGCCGGCCTGCATGGAGTTCACCTCCGCCTGCAGCCTCGTGATGGTGCCCTGCACCTGGCTGCTCTTGGCCGCCAGGCTGTCGGTGTCAACGTTGAAGAATGCCATGCTGTGCTCCCGGGTGCTCGCGCTTCCTTGATGCATCCGACGCTAGGGCACGGTGGCGAGGGGTCAGCTGTCGTCGCGGCCCTTGTGGATAACCGGCTTCGTCGACGGTGCCTGCGGCGGGGTGATCCCGCTCGAGTACACGGGGTCGGAGCCGGGGCCCGCAGCGTCCTCGTCGGCAGCCTCGTCGTCCTGCTCGTCCGCCGGCACGTGGGGGAGCCGAATGGACAGGGTGGCCCCACCCCCGGGAGTCTCCTCCAGCCGCACGGTGCCGTCGTGCTGCGCGACGAGTGCGGCCACGATCGCGAGTCCGAGTCCCGTGCCGCCCGTCTCGCGATGGCGGGACGTGTCCGCCCGGTAGAAGCGCTCGAAGACCTTGGCGGCGTCGTCCTCGGAGATGCCCGGACCGTGGTCCCGGACCTCGAGGACGGAGTCGCTGGTGCCGTGCAGTACCGGCGCGACGCCGACGGCGATCTCGATGGGAGAGCCCTCAGGGGTGTAGCGGAGCGCGTTGGTCATCAGGTTGGCGACCACCTGGCGGAGGCGGGCCTCGTCTCCGCGTGTGGGAGCGGAGCGCGCATGTCCGCCGTCGAGGCCGATGACGGTGATGGACCGGTCCGGCGCCGTGGCACGAGCGTCGAAGGCGGCGTCGTGGCCGAGCACCATGAGGTCCAGGGGCTTCACCTCCGGGGGCCGCTGCTCATCGATCCTGGCGAGCGTGAGCAGGTCCTCGACGAGCTGGCCCATGCGGATCGCCTCGCTCTCGATCCTGCCCATCGCCGCGGCGATGTCCTCGTCCTTCTGCAGGGCCCCGTGCCGGTAGAGCTCCGAGTAGCCCCGAATGGTGACGAGCGGCGTCCTGAGTTCGTGGGAGGCGTCCGCGACGAAGCGGCGCATCTTCGTCTCGGAGGCGGTCCTGGCGGCGAACGCACGCTCGATGTGCGCGAGCATCGCATTGAGGGACCTCGACAACCGCCCGATCTCGGTGTTGGGGCGCTCGACGGCGACGCGGCGTGAGAGGTCCCCGGTGGCGATGGCGGCGGCGGTCCGCTCCACCCGGGCGAGCGGGGCGAACTGCCGCGTCACGGCGAGAAAGGCGATGATCGAGGCGAGCGCGGTCGTGACGAGGCCCGAGGTGAAGATGATCTCCGTCGACTCCTGCACCGACTCGTTGACGGTGTTCAGGCGGGAGGCGATGGCGAGGTACCCCTCGCCGTTGGCGAACGGGAAGACACGCACCCGCCAGCCCTGGCCCGACGGGGCCGTCCCCGGGACGTCGAAGCCGGAACTCTCGAGGTCCGTGATCCGGTCCGGGGTGAGGCCGTCCAGCTCCGGCACGTCCGCGGCGTCCGAGGACTGGTTCTCGGCGACGATGGAGGCGCCCCGGTCGAGGATCGCCGCGTAGTAGCGGAGGACCGTCCCGTCATCGGCGGGGACCTCGGAATAGATGGTCTCCGAGACCACTTTCGCGTTGGTGAGGATATCGGCGTCGAGCCTGTCCACGAGTCCCTGCCGCAGCAGGGACACGGTGGCCAGGCCCGTGATGCCGACGGTCACGATCATGAGGAGCATGATGATCGCGACCAGCTGCGAGCGGAGGGACGCCGCGTTCCAACGCTTGATCAAGGGACGGGCGCTACCGCTTGTCGGCGGAGCGGAGCAGGTACCCCACGCCGCGCTTCGTCTGGATCAGGGCGACGGCGTCGGAGTTCCGGTCGATCTTCCGGCGCAGGTACGAGATGTAGGACTCCACGATGGACGCATCCCCGTTGAAGTCGTATTCCCAGACGTGGTCGAGGATCTGTGCCTTCGAGAGGACGCGGTTGGGGTTCATCATGAGGTAGCGCAGGAGCTTGAACTCGGTGGGGGAGAGGTCGATCGTCTCCCCTCCGCGCCGGACCTCGTGGGCGTCGTCGTCGAGTTCGAGGTCGTCGACGCGGATCACGGCGTCGTCGTCCTCGAGCGGGTGCGTGCGCCGCAGGACCGCACGGATGCGGGCCACCACCTCGTCGAGGCTGAACGGCTTGGTGACGTAGTCGTCGCCGCCGACCGTCAGGCCGGTGACCTTGTCCTCGGTGTCGTCCCGCGCCGTCAGGAAGACGACGGGGAAATGGCGGCCGGCGGCCCGCAGGCGCCGGGTGACGGTGAATCCGTCCATGTCGGGGAGCATGACGTCGAGCACGGCGAGATCCGGGTTGTGCGTCTCGGCGGCCGCGAGGGCGTCGCGTCCGTTCGCGGCGGCGACGACGTCGAAGCCGGCGAACCGCAGCGAGGTCGAGAGGAGCTCGCGGATGTTCGGTTCGTCGTCGACGACCAGCAGTTTCGCTTCGGGGACTGTTTTCTTCACGGCACCAGTATCCGCACGTTGTCTGTGAATTGGCTGAGCCGTTCCTGCAGACTTGCTCAGGAGTCCCTGGGCTCCTTGTCGCCGATCGCGGCTGCGTCGAGGATGCGGTAGGCGTACCCCTGCTCGGCGAGGAACCGCTGGCGCTTGGCGGCGAAGTCCTGGTCGAGGGTGTCGCGCGCGACGACGGTATAGAAGCGCGCCGCCCTGCCGTCGCTCTTCGGCCGGAGGAGCCGGCCGAGGCGCTGGGCCTCTTCCTGCCGCGACCCGAAGGACCCGGAGACCTGGATCGCGACCGATGCCTCGGGGAGGTCGATCGAGAAGTTGGCGACCTTGGAGACCACGAGCACGTGGATCTCACCCGCCCGGAAGGCGTCGAAGAGCCGCTGGCGTTCCCGCACCGTCGTCTCGCCCTTGATGACGGGGGCCGCGAGCCGTGCGGCGAGGTCGTCCAGTTGGTCGATGTACTGACCGATCACGAGCAGCTGCTCGCCCCGGTGGGCAGCGACGAGCTTCTCCACCACGTCCGACTTCGTGTCCGACGTCGCGCAGAGGCGGTACTTGTCGGCGTCGTCGGCCATGGCGTACGCGACGCGCTCGTCACGGGGCAGGTCCACCCGGACCTCCACGCAGTCCGCGGGTGCGATGTAGCCCTGGGCCTCGATGTCCTTCCACGGCGCGTCGTACCGTTTCGGCCCGATGAGCGAGAACACCTCCCCCTCACGGCCGTCCTCGCGGACGAGGGTCGCCGTGAGCCCGAGCCTGCGGCGTGCCTGGAGGTCGGCGGTCATCTTGAAGATCGGTGCCGGGAGGAGATGGACCTCGTCGTACACGATCAGGCCCCAGTCGTTCGCGTCCAGCAGCTCGAGGTGCGGGTACAGCCCGCCGCGCTTCGTGGTGAGGACCTGGTAGGTGGCGATCGTCACCGGCCGCACCTCCTTCACGGCTCCCGAGTACTCCCCGATCTCGTCCTCGGTCAGCGAGGTGCGCTTGAGCAGCTCGTCCTTCCACTGCCGGGCCGACACCGTGTTGGTGACGAGGATGAGCGTCGTGGTCTGGCTCGTGGCCATGGCCGCGGCGCCCACGAGGGTCTTCCCCGCTCCGCACGGCAGGACGACGACGCCGGAGCCGCCGGACCAGAAGTTCTCGACGGCGAGCTGCTGGTACGGGCGCAGCGTCCAGCCGTCCTCGTCCAGCGCGATGGGATGCGGTGTCCCGTCGACGTAGCCCGCGAAGTCCTCGGCGGGCCATCCGAGCTTGAGCAGCAGCTGCTTCAGCTGTCCGCGCTGGGACGAGTGCACGACGACGGTCTCGCCGTCGATCCTCGGCCCGAGCAGGGGCTGGATCTTCTTGGCGTGCAGGACCTCCTCGAGCACCGGATAGTCGGAGGTCCGCAGCACGAGGCCGTGCTGTGCGTCCTTCTCGAGGCGGAGCCTGCCGTAGCGCGACATCGTGTCCTCGATGTCGATGAGGAGGGCGTGCGGCACGGGGAAGCGCGAGTACTTCAGGAGCGTGTCGAGGACCCGCTCGGCGTCCAGTCCGGCGGCCCGTGCGTTCCACAGCCCGAGCGGCGTGAGCCGGTAGCTGTGCACGTGCTCGGGGGCTCGCTCCAGCTCGGCGAACGCGGCGATCGCATGGCGCGCCTCGGTGGCCTGCTCGTGGTCCACCTCGAGCAGGATGGTCTTGTCGCTCTGGACGATCAGCGGCCCGTCAGCCATCTGCGGGGCTCCCTTCGAGGATTTCCACGTCCATGACGCGGTGCACGGACACGACTTTCTCCACCTGCTTCTCGGGATCGAACACCCGCAGGCGGCCTCCCGATACCGAGAGTGGAACAAGGACCTGGCGCACGTGATTCCCTTCGCTGTCGGCGGTGCCGAGGCGGATGCGGCTGCGCGACCGGATGGCCGCCCGCAGGGTCTCCAGGCCCAGGAGGATCTCGCTGTCGGAACCGGACGCGGAGTCGGCGGGTCCCGGCCGCGCCGAGCGCAGCACGGCGACCTGTGCCGCGATCTCCTCCTCGGCGACCGACCAGGGGTTGAGCCGCGATCGGAGCTGTTCCGGCGAGACCCGGGCGGCCGGCGCCGGCTCGGCGGGCGCCTTCGCGACGGCAGCCACGGCGTCCGCTGCCGGCGTGAACCCGAGGTCCCGCAGGAGCGCGGTCAGTTCCTGGGGGGAGGCGGCCGACACCAGGACGGTCGGTGCCACCTGCAGGATCCCGAGCGCCGCGGCACGCGGGTCCGCCAGGACGGCCGCGGGAACCGCGTCGTCGTCCGTGCGCAGGTAGCTCCCGGCGCGCCCGACCCGGAGGCTGCCGTACCGCGACGCGGTGTCCTCGACGAGGTATGTCAGGGCCTGGGGGATCTCCGTGGCGGAGGAGGTGCGCAAAAAGGCGAGGATCGACTCCGCGTCCTCGCCCGCGTCGAGCGCCGAGCGGATGGAGTCGGCGGAGAAACGGTAGGTGGTGGCCGGTCCCTGTCCTTCCGGTGTGGACATGCGCAGCAGCCCCCGTGCCACCTCGGGCTGCAGGTACCCGGGAGCGACGGCGGTGAGGTCGGCCTGCAGGACGACGTGGGACACCGGGGCCGGCAGGGCCCGGCGGATGCCGTCGGCGGCCTCCTCGAAGCGTCCCTCGGCCACGAGGCGCCCCGCGTCGGTGAGCGCACCGCTCCCCGTCAGGCCGAGCGACGCCGCCTCGGTCAGCATGCCCGGCAGCAGGCGGGCGAAGCGCCGGTGCAGCCGCGGCTGGTGCCAGGTGGCGAGCGAGATGACGGACTGCTCGGTGAGGACCGGCACAGCAGCCGGGCCGGCCACAGGCCCGCCGTCGCCCTCAGGGTCGGCACCGGAGAGGTCGGTGGCCACGGCCAGGAACCGCTGGCGCACCATCGGTGCATCAGGACGGGAGGCCTCGGCGGCGAGGGCGTTGACGGCCGTCCCGTCGGGCAGCCGGGAACCGACCAGGGCCGGTGCGCGGTCCACGGCCAGCCATCCCTCGACCAGGAGGAGCCACTGGGCCTCGCGGTCCAGCGCTTCCCAGGCGTCGAGGCGCGAGGTCTTCCAGCGCGAATCGTCGGGGTCGAGGGTCAGGAGCCCGACAGCGGCCGCGAGTTCCAGCAGCCAGGCGGCCTCGCCGTCGTCGCTGCGCAGCGCCTCGCGGACGCGTCGCAGCTCCCGCACGCCGACTCCTCCGGAGCGGAGCGTGGAGACCGGGGTGGCGGCGACAGCTCCGAGGAGGGCGGTCACCAGGCGCAGCGTCTCCGCGATCGCGCCGAAGGCGGCGTTGTCCCGCAGGCTCGCGCGCGTGGTCCGTTCCGCCCCGACGGGAGGGGTGGTCTCGAGGGTCGCGAAGACCACGTGGCCGCGGAGCGCCATGCCCACTCCCCGCGGGAGTTCGACGTGGAGGGCGTCCAGCGGTGCCAGCAGGCAGCGGTCCAGCAGCCAGCGCACGGCGGGCGAGGCTTCACCCCCGCCTCCCGTCGCCGTCGAGCCGACCGGGGCATCGCGCAGGCGGTACAGCAGCGGTTCCGCGCCCTCGGGAGCCTCGGCCAGGACGCCGCGCCATGCAGTCGGATCCGCCACCACGCCGTCGAGCACCTGCGCGGCGGACGCGCCCGTCATCGCGTCGGTGGCGGCCCCGGCGTCGACGAGGGCCACGGCATGGACCAGCGCCGGTCCATAGCGCGGGATCGATCGGGCAAGCGTGCGGAAGGGCCGCCCGAGACCTGCGGGGTAGGGCCCCAGCGCATCGGCCAGCGCTCCGACCGGCAGGAAGCCCTCCTCCGCGGAACCGACGACGAGGGCCCTCTGCCCGAGGTCGGCGAGGATCGCATCGAGGGCTTCGGCCTCCGCCGTCGTGAAGGCTGACGCCAGGCGCGCCCGGGTCACGGCAGCGCCGTCGTCCTCGCTGAGGACCACGATCGCCTCGAGGACCTGAAGCTGGGGTCGCGACACGTTGTCGAGGGCGCGCTGCAGGCTGACCCGGGTGGACGCCCTTGCCGCGAGCGCGGCGAAGTCAGGCACCGGGGGGAGGATGAGGTCGGGCCGGACGGCAAGCAGGCTCCGCAGTTCGTCATCGCTCCGGAGGGCCAGCTGTTCGGCCAGTGCTCGGATCGCGGACATCCCTTCAAGGTTACCCGGCGGCTCCGACAGGGCGGAGACTCCCTGCTCCGTCAGGATCCTGCCGGTGAAGCCCAGCTACTGCCGACGACGCCGGGTTGCCGCCGGTTTGCCGCCGGCGAAGCCTAGATGCCGCCGCAGCCGAGATGCTGCCGGCGAAGTCGGGTTCCTGCCGACGGAGCCACGGGAACGGTCAGGACCTCCGGCGGGAGATGGCCGACGAGACGACGGCCGCGGCCATCAGCAGGAAGGCGATCGGCAGGCAGAAGTAGGTGGCGAGCACGAAGCCGGGCCACACCGACCCCTGGAGGAAAGCGGTGAGAAGGATCGCGGCGAGCGACACCAGGCCGATCGCGGCGAACACGACCGCGAGGACCATCAGCGCGCGGCGCAGGCGGGAGGACTGCCCGGACCCACCGCCGGTGCCCTGCTGGAGGTGCTCGGAGGAGGGGCGCGGTGCCGGTTCGTTCGGGATCATAGCCGTCCCAGACTACAAGAACCACGGCAGGGGGGCCGCCGGAAAAGCTATATCCTAGGAGACACAGACTTCCCCGGCGGTGGCAGTGCGCCTGGGCACCAGGCGGTGTCCCCGCACCCGGGACCGGAACCGCAGGCGCATCCCGCCCGGTACAGCTAAGAAGAGGTAACGACGTGCCCATCGGCAAAGTGAAGTGGTTCGACGCGGACAAGGGATTCGGATTCCTTGCCACGGATGACGGCAAGGAGGTGTTCCTGCACGCCTCCGCGCTCCCCGCGGGCGTGAGCGAGGTCAAGGTGGGCACCAAACTGGAGTTCGGTGTGGCGGACGGCCGCCGCGGACCCTCCGCCCTGTCGGCGCGCATCCTCGAGCAGGCACCGTCCGTGGTCAAGGCGACCAGGAAGAGTGCGGATGACATGGCCGTCATCACGGAAGACCTCATCAAACTCCTCGACGGCGTGTCCAACGGACTCCGCAAGGGGCGCTACCCCGAGAAGTCCCACGCTTCGAAGGTCGCCGCCGTCCTGAGGGCGGTTGCCGACGACCTCGACGCGTAGGCTTTCCACCATGACCTCGAGCAACCTGGAGACCGCCGGCGGCGCCGCTCCGACTGACGCCGGATCCGCACCCGCTGACGCCACCCCCACGGAGGCGCCGCGGAAAGTGTCGCGCCGCATCCCGAAGTCCGACGCCGTGCTCGAAGCGGCCGTGGACCGGGCTCGCCGCGGAGTGCTCGAGGTCGCTCCCGAAGCGCAGGTGGGCCGTCACGTGTCCGCCACGATCGAAGGCGAGCGCCTCGTCACGCACCGGTTCGAGGCCTTTGTGCCCGGCTACGGCGGCTGGCAGTGGTACGCGAGCGTCGCCCGCGTCGCCCGCAGCAAGGACGTGACGGTCTGCGAGGTGGGACTGCTGCCCTCCGCGGCTTCCCTGCTGGCGCCCGAGTGGCTGCCGTGGTCGGAGCGGGTCCGCCCCGAGGACTCGGAGCCGGACGAGACGCCATCGGACGAGACGCCGTCGGACGAGACGCCGTCGGACTCGGAGCCGGACGAGACGCCGTCGGACGAAGCGCCGTCGGATAAGGCGTCGTCGGACGAGGTTCCTGCCGATCTCGGCCAGGACCAGGACAAGGACCAGGCGCCGGACGGCGCATCCGCCGTCGTGGAGAAAGCCGGACCGGACGCCGGGTCTCCCGAGGAAGCAGGCGACAGCGACGTCGACCCGCTGGAGGGTGCCGCAGGGACCTCCGCGGACCGCACCGATGACGTGACGAGCCGCGACGCCGAAGGACAGCCCGACGCCGGGTGATGCAGCAGTGGCGCCGGAACCGAAGAGGAGGGGTTTGAGCACCTTCCGATCGCTCGGGATCCACAATTACAGGCTCTGGTTCATCGGAGCACTGATCTCCAACATCGGTACCTGGATGCAGCGCACTGCCCAGGACTGGCTCGTCTACGACATCCTCACACCGCAGAACGCGTCCGCCCTGGGGATCGTGATGGCGCTCCAGCTCGGGCCGCAGCTCGTCATCGCCCCCTGGGCCGGCCTGATCGCGGATACGGTCGACCGACGACGCCTCCTCGCCACCACGCAGGTCGCCATGGCCCTGCTCGGAGTGGGCCTCGGCCTGATGGTCCTCCTCGATGCCGCCGTGCTGTGGCACGTCTATGCCTTCGCCCTGGCGCTCGGGATCGTGTCGGCCTTCGACGCTCCGGCCCGCCAGGCGTTCGTCTCCGAGTTGGTGCGCGACGACTACCTCCCCAATGCCGTCGCACTGAACAGCGCCTCGTTCAACGGGGCCCGCCTGGTGGGGCCCGCCATCGCCGGGCTGCTCACGGCCGGCGTGGGCCCGGGATGGGTGTTCCTCATCAATGCGCTGACCTTCGGCGCGATGGTCTACGTGCTGCTCGCCATGCGCAGTTCGGAACTGAACACGCAGCCGCGGTCCGCCCCGGGGAAGGGCCGGATCCGGGAGGGGTTCCGCTACGTACGGCAGCGGCCGGACCTTCTGATGGTCCTGCTCGCGATCTTCATCGTCGGCACCTTCGGGCTCAACTTCGCCGTCTTCATCGCCGCCATGGCGCGCACGGAGTTCGGCCAGGACGCAGGCGTCTTCGGCGTCCTGTCCTCGGTGATGGCCGTCGGCTCGGTCGCCGGCGCCCTGCTGTCCGCACGGCGGGAACGGCCCCGCCTGCGCTTCGTCTTCGGTGCTGCGGCGGCGTTCGGGGTCGCCTGCCTGCTGGCCGCCCTGGCACCCAGCCTGGAGCTCTTCGGGCTGGCCCTGGTCCCGGTCGGCCTGTTCGCGCTGACGCTGATGACCAGCGCCAACGCCTATGTGCAGACGACCACCGACCCGGTGATGCGTGGCCGTGTCATGGCCCTCTACTTCGCCATCTTCCTCGGCGGGACTCCGCTGGGGGCGCCCGTCGTGGGCTGGGTCTCCGACGCCTTCGGTCCGAGGTGGAGCCTCGGGGTGGCCGCCGCCTCGGGGCTCATCGCCGCCGCGGCGGGCATCTTCTGGGCGTGGCGCTACCACGACGTGCGGCTGCGCTACGACCGTTCCGCTCCTCGCCGCCTCCGGCTGGACCACGAGGCCGGCGCGACGGAGGAACCCTCCTAGAGGAGGTTGTCGACCACGTGGTCGATGCAGGCGAGGAGCGCCGAGACGTCCTCGGGCTCGATGGCCACGAAGGTGGCGATACGCAGCTGGTTGCGGCCGAGCTTGCGGTACGGCTCGACGTCGACGACGCCGTTCGCGCGCAGGATCGCGGCGATGCGTGCCGCGTCCACCGCGTCGTCGAAGTCCACCGTCACGATCACGTTGGAGCGGTCCTCGGTACGGGCCACGTAGGGGCTCGCCACCGGCGAGGCCTCCGCCCACGAGTAGATGCGCCCGGCGGAGTCCGCGGTCCGGGCCGCGGCGAACGGCAGGCCGCCCTGGGCGTTCAGCCATTCGACCTGCGCGTCGAGCGTGACCAGGGTGGACAGCGACGGGGTGTTGTACGTCTGGTTCAGGCGGGAGTTGTCGATCGCCGTCTGGAGGTTGAGGAAGTCCGGGATCCACCGGTCACCGGCGTTGATCCGCGCGGCACGCTCCAGCGCGGCGGGGGAGAAGAGCCCGAGCCACAGGCCGCCGTCGGAGGCGAAGTTCTTCTGCGGAGCGAAGTAGTAGACGTCGGCCTGCGACACGTCGACGTCGAGGCCGCCGGCCGCGGACGTAGCGTCGACGAGGACCAGGGCGCCGTCGTCTGCCCCCTCGACCCTCCGCACAGGAGCCGCGACCCCCGTCGAGGTCTCGTTCTGCGGCCAGGCGTAGGTGTCGACGCCGGCCTCCGCGACGGGGTCGGGGCGGGTGCCGGGCTCGGCGGTGATGATGCTCGATGCGCCGAGGAACGGCGCCTTGTCGGTCGCGGAGGCGAACTTCGAACCGAATTCGCCGAAGGAGAGGTGCTGCGCCTTCCGGTCGACGAGCCCGAACGCCGCCACGTCCCAGAACGCGGTCGACCCGCCGACGCCGAGGACCACCTCGTACCCTTCGGGGGCGCCGAAGAAGGTGCTGAGCCCCTCACGCACGCGGCCCACCAGGTTGCGGACGGGAGCCTGGCGGTGGGAGGTCCCCAGCAGCGACGGCCCGGCGGACACCAGTGCGTCGATCTGCCCGCTCCGGACCTTGGACGGACCCGCGCCGAAACGTCCGTCCGCGGGCAGCAGGTGGTCGGGGATGCGGGGCAGGTCGTTCATGGTCGCTCCAGCTGTGTCGGCGGCGGGTATCGCCCTCATTCTGCCCCAGCGGAGGTCGGCCCTCCATTTGTGAACGCCGGAGCGGGGACGCCTCCTGCACCGGCCGGCGGCGGCGTCGGAGCTGATTGCCGGGCGCGTCGCGCCATGGGTTAACCTTGGGAGGCGTGGGGCGGAGCTGGCTGTGCCGGCCGTGGCACCCCCACCGGCGTGAGGCATTCCAGCCGCGCGACCTCACCGCACCAAGGAGCTGAACCGCATGACGGACCTCATCGACACCACCGAGATGTACCTGCGGACCATCCTTGAGCTCGAGGAAGAGAACATCGTCGCCCTCCGTGCCCGCATCGCCGAGCGGCTTCGCCACTCGGGGCCGACCGTGTCCCAGACCATCGGTCGCATGGAACGCGACGGACTCGTTGTCGTCTCCGGCGACCGGCACCTCGAGCTGACCGAACTGGGTCGACGCAGGGCCACCGGGGTCATGAGGAAGCACCGCCTCGCGGAGCGGCTCCTGAGCGACGTCATCGGGCTCGACTGGGCCTACGTCCACGACGAGGCCTGCCGCTGGGAGCACGTCATGAGTGAGCGCGTGGAGCGCCGGCTCTACGAGCTCCTCGGAAAGCCCTCCGAATCCCCGTACGGCAACCCGATCCCGGGACTCGAGGCCATCGGCGGCGTCCAGTCCGAGCTGTTCACCGACGGCGTCGTCACGCTGCTCTCCGCGATGGGCACGTACTCGCCGGAGAAGCAGGTCACGCTCGTGCGGCTGGCGGAGCCGATCCAGGTGGATCCGGAACTCCTCACGCAGCTCGACGAGGGCGGCCTGCGCCCCGGAGCGCAGCTGAACCTCGAGTCCGTCGGAGGGTACGTCTCCGTGCGCGTGCCCGGCGTCGAGGGTGCGCTGGAGCTACCCCCCGAGGTGGCGTCCCACGTGTTCGTCTCCGTCGCGGCGTGAGTGCCGTCACCAATAACACACCATTCTGTGATCAGAATGTGACATAACCGGCGTTTGTGTTGTACGGTTCATTTCGTGCCAAATTCGCTCTAGATCCGGCACCCTCCTGCAAATCGCCTAGCTCTGCCATTGCTCGAGGTCCGTCCGCACCATCGCATGGCAGAGGCGGGGGAACCAAGTTTCGGGTTTCTTTCGAGAAATCCTTGGGGTGAAGTCGCTGTTACCGCAGCGGCCGGGTGACTCCCATCCGAATCCGACAGCTCACCTCGCAGGCATTGGGAGAGGTAATCCAACGTGTCCACCAGCTCTTCGCTGGGCCGCCACCGCGCGCCCCAGAACGCCAACCCGCTGACCGCTCTTTCCGCCGCAGTAGCGTCGAACGCAGGATCGGTCGGCCGCCAGGCCGCCGTCATCGCCGCCGCTTCCGGCCTCGTACTGACCAGCGGAGTTGCAGCCAACGCCGCCGATCTCCAGCCGCAGCGCGACGTCGCATCCTCCAGCATCACCGTCACCTCGGCCCGTCAGGCCGTCGTCGCGTCGTCCAAGACCGTCGTGTCCTTCAACAGGACCGCGGTGAAGGTCCACGCCAAGCCGGTCGTCGCCAAGAAGGCTCCGGCCGTCAAGGCACCCGCCGCCCCGGCTCCGGTCGTCGAGGCTCCCGCAGCTCCGGCCCCCGCCGCCCCGGCTCCCGTCGTCGAGGCACCCGCCGCTCCGGCTGCTCCGGCTCCCGTCGTGAAGGCACCCGCTGCTCCGGCTCCCGCCGCCCAGACCGTCGCTGCCGTCCAGGCCGTCGCCGCTCCCGCGCCGGCTCCCGTAGCCGCCCCGGCTCCCGCAGCTGCCCCGGCACCTGCTCCTGCACCTGCTCCCGCCCCGGCACCTGCTCCCAAGCCTGCAGCCTCCTCTGGTGTCGCCGCGACCATCGCCGCCGCTGCCAAGGGCCAGCTCGGCGTCATGCAGGACTGCACGCGCCTCGTCAGCAACTCCCTCGCCGCTGCCGGCATCAACTTCCACGGCTGGCCGGCAGGGTACCTGTCCCTGGGCCGCACCGTGAGCGCCGGCGAGGCCATCCCGGGCGACCTCATCTACTACGCCGACGGCGGCATGGGCGCAGCCCACATCGCGGTCTACATCGGTGGCGGCCAGGCCGTCCACGGTGGATTCAACGGCAACACCACGGTGATCGCACCGGCCGAGCTCGGCTCGGGTGGCGTGTACATCCGCGTCGGCGGCTGATCACCGCACGAACGATACGCAAGGGAACCGGCACACTGTGCCGGTTCCCTTGCGTTTAAGCGGTCGCGGGAGCGGCAAGGGCCGCACGTCAACCCCCTCCGGAGTTCGCGGCAGGCAGGTACCCTTGCAGTGTCAATCCGAAGCTCTTCTCCCGTACCCCGGGATGGCAACCGGTGCGGGGAACAGGTCAGCAATGAGGCCAACGCATGCGCACTCTTGTTCTGAATGCTGGGTATGAACCACTTGCGGTCATCACGTTCCGCCGGGCACTGGTGCTCGTGCTCACGGGGAAGGCGAGCGTCATCGCGGAGGACGGCGACCCGGTCGTCGGTCCCACCGAGATACTCGGCAGACCTTCGGTGATCCTGCTCAACCGCTACGTGAAGATCCCGTACCGCCACGACCTGACAGCCACGCGACGGGGGGTGCTGCGTCGCGACAACCACCTGTGTGCCTACTGCGGCAAGACCGCCTCGACCATCGACCACGTCCTGCCGCGGTCCAGGGGCGGAGGGGACACCTGGGAGAACCTCGTGGCCTGCTGCCTGAAGTGCAACAACGCCAAGGGGGACAAGACCCTCGGCAGCCTCGGCTGGAAGCTGCGCATCGTGCCGATGCCTCCGCGGGGACCGCAGTGGCAGATCCGCGAGCTCGAGAAGCCGGCGCCGCAATGGAACGAGTTCCTCAGCGAGACCGCTGCGTGACCCTCGGCGTACCGAGGTTCGACGCCGTCGTCCTCGCGGGTGGCAGGTCCTCCCGGCTCGGCGGCGTGCCGAAGGCCGGACTGGTCCTGGAGGGCGCGACCCTGCTCCAGCGCACCTGCGCAGCCCTCGCCGGCGCAGAACGCCTGACGGTCGTGGGACCGGAGCCCGGCGACGCCGGACGGCTCCCCCCTGCAGCGGTGTTCGTGCGGGAGGAACCCGCTTTCGCGGGACCGGCAGCGGCGGTCGTCGCCGGATTCCGGGCTGGACCAGGAAGCAGGGCGCCGTGGTGCGCCGTCGTCGCCTGCGACATGCCCCGCGTCGCCGTCCTCGTCGAGGTGCTGCTCCGCGAGGCTGCCGCAGGGGCGCCGGCCTCCCTGGTCGCGGTCGATGACGGGCGTGAACAGCCGCTGGCCGCGCTGTACCGGAGCGACGACCTCGCAGCCGCCATCGACGCCGTCCTCGCGCACGGACCCGCCGACAACCTGTCCATGCGCAGCCTCCTTGCTAGTGTGAAGACAAGACCAGTCCCGGTTCCGCCGGGCACAACGCACGACGTCGACACCTGGAACGATGCCCGAGCGCTCGGAGTCGACGTCCCCTAGCAACGCCCGGAGGGCCCATGGACGATCGGAACAAGCTGCTGCACGACTGGACCGAGCAACTGCTCGCCGCCTTCGAGATCGACGGGACCGACGTGGACATCGACGCCGTCCTGGGCCTGGCGGGGAAGGCGGCGCACGGCGTCGTCCGTCCTGCGGCCCCCCTGACCACCTTCGTCGTCGGCTACGCGGCAGGCCTCGCCGTCGGCAGCGGACAGGCCGACGAGCAACTGGCGATGCGGTCGGCGATGGCCGTGGCCGACGCGCTCTGCGCCCGGGCCGCGGCGGAAGGGAGCCCCGAATGAGCGAGAACATCGGTGCCCGCGACGTCGACTGGAGGACAGCCCGCGCACTGGCGCACGGAGCCGGGCGCCCGCTGCCGTTCCAGACGGTGAACCTTGCGGATGCCCTCGGCCAGACGCTCGCCGAGCCGGTCCACGCCCTGCAGGCCATTCCGCACTATGCGTCGTCGGCGATGGACGGCTGGGCGGTCAACGGGGAGCCCCCGTGGAAGCTCGTGAGCCACGCGGAGGACCATGGCCGGGGCAGGCCCGCACCCCACGCCGACTCGGGCGGGGTCTCGCTCGCCCCCGGCGAGGCGACGTTCATCCTCACGGGAGGCGTGGTTCCCCGGAATACCCTTGGCATCCTCCGCACGGAGCACGGATCGATCCGCGGGGACCTGCTGGACCGGAACGAGGCCGCCCGGCCCGGGGAGCCGTCGCTGCACGAGCACGTCCGGCCGGCGGGGGAGGAAGCCGAGGAAGGCTCCATGGCTATTCCTGCCGGCGTCGTCCTCAATCCGGCGCAGATCGCGCTGGCCGCGGTGTGCGGCCACGACACGCTCGCTGTCCTGCGGGCACCGCGCGTGTCCCTGCTCATGACCGGCGACGAGGTCATCGATCACGGCCTGCCGCATCCCGGCCAGGTCCGTGACACCTTCGGGCCGCAGCTCCCGGGCTTCGTCGCGATGCTCGGCGGCCACGTCGACGTCGCCAGCCGGGCGAAGGACGACCTCGACGACGTCGTGGCGGCGATCAGCGCGGAGCCGACCGACGAGTCCTCGCTGGCACGGGCATCGGGTGACGTCCTGATCACGACCGGCGGGACGGGGAGTTCCTCGGCCGACCATATCCGCCGCGCGCTCACCGAACTCGGGGCCGAGCTCCTCATCGACGGTATCGCCATGCGGCCGGGACACCCGACCCTCCTCGCGCGGTTGCCCGACGGCCGCTTCCTGGTGGGACTCCCCGGTAACCCGCTCGCGGCCATGATGGCGATGCTCACCGTCACCGCACCGCTGCTCGCCGGCCTGCGGGGAACCGCCCTCGAGGAACCCGCCGCCATCACCAGTGCCGACGCTTTCGAGCCCCTGCAGGGCAGGAGCCGGCTGGTGCCCTACCGGCTCGAGTCCGGGCGGGCCGTCCCCAGCACCCACCAGCGTTCGGGCATGCTGCGCGGGCTGGCCGGGGCCGACGGCGTGATGGTCGTTCCTGCAGAAGGCTGCGAGCCGGGTGACGACGTCCCGTCGCTCCCGCTGCCCTGGGTCGGCTGACCCGGGCGGCGATGCCGCGGACAGGGGCGCCGGCGCTCCCTTTGCCGGAGGGATTCCTCCGGCGCCCGCCGGTCCCGCGCTGTCCACCTCCTCGTGCGGGGAACGACAGTGCCGGGAGGTGGCTGGAGTCAACTAACCTCGTCCTAGGGCCGAGGGTAAGGAGTGCCGGATGAACCGGGTTACACAGCGACGCCGTATTACGAAATTCCGCATCGGAGCGCAGACCGGGCGTCGGGAGGATGTCCTGGCGGGCGAGGAACCGCTGGAGATCCGGCTCGGCGGCAGCGCCTTCACCGTCACGATGCGGACGCCCGGCGACGATTTCGATCTGGTGGCGGGATTCCTCGTCTCCGAGGGCGTCGTCTGGGAACCGGGCCAGTTGCCGAGCCTGCGCTACTGCGCCGGCGTCGACGAGAACGGGCAGCAGACCTTCAACGTGGTGGAGGCCCAGCTCCGGCCCGGCACCGTCCTGCCGGAGACGGCGATGGAGCGCCACGTCTATACGTCGAGCTCGTGCGGTATCTGCGGGACGGCCTCGATCGACGCGGTCCGGAAGTCCTCGCGCTTCGACCTGCGCACCGACACCTCTTCCGTGGACCTTGGCGTGCTCGCGTCCCTGCCCGACCGGCTGCGCGAGAGCCAGAAGCTCTTCGACCGCACGGGAGGAGTCCACGCCGCGGGCCTCTTCACCGCCGAGGGGGAGCTGCTCTGCCTCCGGGAGGACGTCGGGCGCCACAACGCCGTGGACAAGGTGGTGGGCTGGGCGCTGCGCGAAGGCCTGCTCCCCCTCAGGGGAACGGTGCTGCAGGTCTCCGGCAGGGCGTCCTTCGAGCTGGTGCAGAAGGCGCAGCTCGCCGGAATCCCCGTGCTCGCCGCCGTCAGCGCCCCGTCGTCACTGGCTGCGGATCTCGCGGACGACGCAGGGCTCACACTCGTGGGCTTCAGCCGCGGGACGTCCCTGAACTGCTACTCGCACCCGGACCGCATCGCGGCCTGACCGCCCGCTAGAACGGGTTGAGCAGGCGCTGGACGAAGCGGCGGGTCCGTTCCTCGCGTGGATTGCGCAGCACCTGGTCGGGGTGGCCGCGCTCGACGACGACGCCGCCGTCCATGAAGACCACCTGGTCGGCGACCTCGCGGGCGAAGGCGAGTTCATGGGTGACGATCACCATGGTCCACTTCTCCTCGGCGAGCTCCTTGATGACGGTGAGGACCTCGCCGACCAGTTCCGGATCGAGGGCCGACGTCGGCTCGTCGAAGAGGAGGAGGTCGGGCTGCAGCGCGAGTGCGCGGACGATCCCGACGCGCTGCTGCTGCCCGCCCGAGAGGTTGAACGGGTAGTCGTCCCGCTTCTCCGCCAGCCCGACACGGGCCAGGAGCCGCTCGGCGTCCGCGACGGACTCCTTCCGGGGCCGCTTCTGCACCTGCACCGGACCCTCGATGATGTTCTCGAGGACGGTTCTGTGGGGGAACAGGTTGTAGTTCTGGAAGACCATGGCGCTGCGGTCGCGCAGGGACAGGGCCTCCTTCTTCGTCACCTTGGCGCCGAAGTCCACCGAGGGGCCGCCGCGGAAGGCGACCGTCCCGCCGTCGGGCGTCTCCAGTCCGTTGAGGCACCGCAGCACGGTGGTCTTGCCGGACCCCGACGGACCCACGAGCGCGACGACCTGGCCGCTGTCGATGTTCAGGTCGATGGACTTCAGCACCTGGTTGTCACCGAAGGACTTCTGCAGTGCCGTGGCGGCCAGCAGGGGACCAGAGGTGGCGGGAGGATGCAGCGGATCAGTGGGCGACATAGCGGTCCAACCTCTTCTCGAGTGCGGACTGGCCGCTGGACAGGACAAGGCAGAACACCCAGTAGATCGCGGCGGCCTCGACGTAGAGCAGCATGAACTGCTGCGAGAACGCGGCGATCTGCTGTGCCTCGCGGAACAGCTCCGTGACCAGGATCAGCGACGCCAGGGAGGTGTCCTTGACGAGGCTGATGAAGGTGTTGGACAGCGGGGGCACCGAGACGCGTGCCGCCTGGGGGAGGATGACGCGGCGCAGGGTCAGGGTGCGGGACATCCCGATGGTGTGCCCGGCCTCCCACTGGCCCTTCGGGACGGACAGGATGGCGGCACGCAGGATCTCAGCCGCATACCCTGCCACGTTGAGGGAGAAGGCGATGATCGCGCTGGGCCACGGATCGATGGTCAGTCCGACGGACGGCAGGCCGTAGAAGATCACGAACAGCTGCACGAGCAGCGGGGTCCCGCGGATCACCGATACGTAGAACCGTGCGATGCCCGCGAGGACCGGCTGCCCGCTGATGCGCATCAGCGCGACGACGAGGGCCAGTGCGAGGCCGAGCACGAACGACGTGATCGACAGCGGGATCGTGCCGACCAAGCCGCCGTGGAGCATGGGCCAGAAGGATGTGCGCAGCAGCTCCCAGTCCATCACTCAGCTCCTCCGGCCGGCACGCCCTCCCGCGTTCCGGGGCGCGGTCCGTCCCCCAGCGGCCGCATCACTCGCTGACGTCGGAGCCGAAGTACTTCTCGGAGATCTCTGCGAGAGTACCGTCCGCGCGCAGCTCACCGAGGGCGCTGTTGATGGCGTCCACGAGCTCCGTGCTGCCCTTGGTGACGGCGACGGCGCTCTCGGAGGTCTCGTCGGTGGTGGCCGCGATCTTGATGCCCTCGTTGTTGTTCGTCTTCTGGTAGTCGAGGTACGTCAGTTCGTCATTGATCGTCGCGTCCACGCGGCCCTGCTCGAGGAGGGTGATGGACTGCGCCCAGCCCTCGACCGGTTCGACGTTCGCGCCCGCTTCCTGCGCGAGCTCGTACCAGTTGCTGGTCAGCGACTGGGCCGTGGTCTTGCCGTCGAGGTCCTCGAAGGAGGAGATGTCGTTGTTGTCCGCGGCCGTGACGATCACGCCCGAGCTGACGGTGTACGGGTCGGAGAAGTCGTAGGTCTGCTTGCGCTCGTCGGTGATGGACACCTGGTTGGCGATGACGTCGAATCGGCCCGCTTCCAGGCCCGCGAAGATGGCGTCCCACTGCGTCTCCTGGAACTCGGCCTCGACGCCCATCTTCTCCGCGACGGCGGTGATCACCTCGACGTCGTACCCGGTGAGCTCTCCGCTGCCTTCCTCGTGATAGCTGAAGGGCTTGTAGGTACCCTCCGTGCCCACGGTCAGGACGCCGGAGTCCTGGATCTCCTGCAGAGCCGTCGACGCACCGGACTCCGTGGCCCCGGAGGAGCTACCCTCGTTCGCAGGGGTCGAGGCCCCGCAGCCGGCGAGCGCGAGGGTCAGGGCGGCAGCGGCACCTAGGATGGACAGGCGGTTCGTCATGGTACTTCCTTCGGTTTGGGACGGACGGGCGCGCCGGGTGGGGGAAATAGAAGGGGCCGCCAACGGCTTGGACCCTAGGTACATCCACTCCACCCGGCCGGGACCGGAGTAGAACACTACTGGGGTGAACACCGGGGCATGCACTAATTGTTCCGAAGTATTGCGGTGCGGGTCCACACACCGGGGATCCGAGCCGGGACTGGCACGGGAGGAATCGCTATGAGCATGGAAGGCGCGGCCTGGAGCTCGCTGTACAAGATATCGACGGCGAAGAACGGCACGCACGGGTTCTCCCGCGAATCCGTCCGGAGGATCCTCACGTTCGCCGTGCCCTACCGGGCGAAGCTGGTGCTCTTCATCCTGCTGTCCGTGGTGGGCGCGTTCCTCGCGGTGGCGACGCCGGTGCTCGCCGGCCAGGTCGTGGACGTGATCGTGGCCCGCGGTGAGGTCCGCACGGTGGTGTGGCTCGCCGTCGTCATCGCGCTGGTGGCCGTGGCCGACGCCGCGGTGTCCCTCGTGACGCGGTGGTACTCGGCGCGCATCGGCGAGGGCGTCATCCTCGACCTGCGCACCGCCGTCTTCAACCACGTCCAGAAGATGCCCATCGCCTTCTTCACGCGTACCCGTACGGGCGCCCTGGTGAGCCGCCTCAACAACGACGTGATCGGCGCCCAGCAGGCGTTCAGCGGCACGCTCTCCGGCGTCGTCACCAACACCGTGGCCCTCGTCCTCACCCTGGCCGTCATGCTGAGCACCTCGTGGCTGGTGACGGTGCTCGCCGTCGTCATGCTGCCCATCTTCCTGGTGCCGGCCCGCCGGATGGGGAGCCGCCTCGCCGCCCTCCGCCGCGAGGCCGCCGACCACAACTCGGCGATGAGCACGCAGATGACCGAGCGGTTCTCCGCCCCGGGTGCCACCCTGGTGAAGCTCTTCGGCCGGCCCGACGAGGAAGCCGAGGAGTTCCGGGTCCGCGCCGCACGCGTGCGCGACATCGGCGTCCGCACGGCCATGCTGCAGTTCGTGTTCTTCACGGCCCTGATGCTCGTCTCCGCGCTGGCGCTCGCCCTGGTGTACGGGCTGGGCGGTTTCCTGGCCCTCGGCGGACAGCTCGACACCGGCGAGGTCGTCACGCTCGCGCTCCTCCTCACGCGCCTCTACGCGCCCCTCACGAGCCTGGCCAACGCGCGCGTGGAGATCATGAGCGCGATCGTCAGCTTCGAGCGGGTCTTCGAGATCCTGGACCTCGAACCGCTCATCCAGGAGAAGCCAGGCGCCGTCGCCGTCCCGGCCGGCCCGGTCTCGGTCGAGTTCGACGACGTCCGCTTCGCCTACCCGTCCGCTGACAAGGTCTCGCTCGCCTCGCTCGAGGAGGTCTCCACCTTGGATACGCGCGGCGGTGAGGAGGTGCTCCACGGGGTGTCCTTCCGGATCGAGCCCGGGCAGACGGTGGCCCTGGTGGGCACCTCGGGTGCGGGAAAGTCGACCATCGCCCAGCTCCTCGCGCGCCTGTACGACGTCGACAGCGGGGCTGTGCGGCTCTCCGGCACCGACGTCCGGGACCTGACCTTCGCCTCCATGCGGCACACGCTCGGCATGGTGACCCAGGACGGCCACCTGTTCCACGAGACGATCCTCTCGAACCTCCGGCTCGCCCGACCGGACGCCACCGACGACGAGGTGTGGGACGCCGTCCGGCGCGCCCGGCTGGACCCCCTCGTCCGGTCGCTGCCGGACCAGCTCGACACGATGGTGGGCGAACGTGGCTACCGCCTCTCGGGCGGCGAACGCCAGCGCATGACCATCGCGCGCCTCCTCCTCGCCCAGCCGCGCGTCGTCATCCTCGACGAGGCGACGGCGGCACTGGACTCGACGTCGGAAGCGGCCGTGCAGGCGGCGCTCAGCGAGGCGCTCGAGGGGCGCACCGCGATGGTCATCGCCCACCGCCTCTCAACCATCCGCAGTGCGGACGTGATCCTCGTGGTCGAGGGCGGAACCATCGTCGAACGGGGCTCGCACGACGAGTTGCTGGCCCTCGGCGGGCGGTACGAGGAACTGCACCGCACGCAGTTCGCCGTGCAGAAGAACGTGGCGATGGACGAGGAGCCCGAGGCCCTCAGCGGCGTCTAGGAGAATGCCTGGGGAGGATCCCTAGGGGAGGATTCGACCGCGCAGCGCCGGGAGGACGAAGTCCGTCAGCAGCGGTGCGAGGTCCTGCCGGTGCTGCTCGGAGTCCAGGTCCAGCCAGTCCAGTTCCTCGATCTCGGCGGCCGGCAGGGGCTCCGCGGCCAGCGGGCACAGGAAGACGGTCGCCAGCAGCCGCGTATCGGCCTCGTTGGCCGCCGGGCCTTCCCACGAGCCGACCAGGGTGAGGTCCCCGGGCCCGACGACGAGGCCCAGTTCCTCGAACAGCTCACGCACGCCGGTCTCCGCCGGCGTCTCGCCCTCCTCCGGTTTCCCGCCCGGCTGCATGAACATCGTCGTTCCGCGCTTGCGCACGAGCAGCAGGCGGCGGCCGTCGAGCAGGCACAGCGCGGTGACGGTGATCGTCGGGACGTCGGTCATCGGTCCGGCCTCCTGGCGGTTACTCCTGGCGGTTACTCCTGGCGGTTACTCCTGGCGGTTAAAGGGAAGGAGGATGGGCGCGGGTGCCCATCCTCCTCGTCCCCGGCGACGTCGTTCCCCGTCGTCCGGGATGCCTGTGCCCCTGGCCGGAATCGAACCGACGACCTTCCCTTTAGGAGAGGGACGCTCTATCCTACTGAGCTACAGAGGCGCGGATCCGCTGATACAGCGATCCAGCGGTCCCAGCTTACCCGTTCTTCAGGCTGCTTTCGGCGCCGGTCCGCGGATACCGCACGCGCCGCGGCAGGAACACCGACACGGCGCCGGCTCCCAGGCTCACCGCGAGCAGCACCCACCGCAGGACCGTCAGCGTCGAGGCGAGTGCTACGGCGCCCGCATCGGGGGCCTGAGCGAGCATGGCGTCGATCGCGATGTTCTCCCACAGGTCGACGACGACGAACAGGATCACGGGGGACCACAGCAGCCAGCGCAGCCGGCGGCGTCCCACGTGGAGCTGGACGAGCAGGAGCCAGGCGAACGCGAAGATCAGGGGGAAGAGCGTGCCCGCCGTCTTGTGGAGGTAGCTCAACTGGCCGCGGGCGTCGTCGTCCATCGCCCCGCGCAGGCGCTCCACCGAGCCGATGTCGTACCCGCCGACCCTCATGTCCGGCATGGCGAGGCCGCCGCTCAGCTGCGTCATCTGGCCCAGCGTGAGCAGGTGGAAGTACCAGAAGAGGAACAGGGACGCGACGGCTGCCGCGATGAGGATCAGGCTGCCGTTGTCCTTCCGGTCCGCCCGATCCCCGGCAGGCGGACCGGAGGGTACGGCCGCGGTTGCGCCGGCTGCATGCTTGCGGTTGATCTGCGCCCTCGTCTTCGCCACCCTCCCAGTATGGGCGACGCCGGACCGGCCTCCACGCGGGCCGGGAGGAAGTGTCGGGGGCACCGCCTAGAATTGAGGGACCATGGACATGCTCTTCGATCCCTACGTCTCCCCGCCCACGCCCGACGAGAAGAAGCGTGCACGCGAGGCGGCGATGGCGGCATCGGCCGAGCCCGCGGATCCCGCGGCCGGGCACGTCCCCTCGCGGGTCGGCGTCGACGAGCACCGCGCGCACGAGCTCCTCCTGGGCCTGAACCCCCAGCAGGAGGAGGCGGTGAAGCACGGCGGGACTCCGCTGCTGATCGTCGCCGGTGCGGGCTCCGGCAAGACGCGCGTGCTGAGCCACCGGATCGCCTACCTCCTGGCGACCGGCCGTTCCCACCCCGGGCAGATCCTGGCCATCACCTTCACGAACAAGGCCGCAGCGGAGATGCGGGAGCGCATCGAGGGCCTCATCGGCGACGTCGCCAAGCGCATGTGGATCTCCACGTTCCACTCCTCCTGCGTGCGCATCCTCCGCCGGGAGGCCGCGTCCGTCGGCCTGAACTCGAACTTCTCCATCTACGACTCCGCGGACACACTGCGCCTCATCACGCTGGTCGCCAAGGGCCTGGACCTCGACCCGAAGAAGTTCGCGCCCAAGGCGATCCAGCACAAGATCTCCGCGCTGAAGAACGAGCTGATCGACGAGGAGACCTTCGCGTCCGACGCCGATCCGTCCGATCCCTTCGAGATGGCCGTGGCGGAGGTCTACACGGGCTACGCCCAGCGCATGCGCCAGGCCAACGCCATGGACTTCGACGACCTGATCGCCCAGACGGTCTTCATGTTCCGGGCGTTCCCCGGCGTCGCCGACTACTACCGGCGGCGGTTCCGCCACGTCCTCGTCGACGAGTACCAGGACACGAACCACGCGCAGTATGCGCTGGTCCGCGAGATCGTCGGCGTCCCGGGGGAGTCCTCCGAGGACCCGGCGGAGCTGACCGTCGTCGGCGACTCCGACCAGTCCATCTACGCCTTCCGGGGCGCCGACGTCCGCAACATCGTCGAATTCGAGAACGACTACCCGAGCGCCCGCACCATCCTGCTCGAGCAGAACTACCGCTCCACCCAGAACATCCTCAGCGCGGCCAACGCGGTCATCTCCCGCAACCCCAACCGGCCGGAGAAGCGGCTGTGGACCGCCGAGGGCAGCGGCGAGAAGATCGTCGGCTACGTGGGCGAGAACGAGCACGAGGAGGCCCGCTTCATCGCGGAGGAGATCGACCGGCTGCAGGACGAGGAGAACCTCCGCCCCGGCGACGTCGCCGTGTTCTACCGGACCAACGCCCAGTCGCGGTCCATCGAGGAGATCCTGCTGCGCGTCGGCCTGCCCTACAAGGTGGTCGGCGGCACCCGGTTCTACGAGCGCAAGGAGATCAAGGACGCGCTCGCCTACCTGCGGGTCCTCGTGAACTCCGACGACGTCGTCAACCTGCGCCGCATCCTCAACGAGCCCAAGCGCGGCATCGGCGACCGCGCCGAGTACGCCATCGCGGCGCTCAGTGAGCGCGAGCGGATCAGCTTCATGGAGGCCCTCCGGCGCGCGGACCAGGCCCCCGGCATGGCCACGCGCTCGGTCAACTCCGTGGCAGGCTTCGTGAAGCTGATCGACGACCTCGCGGAGGTCGCCAGCGGATCGGGCGCCTCGGCCGCCCTCGAGGCCGTCCTCGAGCAGACCGGCTACCTCGAACAACTGCGGACCAGCAACGATCCCCAGGACGAATCCCGGGTGGAGAACCTGGCCGAGCTCGTCGCCGTCGTGCGCGAATTCGAGCGGGACAACCCGGAGGGGACGCTGGGCGACTTCCTCGAGCAGGTGTCCCTCGTGGCCGACGCCGACTCCATCCCCGACGCCCCCGACGGTTCCGCGGCCGACGTGCAGCGTGCCGTCGAGGAGGCCCGCAGGCAGGGGGTCGTGACGCTCATGACGCTGCACACCGCCAAGGGCCTGGAGTTCCCCGTGGTGTTCCTGACGGGCATGGAGCAGGGGATCTTCCCGCACCAGCGCTCCGCGACCGATCCGAAGGAGCTCGCGGAGGAACGCCGCCTGGCGTACGTGGGCCTGACCCGGGCCCGCCAGCGCCTTTACATCACCCGGTCCGAGGTGCGCAGCATGTGGGGCCAGAGCCAGTACAACCCGGCCAGCCAGTTCGTCAGCGAGATCCCCGAGGAGCTCATCTCCTGGAAGCGCGAGGGCTCGGTGAAGCCGGCCTGGACGTCCGGCGCGAGCATCAGCGGGCCGCGGTTCAGCGGGTCCTACTGGGGCGCCAGTGGTGGTGGCTTCAACGGCGGCGCCCCGGCTCCCTCCAAGAGCGTGGGACGTGTGCAGCCCCAGAAGGAGGTCGTCTCGGTCGCAGTGGGGGACCGGGTCAACCACGCCAGTTTCGGGAACGGCACCGTCCTGTCCGTCGAGGGGGCCGGCGACAAGACCGTGGCGAAGGTGCGGTTCGACGTCGGGGAGAAGCGGCTGCTGCTGCGCTACGCCCCGCTGACCAAGGTCGCCTGACGCGGGTTCCGGAGCCGCCCCCGGCACGGGTTCCGGGGGTAGAAAACCCGGTAATTCCGGGCATTTCTTCTACAAAAGATAGAAGTGTGGCCTTACTCACTAAACCGGTACTCTGGGGAAGGCCTCAGGGCCGAGGGGCTAAAGTTCCCTCTTGTAAACCTACTTCGACGTAGAAGGACTCTAGCCCGTGGACCTGTTTGAATATCAGGCGCGCGATCTCTTTGAGGCACACGGAGTTCCCGTGCTCGCCGGCATCGTGGCGCACACCCCAGAAGAAGCAAAGGCAGCAGCCGAGAAGATCGGCGGCGTCGTCGTCGTCAAGGCACAGGTCAAGGTGGGCGGTCGCGGCAAGGCCGGCGGCGTCAAGGTCGCCAAGACCCCCGACGAGGCCTATTCCTATGCTTCGGACATCCTCGGGATGGACATCAAGGGGCACACGGTCCACACGGTGATGATCGCGCAGGGCGCGGACATCGCCGAGGAATACTACTTCTCCGTCCTGCTCGACCGGTCCAACCGCAACTACCTGGCCATGTGCTCGGTCGAGGGCGGCATGGAGATCGAGCAGCTCGCAGTCGAGCGTCCCGAGGCACTCGCCCGGATCGCCGTGGACGCGGGGACCGGCATCGACCAGGCCAAGGCCGAGGAGATCGTCGACGCCGCAGGCTTCGCACCCGAGTTGCGTGAGGGCGTCGTGAACACGATCCTCAAGCTGTGGGACGTCTTCGTGAAGGAGGACGCCACGCTCGTCGAGGTCAACCCGCTCGTCAAGACCGGCAGCGGCGACATCCTCGCACTGGACGGCAAGGTCACCATCGACGAGAACGCCGGGTTCCGCCACGCGGACCACGCCGCCCTCGAGGACAAGGACGCCGCGGACCCCCTCGAGGCCAAGGCCAAGGAGAACGACCTCAACTACGTCAAGCTCGACGGTGAGGTCGGCATCATCGGCAACGGCGCCGGGCTGGTCATGTCCACCCTCGACGTCGTCGCCTACGCCGGCGAGGCCCACGGCAACGTGAAGCCCGCCAACTTCCTGGACATCGGAGGTGGAGCGTCCGCCGAGGTCATGGCCGCCGGTCTGGACGTCATCCTCAACGACAGCCAGGTCAAGAGCGTCTTCGTGAACGTCTTCGGCGGCATCACCGCATGCGACGCCGTCGCCAACGGCATCGTCAGCGCCCTCGAGATCCTCGGCGACGAGGCCAACAAGCCCCTCGTGGTGCGCCTGGACGGCAACAACGTCGAAGAGGGCCGCCGCATCCTCGCCGAGGCCAACCACCCGCTGGTGACCATCGCCGACACCATGGACGAAGGCGCCGACAAGGCCGCCGCGCTGGCCTACGGAAAGTAAAGGGTTCCCCACATGTCTATCTACCTCAACAAGGACTCGAAGGTCATCGTCCAGGGCATCACCGGCGGCGAGGGCACCAAGCACACCG
Source organism: Arthrobacter burdickii (assembly GCF_030433645.1). Lineage (NCBI taxonomy): Bacteria > Bacillati > Actinomycetota > Actinomycetes > Micrococcales > Micrococcaceae > Arthrobacter > Arthrobacter burdickii. The sequence goes on from NZ_JAROCG010000002.1 coordinate 63,788, forward strand.
CCCTCATGCTGAAGGCCGGAACCCAGGTCGTCGGCGGCGTCAACGCCCGCAAGGCCGGCACCACCGTCACCCACGGCGACGTCACCCTCCCCGTCTACGGCACCGTCGAGGAAGCAATCCGTGAGACCGGCGCCGACGTGTCGATCGTCTTCGTGCCGCCGGCCTTCACCAAGGACGCCGTCGTCGAGGCCATCGAGGCCGGTATCGGCCTCGTCGTCGTCATCACCGAAGGCGTTCCCGTGCAGGACTCGGCCGAGTTCTGGGCCCTCGCCCAGTCGAAGGTCGACGCCGATGGCAAGCAGGTCACGCGGATCATCGGCCCCAACTGCCCGGGCATCATCACGCCCGGCGAGTCCCTCGTGGGCATCACCCCCGCGAACATCACCGGCAAGGGCGGCGTGGGCCTCGTCTCGAAGTCGGGCACGCTGACCTACCAGATGATGTTCGAACTGCGCGACCTCGGTTTCTCCACGGCCATCGGCATCGGTGGCGACCCGGTCATCGGGACCACCCACATCGACGCCCTGGCGGCCTTCGAGGCGGATCCCGAGACCAAGGCGATCGTGATGATCGGTGAGATCGGCGGAGACGCCGAGGAGCGTGCCGCCGAGTTCATCAAGGCTAACGTCACCAAGCCGGTCGTCGGCTACGTGGCGGGCTTCACGGCTCCCGAGGGCAAGACCATGGGCCACGCCGGTGCCATCGTCTCCGGCTCGGCAGGAACCGCGCAGGCCAAGAAGGAGGCCCTCGAAGCCGCCGGCGTCAAGGTGGGCAAGACCCCCTCCGAGACCGCGAAGCTCCTTCGCGAGGTCTACGCGACGCTCTGATCCACGTGCCACCCCGACAGCCTCCCCCGCATCCGTGCGGGGGAGGCTGCCGCGTTTAATGCCCCGATCAGGCGCGCCGGCTCCGGGCGGGAATACCCTCCCGGAGCGCCGGTGCAAGGAAACGGCGGACGACCCCGGGCGGTAGGGCGGCACCCTCGCTGCTTGTAAGGTGGCGACAGGGGAACCATCGATTGCGTCAGGCAAGCTTCTAGGAGATTTTCATGCGCGCCACCATCATCCACGGGCCCGGCGACATCCGCGTCGAGGACCGCGACTATCCCACAATCATCCGTCCCACGGACGCGGTCGTACGAGTCACGGCCTCGTGCGTCTGCGGATCGGACCTCTGGCCCTACCGCGGCGTCCGTCCCACGAAGGAGCCCAAGGCAATCGGCCACGAGTTCGTCGGCGTCGTGGAATCCGTGGGCGACGACGTCCGGGACCTCGCGGTCGGCGACTTCGTGATCGCCCCCTTCGTCGACAGCTGCGGCAAGTGCCCGCAGTGCCTGAACGGCGTCACCGTCGCCTGCGACCACCTCGCGGGCTGGGGCAGCACCGACGAGCACGGCGATTTCCTGCAGGGCGGCCAGGGCGAGGCCGTGCGCGTCCCCCAGGCGGACGGCACGCTCCGCAGGGTCGATGGCGTGACCGAGCCCGACGCCGCCCTCACCGCCAGCCTCCTGACCCTCTCCGACGTCATGTCGACCGGCCACCACGCCGCCGTGTCGGCGAACGTGGGCCCGGGCAGCACCGTCGTCGTCGTCGGCGACGGGGCGGTCGGCCTGTGCGGGGTCCTCGCCGCCAAGCGCCTCGGCGCGGAGCGCATCATCGCGATGTCCCGCCACGAGGACCGCCAGGCCCTCGCCCGCGAGTTCGGGGCCACCGACATCGTCGCGGAGCGCGGCGGCGAGGGCGTGGCGAAGGTGCGCGAACTGCTCGGGGGAGTGCTCGCGGACTCGGTCCTCGAGTGCGTGGGCACCAAGGAGTCCATGGACCAGGCGCTGCGCAGCACGCGTCCGGGTGGGCACCTCGGCTTCGTCGGGGTCCCCGCGGGTGGGCCCGAGCTGCCGGTCAGCCTCCTCTTCGCGAAGAACATCACCGTGGGCGGCGGCATGGCCCCGGCCCACACGTACATCCCCGAACTGCTGAAGGACGTCCTGGACGGGACGATCAACCCGGGCCGGGTGTTCGACGTCGAGATGCCGCTCGAGGAGGTCGCCGAGGCGTACCGGGCGATGGACGAGCGGCGCGCCATCAAGGTGCTGCTCAAGCCATGACCCGGCGCACCCCCGGCCCGGACTCCGCCTACCTCATCTCCCGTGAGCGGCTCATTGACGCACCGGCGGCCCGCATCTTCGAGGTCCTCGCGACGCCGGCCCTGCACAGCGTGATCGACGGATCGGGAACCGTGCGGGGCGAGCAGCCCAACGGTCCGTCCCGCCTGTCGCCGGGTGCGAAGTTCGGCATGGACATGAAGCTGGGGAGCCGGTACAGGATCCTCAACCACGTGGTCGAGTTCGAGGAGGGCCGCCGCATCGCGTGGCGGCACTTCTCGGCGCACGTCTGGCGCTACACGCTCGAGCCCCGCGGCGATGGCACGCTGGTGCGTGAGGAGTGGGACGGCAGGGCGGTGCCCTGGAGATTCGTCTTCCGGCTCACCGGCTTCACGCGCCGCCATCCGGCCAGCATCGAGGCGACGCTCGCCAAGCTCGAGGACTACGTGCTGCGGGAGCCGGACGCCGCGTAGGTGCAGCCCGTCGCTCAGGACGGGACGCCGGGTGGGACCCGCTCAGGATGGAACGCCGGCATGCCGCCGCGGCTCATGGGACGCGCAGCTCTTCGGGCTGCACGACGATGTCCACCAGGGCGCCGTTGCGCCACACCGTCATCTCCATCCGGCGGCCGATCGCGGTGTCGACCATCAGCTTCTGGATGCCCGTGGCACTGCGAACGGGTATGTGATCGAGCGAGATGACCACGTCCCCGGCGCGCGCTCCGGCGCCGGCGGCGGGACTGCCGGCGACGACGGAAGCCACCTGCATCCCCGTGGGCGAACCGACACGGGCCGCGATCTCCGGGATGAGCGGGATCTGGGCCCCGACGACGCCCAGCCACGCACGGCGCACGCGGCCCCTGGTGGTGAGCGCGTCGATGATCTCCCGCGTCGTCGTGTTGATGGGGACGGCCAGGCCGAGCCCGATACCGGCGACGGCCGTGTTGACGCCCACCATGCGTCCTGCGCTGTCGGCGAGCACGCCCCCGCTGCTGCCCGGATTCAGGGTCGCGTCGGTCTGGATGACCTCATCCACCACGCGTCCGGACACCGTGGGGAGGGACCGGCCGAGTGCGGACACGATTCCCGCGGTGACGCTGCCTGCCATGCCGAGCGGGTTGCCGAGTGCCACCACGAGCTGCCCGACCCGGAGCCGGGAGGCGTCGCCCCAGGGCACGGGCGGGGGAGTGCGGCCGTCCGCCGCGAGGACGGCGAGGTCCGAGAGCGGGTCCTTGCCGACCACGTGGGCGGGCAGTACCGATCCGTCGCCGAACGCGACCTCGATACGCTGCGCGCCGGCGACGACGTGCGCGCTCGTCAGCAGGTGCCCATCGGTCGAGATCACGGATGCGCTGCCTGCGCCGGAGCCGCGGGCGGTGTGCACCGACACCGCCGCCACCGAGGGCAGTGTGGATTCGGCGATGCGCACGATCGCCGCCGAGTACGCGTCGAGCGCCTCCTGCTCGTCCATGCGCACCATTCCAGCACTCCGGCGGTCGCCGGGTAACGCCGTTCGCGCAGGGCGCACGGCGTTCCTCAGGTGCCGGATCAGGCCACGGACGTGCCGAAGAGCAGGCCGAGCAGGTAGGTCACCGCGGCCGCACCGAGCCCGATCGCCAGCTGCCGGAGCGCCAGCCGCAGCGGCGAGGCGCCCGACAGCAGGGCGACGACAGCACCCGTGGCCAGCAGTGCCAGTCCCACCAGGACGCACGCGACGACGACGGCCGTGACGCCGCTGAGGCCCACGAGGTACGGGAGCACCGGAATGATGGCACCCGAGGCGAAGAAGCAGAAGCTCGAGGCCGCGGCGCCGAGGCCGGTGCCGACCGCCTCGTGCTCGTCGACGGCGTCGTCCTCCTCGGGCTGGAGGGAGAAGCTCGGGTCGCAGTCGCAGCTGTACAGGCCGAGGCGCTCCGCCGCGCGGTGCTCGGCAGCCGCTGGCGTCATCCCCCTCGCGCGGTAGACGAGCACCAGCTCGTTCGCCGCGATGTCGAGTTCCTTCGCCGCCGTGAGGGTGATCTGCGTGGGGCGCGTCGCCGACAGCAGCTCGCGCTGGGACCGGACGGACACGTATTCACCGGCGCCCATCGACAGGGCACCGGCCAGCAGTCCGGCCAGCCCGCTGAACAGGATGAACGAGGTCGAGACGCCGGTGGCACCGATTCCCATGACCAGCGCGAGGTTGCTGACGAGCCCGTCGTTCGCGCCGAAGACCGCGGCCCGGAAGTTCCCGGACAGCCGGTTGCGGCCGCGGGTCGCCAGACCACGCACCACTTCCTCGTGGATCTGCTCATCGGCGACCATGGCGCTCGTGGCGGAGGGGTCGGTCGCGTACGGGGACCGTCCTTCGGCACGCTGCGCGAGGGCCAGGACGAAGACCGATCCGAAGCGCCGTGCGAGCACGCCGAGGATCCGGTTGCGGACGGAGGGCCTCAGGGGGCGTCCGACGTCGTTGCCGAGCAGTTCGAGCCAGTGCGCCTCGTGGCGGCCTTCCGCCTCGGCCAGGCCGAGGAGGATCTCACGCTCCTCGCCCGTCCTGCGGCGGGCGAGGTCGCGGTAGGTGGCGGCCTCGCCCCGCTCGTCGGCGAGGTACTGGCGCCAGCGCTTGATGTCGTTCCGGGAGGGGGACTGCTGCTCAGGGGATGTCACGGGGATGCTCCGGTGGTCGGGGTGCCCGTGCGTGCCGCGGCCGAAGCGGGGTGCTCCGGCCGGGGAACGCAGGTGCGCTGATTCGGCCGAAGGTCTCGCTCGCCGGGTGGATCCGGTGGACTGCCGGGCACCCATGGCGCCAGTATGTCGACAGGCCGCGCGTCCTCGGGACGCGGAGCTACTCCCCTTCGACCATCCATCCTACCGGACCGCCCCGGACCTCCGGGTCGCAGGTTCCGTCCCGGCGGGTCAGGTGTCGGAAGCCGGAGACCCGCGCTACAGTCGAACGGATAACAGGAAGCAGGCTTATGGATTTGGCAGCCCGGCCCTGGGTGGAGAGCTACGCACCCGGCGTCCCCCGGTCCTTCGACGTGCCCGACGGCACGCTCTCCGACCTGCTCGATTCCTCGGTCCGCACCTACGGCGCAGCGACGGCGCTGGAATTCTTCGGTGCTTGCACGACGTACCGCGCCCTGGGCGACGCCGTCGCGCGCGGGGCGGCAGGCCTGCGCTCGCTCGGCGTAACCGCCGGTGACCGCGTGGCCCTCGTGCTGCCGAACTGTCCCCAGCACATCATCGCCTTCTACGCCGTCCTCCGCCTCGGGGCGATCGTCGTCGAGCACAACCCGCTCTACACCGACCGCGAGCTGAGGCACCAGTTCGAGGACCACGGAGCGAAGGTGGCGATCGTCTGGGACCGGGTGGCCCCGCGGGTCCAGCGGCTACCCGGGGACATCCCGGTCACCGCGATCGTGACGGTCGACCTCATCCGGGCGATGCCCGCATCGCGCCGCCTCGCCCTGAGACTGCCGGTCCGCCGGGCCCGCGATGCGAGGGCCGCGCTCACGACGACGGAGAAACCGGCCGGTCCCCGGGCCGTACTGCCGTGGCGGGACCTGCTCCGCCACCGGCCCCTGCCGCACCGGCATCCCCGCCCGGCACCGCAGGACACGGCCGTCCTGCAGTACACCAGCGGCACCACCGGCGCGCCCAAGGGCGCGGTCCTCACGCATCGGAACCTGCTGGCCAACGCCGCCCAGGGCCGCGCCTGGGTGCCCGGCCTCGAGGCGGGGCGTGAGACCGTCTACGCCGTCCTGCCGATGTTCCACGCCTACGGCCTCACGCTGTGCCTGACGTTCGCGATGAGCATCGGTGCCCGCCTCGTCCTCTTCCCCCGGTTCGACGTCGGACTGGTGCTCGACGCCGCCCGGAAGAGCCCACCCACCTTCCTGCCCGCCGTACCGCCCATCTACGACAGGCTCGCAGCGGGCGCTGCGGAACGCGGAGCGGACCTCCGCAGCATCCGGTTCGCGATCTCCGGCGCCATGAACCTCCCCCAGTCCACGGTGCAGACCTGGGAGGCGGCAACCGGTGGCTACCTGATCGAGGGCTACGGACTGACGGAGACCTCGCCCGTGGCGGCGGGCAACCCGATCGGTCCCACCCGGCGTCCGGGCACCGTCGGGGTGCCGTTCCCCGGCACCGACGTGCGGATCGTCGACCCGGAGGACACCACCCGGGACCGCGGGCCGGGCGAGGCAGGGGAGCTGCTCATCCGCGGGCCCCAGGTGTTCGGGGGCTACTGGCGCAAACCGGACGAGACCCACGCGGCACTGCTCGACGAAGGCTGGTTCCGTACCGGCGACATCGTCCGCATGGACGAGGACTGCTTCATCTCGATCGTCGACCGCATCAAGGAACTGATCATCACCGGCGGGTTCAACGTGGCGCCCTCCGAGGTGGAGGACGCGCTCCGGACCCATCCCGACGTGACGGATGCGGCCGTCGTCGGACTCCCGCGGGCCGGCGGGGGTGAGGACGTGGCCGCCGTCGTCGTCCTCGCCCCCGGTGCAAGCCTCGATGCCGAGGCACTCCGGTCCTTCTGCCGCACGGCGCTCGCAGCCTACAAGGTCCCACGCATCATCGTGCAGGCCGAGGACCTGCCCCGGTCCCTGATCGGCAAGGTCCTCCGGCGCGAGGTGCGCACCCAATTGCTCGACGATGGCCCTCGGGCCGAAGGAAAAGGTGACAATCGATGACTCCATACGCGCGGGCGGAAACGTCCGCCCCACAGAGCCCCTGGCACGACACCCTGGGGCGCGCCAGCATCCGTGTGGCGCAGGTGCTCCTGCTCCTGGTGCTCGCCGTGGTGGCCGTGTACGCCCTGATCCAGGTCCGGCTCGTGGTGATCCCGATGCTGCTGGCACTGATCCTCGCGGCCGCGATCGGCCCGTTCGTGAACTGGCTACGGCGCAAGGGCTGGGGAGCGTCGTTGGCCACCGGCGTGTCCTTCCTGCTGCTCCTGCTGGTGTTCGGTGGCCTCATCACGGGCATCGTGTTCGCCGTCGTGGGTCAGGCCGGCGAGTTGGCGTCCAGCGCGACGGAGGGCTTCGACCAGCTCTACGCCTACGCACAGAACGGTCCCATCCCGATCGACGACGCCCAGATCCAGCAGGCGCGCGACGCGGCTGTGGACTTCGCGACGAGCAGCACGGCTGGCGCGGGTGCCATCTCGGGCCTCAGCGCGGCCGGCAACTTCATCGCCGGTGCCCTGCTCATGGTGGTCATCCTCTTCTTCTTCCTCAAGGACGGCGAGAAGATCTGGGCCTTCATGCTCCGCGCGTTCAAGGGCAAGCGCCTGGTCAAGGCCCGCCGGGTGGGTTACAGCAGCATGGCCGTCCTCGGCGGCTACGTGCGCGGCACCGCGATCGTGGCCCTCGTCGATTCCGTGTTCATCGGACTCGCGCTCTTCTTCCTCGGCGTCCCGCTGGCACTCCCGCTGGCCGCCATCGTCTTCATCGGCGCCTTCATCCCGCTGGTCGGCGCGACGCTGGCCGGCGTGCTCGCGGCCCTGATCGCCCTCGTGGCCAACGGGCCCTTCGTGGCGCTCATGGTCGTCATCGCGGTCATCGTAGTGAACCAGCTCGAGGGCAACTTCCTGCAGCCCGTGGTCATGGGCCGTACGCTGCAGGTCCACGCCCTCGTCATCCTGCTGGCCCTGACCGCCGGCACCATCCTCGCCGGGATCATCGGCGCGATCCTCTCCGTCCCCGTGGCCGCCGTCGGCTGGGCCGCGATCAAGGCGTGGAACCAGGAGAAGGACGACGAGATCACGGAGGCCGAGGTCGACAAGGCCGAGGTGCTGACGGCGCTCGACGAGACCGGGCACGGCCTGAGCTCCACGCCCAAGGAGGAGCAGGCCGCCAGGGTCGCCCAGGCGCTCCCCGCGACGGACGAGGCGGACGACCGCCCGGGCACGCAAAACCGCAGGGTCCAGGGGCACGACGACGACGGCGACGACCGCGCGGACACTGCCGGCACCTTCGAGGGCGCCCGCGCCCTCGACGATTCGCGCACCCGCGGCACCACCGGCCGTCACGGAGGGTCGTCACCCGCCTGACGGCGACCGCATCGTGGTCCGCTGCGCTCGAGCGTCACCGGCCGCGATCGTCCCGGAACGCAGGAGGGCTCCCGGCGCATGCCGGGAGCCCTCCTGCGTTTCTGCGTTTCCGTCGCGTCCGGCCTGCCCGCGGTCAGCGGGCGGCGTCGACCGGCACGTCGTCGGGCACCTGCCCGGCAACCCGGCGGTCCCAAGCCTCCATCACCTCCGGAGCGGTGGGGCGGGTGAGGAACGAGACGAGGACATACACGAGCGCCGACACCGCGAGCCCGTAGTAGATCGGCTCGTTGGCGTAGATGCCGTCGTACTGGTTGTCCGCGGTGATCTCGAGATAGGCCATGACGCCGAGGGTGACGAGCGTGCCCGCCGCCATCGATGCTCCCGCTCCGAGGCCGTTGCCCCGGCGCCAGACCAGGCCACCGAGGATGGCCACCAGGAGCCCGCCGACGAGGATGTCGTACGCGATGGTCAGGGCGGCCACCACGTCCTGCACGATCACGGCGAGGGCGATCGTGACGATGCCGAGGCCGAGGACCCACCAGCGGCTGGACCGGACGTCGTGGTCCGACGTCGCGCGTTCCCCGGTGTCCCTGCCGAACCAGCCGGCCACGAAGGGGACGACGTCGGTCCGTGCGACGGTGGCGGCGGCGATCAGTGCACCGGACGCCGTCGACATCATGGCGGCCACGGCCGCGGCGAGGACGAGCCCGCCGATGCCGATCGGCAGGACGTTCAGGGCGATGTCCGCGTAGACGTCGTCCCGCGACTCGATGGCGGGCAGGATGACGCTGGCACTCATGCCGATGACGGCGCCCGCGATGCCGTAGAGGATGCAGTAGATGCCGGCGGCCGAACCGCCCCAGCGGGCGATCTCCGGCGTGCGCGACGTGAACACGCGCTGCCAGATGTCCTGGCCGATCAGCAGCCCGAGCGTGTAGACCACGAAGTAGGTGATGATGCTCTGCGCGCCGATCCCCGTGATGCTGAAGAACTCGTTCCCGGCACGTTCGGCGATCCCTGAGAAACCCCCGGCCGCGGCCAGCGAGAAGGGGAGCATCAGGGCGAAGACGCCAACGGTCTTGATGACGAACTGTGCCATGTCCGCCAGGGTGATGGACCACATGCCGCCAACCGTGGAGTAGATCAGGACGATCACGCCGCCGACGGCGATGGACACCGCGCGGTCCCAGCCGAAGAGCACCACGAAGATCGTGGCATAGGCGCCGGTGGACGTGGCGCAGAGCATCAGAGTGTAGGCGAGCATCACGATGCCGGAGACCCGGGTGGCCCGGTGCCCGTAGCGCAGCGTGAGCATCTGGGAGACCGTGTAGATCTTCAGTCTCTGGATGGTGGGAGCGAACAGGAGGCTGAGCAGCAGGACGCCGGTGCCGATGGCCACGACGAGCCACATCCCGGAGATGCCGTACTGGTAGCCGAGGCCCACGCCCCCGACCGTGGATGCCCCGCCGAGGACGACCGCGGCCATGGTCCCGGTGTAGAGGAAGGGACCGAGACGCCGTCCTGCCACGAGGTAGTCGCTGGCGTTCCGGGTGCGGGACTTGCCCCACCACCCGAAGCCGAGCATGGCGACGAGGTACGCCACCACGATGCCGATGTTGAGTGCTTGCATGGAGAGGTCCTTTGGCTGCTGGTCCTGATGCCTTGGAGGCAACTATTGTTGACCGATAAGCTACTCGTGACGCGAGTCACGCGTCAATCATGACAGGCTCGTGTGTCAGGCGGATGTCCGTCGGGGAACGGGTAAGCTTCCGGGATTGCCGTAGGAGAGGACAAGCATGAAGGCCCTGCCCGTCGAGCCGACGAACACGCCGGTCGCCATCGGCTCGCGCATCAGGGCCGCACGCCAGGCCCAGCGCATGACCATCGAGCAGGTCGCCGACTCCACGGGCCTGACCAAGGGTTTCCTCAGCAGGGTCGAGCGGGACCTCACGTCGCCGTCCGTCGCCTCGCTCGTGACGCTGTGCCAGGTGCTGTCGATCTCCATCGGCGACCTGTTCCTCGTGCCGGAGACACACCTGACGCGCCTCGCCGAAGCGCCGCGCATCAGCCTCGGTGGGGAGGGCATCAACGAGCGCCTGATGACCGCGCGCTCGGAGCGACGGCTGCAGATGATCCGCGCCGTCGTCGAGCCGCACGGCCGGGGAGAGGACGAGCTCTACTCCGTGGACTGCGAGGTGGAGACCCTGCACGTGGTCGAGGGGCGGTTCGTGCTGATCTTCTCCAACGACCGGTACGAACTGGACGCCGGGGACACCGTGACCTTCCCCGGCCGCGAACCGCACACCTGGCTGAACCCGGAGGGGCGCACGGCCGTCGTGCTGTGGACGCTGGTGCCCGCGGCGTCGGGGAAATAGCCGGTCTCAGCCGACGTGCACCCACGGACGCTTGGTCACGTCGGGCTCCGCGGCGCGCAGGACCTCGCGCGTCACCGGGGCGATCTCGCCCTCACCCGTGAACAGGAACTTGAACAGGTTGGCCACCGGGTCGCCTTCGGTCCACCGGAAGTAGACGTGGGGCATGAGCCCGGTGATGTCGCGGATGTGCAGCATCACCGCGGCGATGGTGTTCGGCACGTTGGAGCTGTGGACCTCCAGGATGTGGAAGCCGTGGCGCACCACGCCGCGCACCTGCAGTTCGGTCTCGAACTCCGAGGAATCGTCGACTGTCACCTCGATGAAGAGGGGCATGGCGGCGTTCGGGAAGTGGGAGACCGCGCAGGCGTGCTGCAGCTTGTGGCGGTAGGCGGAGCTGCTCAGCCGCTTGGGCTCATGGGCGATCAGCAGGATCTCGCCGTCGTCCTGGGAGCTGACGAAGGACAGTGCCGTCTCGTCGAGGCGGATGCTCGTGGCCCGCAGCTCGAAGGCGCGGCGTGAGCGGGAGATGAACGAGATCACGATGATGCCGAGGATGAAGCAGGTGGCGATCTTGAGCCCGTCGGGGCGCTCGAACATGTTGACCGCCGTCGTGAGCACGAAGACCGCGGCGGCAACGCCGAACCCGATGGTCCGCCCCCGCTGGTGCTTGCGGTGGGCCGAGAGGGTGACGGCGACGGAGGCCGAGGTGATGAGGGCGAGGACGCCCGTGGCGTACGCGCCGCCCTGGGCTTCGACGTCGGCGCGGAAGAAGAACGTGACGACGATGGCGATCAGCGTGATGACCAGCACCAGCGGGCGGACGGCCTTGGCCCACGCCGGGGCCATGCCGTAGCGGGGCAGGTAGCGCGGCACGAGGTTGAGCAGGCCGGTCATGGCGGACGCTCCGGCGAACCAGAGGATCCCGATCGTCGAGATGTCGTATGCGGTGCCGAAGCCGTCCCCGAGGTACAGGTGCGCGAGGTAGGCGAGTGCCCGGCCGTTGGCGGGCCCGCCCTCCGCGAAGGCCTCGGCGGGGATGAGCAGGGTGGTGACGAAGCTCGAGGCGATGAGGAAGCCGCTCATGATGAGCGCTGCGGACGTGAGGAGCTTGTGGGCGCCGGCGATGCGGCCCGCGGGGTCCTCCTCCGTGTCGCCGGGCCTGCCGTCGATCTGGGGCATCACGACGACGCCGGTCTCGAAGCCCGAGAGGCCGAGTGCGAGGCGCGGGAAGATCAGGACGGCGAGTCCCACCATGACGAGCGGATTGCCGTGCTGGGTGGTGAGCGCGGTCCACCAGTTCCCCACCAGCCCGCCCTGCTCGAGGATCTGTACGGCGGCGACGACGACGACACACAGGTTCAGCAGCAGGAAGATCGCGACGAGCGCGACCGCGATGCCGATGGCCTCACGGAAGCCCCGGAGGAAGACGGCGGACAGCAGGCCGAGGAACACCACGGTGAGAAGGATCTCCTGGCCCTGCAGCCAGGACGGGGCGAAGGGGTTCTCGATGAGGTGCGCGCTGGCGTCCGCGGCGGACAGGGTCATGGTGATGAGGAAGCTGGTCGCGGCGAACCCGAGCAGGACCAGGACGAAGACCTTGCCGCGCCACTTGGGCAGCAGCTTCTCCAGCATCGCGATGGAGCCCTCGCCGCGCGGGCTCTCCGCTGCCACGCGCTTGTACACGGGGAGCGCGGCGAACAGTGTCACGGCCACTAGGATGAGGGTGGCGAGGGGGGAGAGGACCCCGGCGGCGGCAGCGGCGATGGCCGGCTGGTAGCCGAGGGTCGAGAAGTAGTCGACGCCGGTCAGGCACATGACCTTCCACCAGGGCTGCGTCCGCTCCGGTTCGGGCTGGTGTGCGGTGGGCTGGCTGGACTCGTTGAGCAGCCAGCGCTCGAGGCGCTTGCTCGACGGCGCCGGCAGGGTGCGTACCGATGTTGAACTCACACCTTCACAGTAGGACCGGGACGGCTCCTCTTCGGGCGTCTTAACACTTCCTTAACGGGTTTTCGAGGCAACCAGTCTCCGTCCCGATCCTTGACCCCGGTCCGACAGAAGAATAGCCTTATGCAAAACGTTTGATGCATATTGGGCAACTTTTAGCCCGGATCGGATGGAAGCTGTGGAAGAACTGCGCGTCACCGGAGGCGGCCACCTCGGCCCCATCGACTCCTCCCGTATTCCCCGCTACGCAGGTGCGGCGACCTTCGCGCGCCTGCCCCGCCTGGACCAGGTGGACCGCGCCGACGTCGCCGTCGTCGGCGTGCCCTTCGACTCCGGGGTGTCCTACCGGCCCGGAGCACGCTTCGGCGGCAACCACATCCGCGAGGCGTCGCGCCTCCTGCGCCCGTACAACCCGGCGCTCGACGTCTCGCCGTTCGAGCGCGTGCAGGTGGCCGATGCCGGCGACATGGCTGTCAACCCGTTCAACATCCTCGAGGCCATCGAGACGGTTCAGCAGAACGCCCTGGACCTGACGGCGGACGGAACGCGCCTCGTGACCCTCGGCGGCGACCACACCATTGCCCTGCCGCTGCTCCGCGCAGCCGCGGAGCGGGCCGGAAGCCCGGTCGCGATGCTGCACTTCGATGCCCACCTCGACACCTGGGACACCTACTTCGGTGCCGAGTACACCCACGGCACCCCCTTCCGGCGGGCCGTGGAGGAGGGCATCCTCGACACCGAGGCCATCTCCCACGTCGGCACGCGCGGCCCCCTCTACGGCGTGCGGGACCTCGAGGACGACCGCCGCTTCGGCTTCGGCATCGTGACGTCCTCCGATGTCTACCGGCAGGGCGTGGACGAGGTCGTCGACAAACTGAGGGCGCGCATCGGCAACCGCCCCCTCTACGTGTCGGTGGACATCGACGTGCTCGATCCGGCCCATGCGCCCGGTACCGGAACACCCGAAGCGGGCGGCATCACGAGTCGGGAACTGCTCGAGATCCTGCGCGGGCTGCGCGGACTGAACCTCGTCGGCGCCGACGTCGTCGAGGTCGCTCCCGCCTACGACCACGCCGAACTCACCGGCGTCGCGGCCTCCCACGTCGCCTACGACCTCGTGACGCTGATGGCCGACACGCTGACGCCCGCCTCCGAGGACAAGTAGATGGACATCACCGGCGGCGCAGCCTCCGCGCCCCCCACTCCCGTCAGCGGGCAGCGGAACGGCGGTGACCTCGTCGTCGAGACGCTGTCCGCCCTGGGGGCCACGACGGTGTTCGGCATCCCCGGCCAGCACGCGCTCGGCCTCTTCGATGCCCTGTCCCGTTCCGACCTCCGCTTCGTGTCGTCGCGCGTCGAGAACAACTCGGCGTTCGCCGCCGACGGCTTCTCCCGAGCCACCGGCGACGTCGGCGTCCTGTTCCTCTCCACCGGGCCCGGCGCGCTGACCTCGCTCGCGGGACTGCAGGAGGCGTACGCGACCGGAGTGCCCATGGTCGTCGTCGCGAGCCAGATCCCCCTCGAGGGCCTCGGGGCGCGACGCAAGGGCATGCTGCACCAGCTCGATGACCAGAAGGCGTCGGCGGCGAACGTCACGAAGAGCCAGCGCCTGATCCAGCACGCCTCCGGTATCCCCTCGGCCATCCAGGACGCCTGGACCGAGGCCGTCTCGTCCCCGCAGGGCCCCGTGTGGGTGGAGGTGCCGCAGAACGTCCTGCTGGATCCCGTGATGGTCCCGGAGGTGGAGGATGCGCTCGCGGAACCGTTCGACAACCCGCCGAGGATCGAACTGGTACGGGAAGCCGTCGCGTGGCTCAAGGACTCCCGGCGGCCGGCGATCGTCGCCGGCGGCGGCACCCGGCGGGGCAGGGCCGAGAAATGGCTCCTGTCCATCGCCGAGAAGCTCGGCGCTCCCGTGGTGTGCTCGCCGGGCGGCAACGGAGCCTTTCCCTGGACGCACGAGCTGTCCCTGCAGTCGTGGGTCGAGGACCGGCACGTCACCGAGGTCCTCGAGGACGCCGACGTCCTGCTCGTCGTCGGCTCGTCGCTCGGCGAGGTCACGTCCAACTACTTCACCCTGGAACCGCGCGGCCGCATCATCCAGATCGACGCCGAACCGCGCGTCCTCGAGTCCAACCGGCCGGCACTCGGTATCCGGGCCGACGCCGGGCAGGCACTCGCCGCCCTCGACGCCGCGCTCGAGCCGCTGGACCGGGACCGCGAACCCGGCTACGACGCCGCTGCACTCGTGGGCGGGACCCTCGCGAAGGTGCGCTCGAGGCTCGACGCACAGGACCTCGCCAAGGAGCGGGCGTTCCTGCAGGACATCCGCGACGCCGTTCCCTCGGGTATGCAGACCTTCTGGGACATGACGATCTCGGCGTACTGGGCGTGGAGCTGCTGGGACGCCCGCGAGGGCCAGTTCCACTCCGCGCAGGGTGCCGGCGGCCTGGGCTTCGGTTTCCCCGGTGCCATCGGCGGCTCCGTCGGCCTGGAGTCCCGCGGGCTTCCCGCGAGGGTCCTCGCGGTGTCCGGCGACGGATCGGCGATGTACTCGATCGCCGAACTGGCGACCGCCCGGCAGCACGACATCCCCGTCACCTGGCTGATCGTCGACGACGGCGGCTACGGCATCCTCCGCGAGTACATGGAGGGTGCCTTCGGCAAGGCCACGGCGACCGAACTCGCGCGCCCCGATTTCGTGGCCCTCGCCGAATCCTTCGGGGTGCCGGCCCGCCGCGTGGCACCCGAGGACATCGGTACGGCCCTCCGCGAGAGCCTCGAAGCCGAGGGTCCCAACGTCGTCGTCGTGGAGACGCTCGTGCGGCTCTTCGCGCCCACGCACCTCGACCAGTAGGCTTCCGTTTCTTCCCGTCGGGTGAGAGTGTCGGAAGCACAACCACCTCGGGGAAGGAACGCGATGTCATTTCGCAAGGGCGACACGGTCACCTGGAATACGTCCCAGGGCACGACCGAGGGCAAGGTCGTGGAGAAGCACGACAAGGAGTTCACGTTCGACGACCAGAAGTTCAACGCGTCGAAGGACGAGCCGTACTACACCGTCGAGAGCTCGAAGTCCGGCAAGAAGGCTGCGCACAAGGAAAGCGCGCTGTCGAAGAAGTAGCTGTCGAAGAAGTACCGACCACCGCAACGGAGGGCGTCCCGCACCAGCGGGGCGCCCTCCGCTACTTTCGGGAGGCCGTTCTGCTGTTATTTCAGGGGATCGTGTCCCCAGTTCATGAGCGAGTAGCGCCACTTCGAGGATTCGATGTCCTCCTTGGTGGGCCGCTGGGCGAGATGGCGGTGGACGTAGCCCACGACCTTGTGCATGTGCTCGACGTCGTCGTCCGTGAGGTCGTCGCGCTTCGTGTTGAGGATCTCGATGATGTGCCTGCCCGATTCATGGCCCACCGACTCCGCGGACCTCGATTCCTTCTGGCCCACCGACCGGGATTCCTCCGTGTCGAGCCACTTTTCGAGCTGGGACGCGCTCATGTTGACCGCTTCCTTCCACTCGGGCCACACCTGGTCGAGATCGTTCGTATCGTCCGTCATGCGCTTCGGCCTTTCGTAGCAGTTTCACGGAAAGGAGCCCACCCGGTCTTTCCGTCCGGGTTTCCCGTAGCTTAATCCTAAGCATGCTGATAAATGTAGAGGCGTAGGTCGAACCAACGTCTAAGGAGCTCTACATCATGGCAGGAAACCTTTTGGCACGATCAGCCCACGACCTCGGTGCCGCAGCATGGTTTGGCGGCACCCTGATGGGTGCTGTTGGACTCAACGGTGCAACCGGTAAGGCGAAGGACCCCAAGGAGCGCACGCGCCTCTCGTCCCTCGGCTGGGCCAAGTGGACGCCGGTCCAGATCGCCGCGTTCGCCGTGCACGCCGTCGGCGGCATCGGCCTGATCCTCGGTAACAAGGGTCGCTTGGCGTCGCAGGACACCGTCGGTTCGAACACCGTCTGGAAGTCCGTGGTCACCGTCCTGGGCATGGCCCTCTCGCTGTACTCCGGCATGCTCGGCAAGAAGGTCGGCCAGCTCGCCGAGCAGGGTGGCGAGGGTGCGACCGAGCCCCGTCCCGGTGCCAGCGATGAACTGGCGAAGGCACAGTCCCAGCTCAAGGCCACCCAGTGGCTTCTGCCCCTCATCAGTGGCATCGTCGTGGTGATGGGTGCGAAGCAGGGCGAGATGCAGCGCCCGACCAATGTCAAGAAGGGCCTGTTCAAGAAGTAGGCCCTCCGGTTCTAGAGGCCGGCCGACCCCCGCAGTGCCCTGCCGCTCTGCACCCTCCGGTGTAGGCGGCGGTACGCTGCGGGGGTTTCTGCGTCAACGGGTCAGTGCGCGGTGAAGGCGCGGTCTCCTACTGCATGGTGAACTCCTACTGCATGGTGAAGGCGCGCGCGATGCCCCCGGCGATCGCGTCGTTCCGGATGAGCGACCCGAAGACCGTATTGCGGACGCGCATCAGCGGTGCCGGCAGCGGACGTCCCAGCGCCATGTTGATGGCGGCCTTCCGACGCGCCACCGCGGCCTCGGCGCGGCGTTCCTTCTCGTACAGCGCGAGGTCACCGGCGACGTCCTGCCCGTCGCGCACCGACGCCGTGATGATCGGTACCAGCCGGACGGCGTCGAGCCAGCCCAGGTTCATGCCCTGTCCGCCGATGGGGGACACCTCGTGGGCCGCATCGCCCACCAGCACGGTGCGCCCCGAGACGAAACGGTCGGCGAGCCGCGACTGGACCTCGAAGGCGCTGAGCATCGAGTTGGTGCCCGGATCGACGCCGACGCCTGTCCGTTCCAGGATGAGCTGCGTGAGGTCCTCCGCCGTCGGGCGTTCCACGGGGCAGCCGACGCGGACCACCCAGCGGCGGATGCCGCCGGGGAGGGGAAAGGACTCGACGATGCCACCGGTCTCGAGGTAGAGGACGGCGTCGTCCCCATCCTGGGTACTGTCCCGGAAATCCCCCATGACGTAGCAGTCCGGGTAGCGCCGCACCGGTGCGCGGATTCCCGCGGCGTCCCTGAGCGGACTCCGGGCTCCGTCCGCGGCGACGACGAGCCTCGCTTCGAGGACGCCGTCCTCCCGCACGGTCCTTGTAGCGGCCAGGACGGAACCGCCGGCGTCCCGCGTCCCGACGACGGCGACGCCGCGCCGCAGCGTGCCGGGGAAGGCCTCCTCGAGCCGGCGTTCGAGGACCTCCTCGGTGACGGCCTGCGGCACGGCGAGCACGTATTTCTCGTCGCCGGGCAGGGTGCCGAAGGACAGGGTGCCCACAGGCCGTCCCGCGCTCCGGGCGACTCCTTCGCGGATGAGGACCCCGCGGCCGCGCAGCTCGTCGGCGATGCCTCCCGATGCGAGGGCCCGCAGCGCCGGTGGGTGGATCCCGATGGCCCGCGAGTGGCGGCTGCGTTCCGTACGGCGTTCGAGCACGACGGCATCGAGGCCCGCCCGGCGCAGGAGCAGTGCGGTGTAGAGCCCCACCGGACCGGCGCCGACGACGATCACGTCATGCACTGCGCGGTGCCCGGCGAGACGGATCCAGTACCAGCAGGTTGATGAAGGGCACGGCCGTGCGTACCCGCCAGCCCTCGCGGTCCGTGATCGAGGAGCGCAGCTCGCCCGGCGTGTAGCTCCGGCGGATGGAGGTCAGGCCGTCCTGGCGGATGTAGGACCCGGGGAGCGGCAGCGTACCGGCCGAGAACAGGGCGTACGCGAGCAGGTGCCGGGCGATGTCGCTGTGGACCGCGACGCGCCGTGCCAGCTGCTCCGTGTCGTCGAGGAAGCCGGTGAAACCGGCGGGGTCGAGGTGATGCAGGACGTGGTTGGAGGCTACGGCGTCGAACACCGCGCCCTCGGCGACGAGCTCGGCACTCAGGGCGCGCCGGAAGGACAGCCCCGGCAGGGGCGGGCGCGACGACGCGTAGGCGTGGGCGCGCTCGTCGGGATCGATCGCCGTCACCTCGAGCCGGAAGCCGTCACGGCGGGCCCAGCGCGCGATCGCCCGCGGGACGTCACCGCCGCCCGAACCGATGTCCAGCAGCGTGTTCGTGCGGTCCCGCGAGAAGGCCGGCCGGAGCAGCGAGGCGTACGTGCGCCGCCAGCCCGACACCACGGCGTTGACGACCCCGAACTGGGCGTAGGTCCGCTCGAGCTTCCGGGGGTCGCAGTCGGGCCGGTCCATCTCCTCGATGGCCTCCGGGTCCCGCTGTGCGAGGAACCCGAGTCGGCTCATGCGCCGGCTTCTGCGAGAACGGGCTTGAGGTCCTCCGCGACGGGCGCGTCGCCGACCGTCACGCCCGCTGCCGTCGTGCCCGCTGCCGCGGCGTCGGAGGAGGAGCGGGCGCCGATCCTGGTGAGCAGCGCGGTCTCGACCGTGAGGCCGGGGCCGAACGCCATCGAGCAGATCCGGTTGTTCCCGTCGGTCGCCGGCGTGTCGAGGATGTTCCGAAGCACGAACATCACGGTTGCGCTGCTCATGTTCCCGTAGTCGCGCAGGGTCTCGCGTGCCGGGACGAGCTGTTGCTCGGTCAGGCCTAGTTTCGCCTCCACCTTGTCGAGGATGCTGCGCCCGCCGGGATGGATGGCCCAGTGCTCGATGTCCGAGTAGTCGAGGCCCTGCAGCGACGCGTCCCGGGCCAGGAGCGGTTCGAGGGCGCCCACGATGTGGTCGTCGATGATGTGGGGGACGTACGTGCCGAGGACCATCTCGAAACCCTCATCGCCGATGTTCCAGGCCATGGACTCCTCCCCGACGGGCGTCAGGACCGTCTCGAAGTGGTCCAGACTGAGGGCGGGCCCCTCCAGGGGGATGTCCCGCGCGGAGACGATGGCCGCCGCCGCGCCGTCGGCGAACAGGGAGGACCCCACGATGGTGTCGGGGTTGTTCGACGAGCGGACGTGCAGGGAGCACAGCTCCGCGGAGATCACGAGGACGACGGCGTCCGGGTCCGCCTCGCAGAAGGCCTTGGCGGACCGCAGCGCGGGGAGGGCCGCATAGCAGCCCATGAAGCCGAGGTGGTAGCGCTGCACCGACGGGTTGAGATCCAGGGCGCGCACCACCTTGTAGTCGGGGCCCGGCGCGAAGAAGCCGGTGCAGGAGACGGTGACGACGTGCGTGACGTCCGACGCCTCGATGCCCGTAGCCGCTTCGAGTGCTTTCCGACCGGCTTCGATGAAGAGTTTTGCGCCTTCCTCGGCGTAGACCTCGTTGCGGGTCTTGGTGCTGGGGGAGAGGACCAGCATCTCCTCCCGGTCGAAGAAGACGGGGGCGTCGAAGGCTCTATCGAGGGTGAGTTCCTCGATGACGGTGTACCGTGTCTCGATCCCCGAGGAGTCGAACGCCGCCCCGACCAGGCGCTGTCCCAGCCGTGTGAGGCCCGGCTGTGCCGCGAAAGCGTCCCGGACCTGGGACTGCACCAGGACCGTGTCGGGTACAGCCGTTTCAAGGGACCTCAGGATCACTGTCATAGGTCAA
Organism: Arthrobacter burdickii; assembly: GCF_030433645.1. Classification (NCBI taxonomy): domain Bacteria; kingdom Bacillati; phylum Actinomycetota; class Actinomycetes; order Micrococcales; family Micrococcaceae; genus Arthrobacter; species Arthrobacter burdickii. The sequence goes on from NZ_JAROCG010000002.1 coordinate 83,730, forward strand.
TTACTAGAGGACTAACGCGACAAACACAATGACAGTAGGCTTAGTATTCCCCGTTCGCCACCACTAGGAGCACCATGGGTAACGATCCGTCAGGCACGCTGGACCAGAACGACCCGCGGGGGCCCGCCGTCGATGCGTCCCCGGAACTGCAGGAATATCCTGGCTTCACGGAGCGCATGGACCCGCGCCCGGACCACGGCGAGGACAGCTACACGGGCCACGGCCGGCTGCAGGGCCGGCGGGCGTTCATCACCGGCGGTGATTCCGGCATCGGCCGGGCAGTGGCCCTCGCCTTCGCCCGCGAAGGTGCCGACGTCGCGATCGGGTACCTTCCCGCAGAAGAGGAGGACGGCGCCAGCTGCCTCGAACTGATCCGTGCCGAGGGGCGGACGGCGCTCGGGGTGCCGGGAGACCTGCGCGACGAGGCCTATGCGTCCTCGGCTGTCCGCCAGGTGGTGGACGGGCTCGGAGGGCTCGACATCCTCGTGAACAACGCAGGCTTCCACATCGCCCAGCCCAAGGGCCTTCCCGATATCGACGCGGACCAGCTGCGCCGCACCTTCGAGACGAACGTCTACGGCACCATCTGGCTGACGCAGGCCGCCCTGCCCCACCTCACCGAGGGCTCCTCGATCATCAACACCACCTCGGTGCAGGGCTACCATCCATCAACGAGCCTCATGGACTACGCCGCCACGAAGGCAGCGCTGAACAACCTGACCTTCAGCCTGGCCCAGCTCCTGGGGGAGCGTGGAATCCGCGTGAATGCGGTGGCCCCGGGGCCCATCTGGACTCCGCTGCAGCCGGCGACGACCACCAGCGAGAAACTCGAGTCGTTCGGGGAGGGGACACCCCTCGGCCGGATGGGGCAACCGGCGGAACTGGCGGGCGCCTATGTCTTCCTCGCCTCCAACGACGCCCGGTACGTCTCGGGAGAGATCCTGGGCGTCACAGGCGGCAAGCCCCTCGCCTGACGGAGCTTCCTCCGGACGGTTCCGGAGCGGGACCAAGCCGGGCCCGGCGGTGCGACGAATGGAAGGTACCAGCGCCGGAGCCTCGCACTCCGGCGGCCAGCTGACAGGATTGGTCGATCGATCGTGAACCTCGGAACTGCACCGCCGCCCGGACGTCGGATCGCCCTCTTCGCCGTCGCGCTGTCGGCTTCGCTGGCACTCGGAGGCTGCGGTACCGCCGAGGAGAATCCGCTGGGTGTCAACACCTCGGGCCGGGAGCAGGCCGGATCGGGAGCCGTGAGCACTCTGCAGGACGGCAGCCAGGCTGTGCCCGTGGGGGACCTCGGGGACGACCCGCTCGGCGTGGGCATCGACGGCGCGCAGCTGTGCGGTGTGCAGCCCGATGACAGCCGTCTGCGCTACACGGTCATGCTGCACAATCCGACCCTGGAGACCTTCACCTTCGGTGAGATGGCGCTGGGCGATCCCGAGGGCCTGGTCGTCCTCTCGTCCATGGTGCAGACCGCGAATCGCGAGGGGCACCACCACCCGGGCGCCGAATCGACTCCGGGCGCCCACGAGGAACACTCCGCCGCGCCGACCCCGAGCAAACCGCCGGAACCGATCGGCCCGCCCGTCCCCGCGGAGGGTTACGAGTTCGAGCCCGACGCGCACGTGAACATCATCATCACGGTCGAACTGGCGGAGGGCGTCACCCATGGGAGCGCGGACAACATCCTCGTCGCCTACTCCACTCCCGACCGCGAGTATTCGGTACCCCACGACCTCGCGATCGACGTCGACGCCACGTCCTGCGGCTAGGCATGTACTCCCGGCATGGGGCCGTCCGTCGACATGGTCGATGACGAAGCGAGCCCCCGTCTCGAGGAGACGGGGGCTCGCTTCAGATCAAGCTCGGGTCGATGCCGCGGTCGGCGTGGCCCGGGAGCTGTTCTTCCGGACTAGGCCGGGAGCTGCAGGACGGAACCGGTGAAGATCAGGTCTGCGTGGATCACGGTGTCGGTGTTGGCGGCGAACAGTGCCTGCCAGCCACCCTCGATGCCGAGCTTCTCGGCGATCGTGCTGAGGGTGTCGCCGGACTGGATCGTGTAGGTCTCGCCGCTCAGTGCAACGGGGGCCTGGACCGGAGCCTGGACGGGAGCCTCGACGACGACCGGAGCCGCTACGGGGGCCTGGACCTGGACGGGAGCCTGGGCGACGGCCGGAGCCTGGACGGGGGCCTGGGCGACGACCGGAGCCTGGACGGGAGCCTGGGCGACGACCGGAGCCTGGACGGGAGCCTGGACGACAACCGGAGCCTGGGCCTGCTGGAACTGGACCGGAGCCGGAGCGGCTGCGCTGCCGAGGCCGAGCTTGGCCGAGCATGCGGGCCATGCTCCCCAGCCCTGACCGGCGAGGACGTTCTCGGCGACAGCGATCTGCTGCTCGCGGGATGCGCTCTGGGGGGAGCCCTGGCCGCCGAAGGCTGCCCAGGTCGAGGGGGTGAACTGCAGTCCACCGGAGAAGCCGTTGCCGGTGTTGATGCCCCAGTTTCCGCCGCTCTCGCACTGTGCCAGTGCATCCCAGTCGCTGGCGGGGGCAGCGTTGGCTGCGCCAGCCGCTGCGCCGAGGCCGAGGCCGGTGAGTGCTACTGCTGCGAGTCCGCGACGTGCGCTGGTGCTGAAGGTGAGTTTATTCATGGGGTTACGATGCTCCGAAAGGCCACCCGCACTAGGTCCGTCCCCGGACTTCTTCGCGCCGCTGCTCACCTTGACGATATAGAGGTCATGGTTCGGCAGCCGCCTGTTGAGCAACGAGCGGTGGAGGGCGGCGCCGGGCATTCATCGCTGCCCGATTTTCGGCAGCTTTTTCGCTTCCCCGAACGGGGAACTGCCTCTACCGTAGAGTAATTTTCATTCGTTGCCAAACCGGTACAGTGCGGTGCTTGACATTGATGAAAAACAAGGGAAGAAAAAGTGGATCATTTGAGGATCCTCTGGCACACTTGCGTCCTGCAGTCGTGAAAGGGCGCAGGAAGGGCCCGGACACCTCGTGCCCAGGCCCCCCTCGCCGCTCCATGAAGATGGCGTCGCTACCGCGTCAGCAGGGCTTCACCACCACGTCATCACGGCGTCGACTAGGCTTTCCTGCCGCCTCGATCCGCCGTCCTCGGGGCGCCTCGTCCGGTCAGGCTGCCACGTAGCCGTGCGGATCGAGCACGTACTTCGTCGCAGCTCCGGCGTCGAACTCCTCGTAGCCGCGCGGTGCTTCCTCGAGTCCGATCGACTTCGCGTTGACGGCCTTCGCGATCGATACCTTGTCGTGCAGGATGGCCATCATGAGGCTCCGGTTGTACTTCATGACCGGACACTGGCCGGTGGTGAAGGACAGTGACTTTGCCCACCCCGTGCCGAGGCTGAGGGACAGGGAGCCCACCTTCGAGGCGTCGTCGCCCGCTCCCGGGTCGCTGGTGACGTAGAGCCCGGGGATGCCCAGGGCCCCGCCCGCAGCGGTGATGCCCATGAGCGAGTTCAGCACTGTGGCAGGGGCTTCGCTCGACGACTCCTTCCCGTGTCCGCGTGCCTCGAATCCGACGGCGTCCACGCCGCAGTCGACCTCGGGAACGCCGAGCAGTTGCTCGATCTGGTCGCGGGGATCGCCCTTGGACACGTCCACCGTCTCGCAGCCGAAGCTCCGTGCCTGCGCCAGCCGGCCCTCGTTGAGGTCGCCGACGATCACGACGGCGGCGCCCAGCAGTTGCGCCGACACGGCGGCGGCGAGACCGACCGGACCGGCACCGGCGATGTAGACCGTGGAGCCGACCCCCACTCCGGCTGACACGACGCCGTGGTAGCCCGTGGGGAAGATGTCCGAGAGCATCGTCAGGTCGAGGATCTTCTCGAGCGCCTGGTCGCGGTCCGGGAACTTCAGCAGGTTCCAGTCGGCGTAGGGGACCAGGACGTACTCGGCCTGGCCACCGACCCAACCGCCCATGTCCACGTAGCCGTAGGCGCTGCCTGGCCGGTCGGGGTTCACGTTGAGGCAGATGCCGGTCTTGCGTTCCTTGCAGTTGCGGCATCGGCCGCAGGCGATGTTGAAGGGGACGGAGCAGATGTCGCCCTTCTTGATGAATTCGACGTCGCGTCCCACTTCGACGACCTCGCCGGTGATCTCGTGGCCCAGCACGAGATCGGCCGGAGCCGAGGTGCGGCCGCGGACCATGTGCTGGTCCGACCCGCAGATGTTGGTGGTGACGGTCTTGAGGATCACACCGTGGTGGACGGCCCGGCCCACATTGGCCGGGTTCACCCCCGGTCCGTCCTTGAGTTCGAAGGTCGGGTAGTCGATGTCGATGACCTCGACCTTCCCTGGTCCCTTGTACGCAACAGCTCTGTTACCGCTCATGGAACTTCCTCTCGTGCCTGCACTTGGCGCGTCCGGCGTGCCCGGGCGCTGCACCCGGCGTACGACGGGCAGGAATGCCCGGTGACGCCGATAGCGCGACCGTACAACCCGGAGGGTCGCATCGACGTTGCATCGTCAGCAGGCTGTCTTGCGCAGGTGGCCGGCGCGGGGGAGGGTGGCTGCATGACTGAGACTGTGCTTGTCACGGGTGCCACCTCCGGCATCGGAGCCGAGTTCGCGCGGCAGTTCGCCGCCCGCGGCTGCAACCTGGTCCTGGTGGCCCGGGCTCCCGGTCCGCTCGAGGAGGCGGCGACGATCCTGCGGAAGAAGTGGGGCGTCGACGTGGAGACTCTCGCCGCCGATCTGCTCGACGACGACGGCCTGACGCGGGTGCTCGGCAGGATCCGTGCTGCGGGGGAGCTCGATGCGGGGGAGCCTGCTGCGGGGGGACCGGGCGCAGCGCGGCCTGCCGTCACGGTGCTGGTGAACAACGCCGGGTACGGGCTGGTCAAGCCGTTCGCGGACAATACGCTCGAGGACGAGGTCCGGCATCTCCGGATCCACGTGGAGGTGCCCCTGGCGCTCGCCCATGCGGCCCTGCAGTCGATGCGCCCGCGGAGGGGCGGAACCATCATCAACGTGGCGAGCGTCGCCGGATTCACCCCGAGGGGTACCTACGGCGCGGCCAAGGCGGCCATGATCAGTTTCAGCCGCTGGGCGAACCTCACCTACGGGCCGGAGGGTATCCGGGTGACGGCGGTCTGCCCGGGTTTCGTCCACACCCAGTTCCACCAGCGGATGGGAGCCGATAAGGCGAGCGTCCCTGCAGCCCTCTGGCTCGATGCCGGGCTCGTGGTCCGCGAAGCGCTGAGGGATACGGCTGCGGGCAAGGCAGTCTCCATCCCGAGCCTCCGCTACAAGGCGCTCACGGCACTGGCGCGGGTCGCGCCGTCGTCGGTCGTGGCGCGGCTCGCCCGGCGGGGCCGCTGACTCCTCGCGTCAGTCCTGCTCCGTGTCGCTGTCCCAGGAATCGTGCTCCAGGACCGCGTCCTCGGGGTGGCGGTTCCCGTCCGGATGCTCCGGCGTGCCTGCGCCGACATACGCGGCGGGCACCACGCCTGCTTCATGCGTGTGCTGCTCGTCCCGGATGGAGGTTCCGTGGTGGCCGCCGGATCCCGCCGAGGGGTCGAGGGCGTTCTCGCGCCGATCCCGGCGGGGGCGACCCCCGTCGCCGTGCTCGGAGGTGACGCCATGCCCTGCGGAGCCGGAATCCGGGCGATCGGTAGGGGTGGTGTAGCCCTCCCGGCTGCGCCGGGTTTCCTTCTCGAGCGGGGGAACGGGTGCTGCCGGCCCGAGGGGGTGATCAGCGGGAAGGGCTGCTCCGGCAGGGTCCCCGGCGCTGCTTGACTCTGTCATCGTGCTCCTTCTGGTCGATGCGCTGTCGTCGACACCGCTTGGTCGGAACGGAGGTGGCACCGGGAACACTACTCGACGCCTCCGCTCCCATGTGCTGTCCCCCGGAAACAGGTACCGGGTCCTGCATAACAGGTCGGTAAGTATGCTTATCATATGGGACCGCAGGTTCGTGGGAATGCCCCTTACAAGGAGGTAGGACGATGGCAGGATACTTCAAACTGGTGGATGCACATGACGACGGTTTCCGGGTGAAACTGACCGCTCCGGATGGAACGCTCGTCGCAGTCTCTACGTACTACGCCTCGAAGGCAGAGGCGATCGCGGGGATCGAACTCATCCGGGAGATAGCCGGTACGGGCCCCGTGGTGGACCACAGCCGGATCGGATCCCCGGACCAGGAGGACGTCTTCGCCGGGCCGCAGGGCACCGTCGGGCGGGATGGCGCGTTGCATCGCGACGCCTGATCGCGACGCCTTGGAGTCCCTTCCAGCCGCTGTCGGCTGTGTTGGTGTACGACTGTATACAGTGACGCTGGACGTGGAATAGGATGAAGGTATTCCACAATCTCTCTGAAGGGAGCCAACGTCATGTCGACCGCGGACTCATTCGGCGCGAAGGGCGTACTCGATGTCGCCGGCGCTGAATACGAAATTTTCAGGCTAAGCGCGGTCGAGGGCGCCGAGAACCTTCCGTTCAGCCTCAAGGTCCTGCTGGAGAACCTGTTGCGCACCGAAGACGGTGCGAACATCACGGCCGACCACGTGCGCGCACTCGCACAGTGGGACGCCGCAGCGGAGCCCGATACCGAGATCCAGTTCACCCCTGCGCGCGTCATCATGCAGGACTTCACCGGCGTTCCCTGCGTCGTCGACCTCGCAACGATGCGTGAGGCCGTCGCGGACCTCGGCGGAGACCCCAAGCGCGTCAACCCGCTCGCGCCCGCCGAGATGGTCATCGACCACTCGGTGCAGATCGACGCCTTCGGCAATGCCGGAGCCCTCGAGCGCAACATGGAGATCGAGTACCAGCGCAACGGGGAGCGCTACCAGTTCCTCCGCTGGGGACAGACCGCGTTCGACGACTTCAAGGTCGTTCCGCCGGGCATGGGCATCGTCCACCAGGTCAACCTGGAGTACCTGGCCCGCACCGTCATGACCCGCGAGGTCGACGGCGTCCTCCGCGCCTACCCCGACACCTGCGTCGGTACCGATTCGCACACCACGATGGTCAACGGACTCGGTGTCCTCGGCTGGGGCGTCGGTGGCATCGAGGCCGAGGCTGCCATGCTCGGCCAGCCCGTTTCGATGCTCATCCCGCGCGTCGTCGGCTTCAAGCTCACCGGTGACATCCCCGCCGGCGCCACTGCGACCGACGTCGTTCTCACGATCACCCAGATGCTGCGCAAGCACGGCGTCGTCGGGAAGTTCGTGGAGTTCTACGGCGAGGGCGTCGCCTCCGTGCCGCTCGCCAACCGCGCGACCATCGGCAACATGAGCCCCGAGTTCGGTTCGACCGCCGCCATGTTCCCGATCGACGACGTCACGCTCGATTACCTGCGCCTCACGGGCCGCCCGGCCGAGAACGTGGCGCTGGTCGAGTCGTACGCGAAGGAGCAGGGCCTCTGGCACGACCCGTCCCGCGAGATCCGTTTCTCCGAGTACCTCGAACTGGACCTGTCGACCGTGGTCCCGTCCATCGCGGGCCCGAAGCGCCCGCAGGACCGCGTGGAGCTCAGCAAGTCCAAGAGCCAGTTCCGCGAGGACCTGCGCAACTACTCGAACGACCCCGAACTCTCCTTCGCGCCCGGCGGCACCGTCGACGAGTCCTCGCAGGAGAGCTTCCCCGCGTCCGACTCCCCGAGCTTCACCCCCGGCACGACGTCGTCGGTCACCGACGAGAACTCCGAACCCCGCGAGACGGTCTCAGCGGGAGCGGGCGACTCCACGCGTCCCTCGAACAAGGTCAGCGTGAGCATGAAGGACGGCCGTGAGTTCGAGCTCGACCACGGTGCCGTCAGCATCGCGTCGATCACGTCCTGCACCAACACGTCCAACCCGTCGGTCATGCTCGCCGCCGCCGTGCTGGCCCGCAACGCCGTCGAGAAGGGCCTCGTGTCCAAGCCGTGGGTCAAGACGTCCGTGGCACCGGGATCCAAGGTCGTCACCGACTACTACGAGAAGTCGGGCCTGATCCCGTACCTGGAGAAGCTCGGCTTCTTCACCGTGGGCTACGGCTGCGCCACCTGCATCGGCAACTCCGGCCCGTTGGAGGACGAGATCTCGCAGGCCATCCAGGACAACGACCTCGCCGTCACCGCCGTCCTGTCCGGCAACCGCAACTTCGAAGGCCGCATCAACCCGGACGTGAAGATGAACTACCTGGCCTCGCCGCCTCTGGTGGTCGCGTACGCACTGGCCGGCACGATGGACTTCGACTTCGACACCGAGCCCCTCGGCCAGGACGAGGCCGGCACCGATGTCTTCCTGAAGGACATCTGGCCCAACCCGGTCGAGGTCCAGCAGGTCATCGACAGCTCCATCGACGAGGACATGTTCACCTCGAGCTATCGGACGATCTTCGAGGGCGACGAGCGCTGGCAGTCCCTGCCGACGCCCGACGGCGACACCTTCGCCTGGGATCCGGAGTCCACCTACGTGCGGAAGCCACCGTACTTCGAGGGCATGCAGCGCGAGGCGAGCCCGGTCGAGGACATCGACGGCGCGCGCGTCCTGCTCAAGCTCGGCGACTCGGTGACGACGGACCACATCTCGCCCGCGGGATCCTTCAAGTCGGACACCCCGGCCGGCCGGTACCTGACCGAGAAGGGCGTCCAGCGCAAGGACTTCAACTCCTACGGCTCGCGCCGTGGCAACCACGAGGTCATGATCCGCGGCACCTTCGCGAACATCCGTATCAAGAACCAGCTGCTCGACGGCGTCGAGGGCGGGTTCACGAAGGACTTCTCGCAGCCGGACGCACCGCAGGCCGCCGTCTACGACGCCGCCGAGAACTACCGTGCAGCGGGCACCCCGCTGGTGGTCCTCGCCGGCAAGGAGTACGGCTCCGGATCGTCGCGTGACTGGGCCGCCAAGGGCACCGCGCTGCTCGGCGTCAAGGCCGTCATCGCCGAGAGCTACGAGCGCATCCACCGCTCGAACCTCATCGGCATGGGCGTCCTGCCGCTGCAGTACCCGTCCGGCCAGAACGCGCAGTCCCTCGGCCTCACCGGCACGGAGACCTTCGCGGTCAGCGGTGTGACGGAACTCAACGAGGGCCGGACCCCCCGCACGGTCAAGGTCACCGCGACCCCGGCCGACGGCAGCTCGCCGGTCGAGTTCGACGCCGTGCTGCGCATCGATACGCCGGGTGAAGCGGACTACTACCGCAACGGCGGCATCCTGCAGTACGTGCTGCGCCAGCTCGCCAGCTAGCGTCCACGCGGTCCGGACCGGGAGTTCCACCTCCCGGTCCGGACCGTCCGCAGGGCACCCGTCCTGCGACCCGATCCGCGACATTCCGAGGGGGCGCCATGGCCGAGTCCACAGAACTGTCGGCGCGCGTGGACGGCGACACCATCTTCCGTGTCCTCCGCAGCGAGATCCTCGCCGGTGTCCATCCGCCGGGCACGGCACTGCGGGAAGTCGTCATCTCGGAGCGCTTCGGGGTCTCACGCACTCCCGTCCGGGAGGCCCTCAGCCGGCTCCAGCACGAACGGCTCCTCGAGAGGGCGGCCCGCGGCCTCCAGGTGCCCCAGATCGATGCCCAGGAAGTCATCCAGATCTACGACCTCCGGGTCATGCTCGAGGAGGAGGCCGCCGGCCAGGCGGCCCTCAACCGTGGAGCGGCGGACATCATGCGGCTCGAGGCGCTGCTGGAACGCGACCGCGCCGTCGTCGACCCCGATGACACCACCAAGGTGACCAACAACCTCGAATTCCATACCTCCCTCTGGGCCTCCGCGCGCAACCCCATCCTCATGGACCTCCTGCAGCGGCTCTCGACCCACCTCATCCACACGCCGCGCTCGACGCTGTCCGTGGGCAACCGCTGGCAGGAAGTGCTCCTCGAACACGAATCGCTGATCAGCGCCATCGCGGAACGTCGCAGCGACGATGCCCGCGCCATCGCGCGCACGCACATGGAGACGGCCCGCACGCTCCGGCTGCAGCTGCTCCGCACCACCGCGGCGGACTGACGGTGGCAGATACCCGGCAGCGCCTCCTGCTCGACGTCGATACCGGCATCGACGACGCCGTCGCCCTCCTGTACCTGCTCGCGACGCCCGGCGTGAGCGTCGAGGCCATCACCTGCACGGCCGGCAATGTCGGTGCCCGCCAGGTGGCCATCAACAACCTGGCCCTGCTCGAACTGTGCGGACATGCCGGCGTCGAGGTGGCCATCGGCAGCGAGGTCCCGCTCGAGGTCCCGCTCGTCACCACCGAGGAGACGCACGGCGACCAGGGCATCGGGTACGCCGTCCTGCCGCCGCCGCGGGGTTCCATCTCGGGGCGCCACGCCGTCGACGTGTGGCTCGAAGCCGTCCGCTGCCATCCGGGGCAGATCACCGCACTCGTCACCGGACCGCTCACCAACCTCGCCCTGGCCCTCCGTGCCGAACCGGAACTGCCGATGCTCCTGAAGGGGCTCGTGATCATGGGCGGGGCGTTCAACTACCCGGGGAACACGACGCCGGTGGCCGAGTGGAACATCCATGTGGACCCCCACGCGGCCAAGGAGGTCTTCGCGGCCTACGAGGGCCTGCCGCGGGAGAAGCTGCCCGTGGTGTGCGCGCTCGAGACCACCGAGCGCATCGAGTGCACGCCGGCCCACATCGACGCCGTCGCGCGCGCGGCCGGTGCCGGGCCCGAGGTGCTCGACCCGGACGAACCGGAGGGGACCCGCAGCGGCAGCGACAACGCCGTCGTCGCCTGCGTGTCCGACGCCCTGCGCTTCTACATGGAGTTCCACCGCCTGTACGACCAGGGCTACATCGCGCACCTGCACGACCTGTTCGCGGCGATGGTGGCGACGGGGGAGGCGGGCTTCGAGGAGCGGCTGGCAACCGTCGATGTCGAGACGGACTCGCCGCTGACCATCGGGCAGACGGTCGCGGATGTAGCGGGGATGTGGAAGCGGGCGCCGAACGCGCGGATCGTCACGGGCAACGATCCTGCCGCGGTGTTCGAGCTCCTGGTCCGCCGGCTGTCGAGCCTCGCGAGGATGCACGGCTGAGGACTGCTGTCCGGGCGGGCACCGGTGTCGAGCGGGCACCCGGCGTTGAGCGGGGACCCGGCGTCGGGCATGCACCCGGCGCGGCGGTGCAGACCCGTGGGGGCGTTCCCCCGGCTCTGGGCACCCGGCGCGGCGGCGCAACGCCCCGGTACACTGGTAGCTGCCCGCAGTGCTGCGCGGCCGGCGCCGAGGTGACATGAGGTGCGTCCTCCTCCCTCCATCGCGCCCAAGGAATATCGTGAGTTCATCCCTGACCCTCGCCGCCGAGCCCACCGCGCAGCGCCCGCGGCGGCTGCTCATCGCCCTGGGCGGAGCGCTCATCGCCGCCACCTACCTGTTCCTCGTGATCGTCCAGCCGGCGGAGATCGCCGGCGGGATGGGCAGCACAGCGTCGCTCGTCTCCCTGTTCGGGTTCCTCGGAGGCGGAGCGCTGCTGGTCGGCGGCATCCTGCCGATGCTGACCACGAGTTCCCTGGTCGTCATGCCGCTCGGCATCGCCCTGAACATCGCCATCGGGCAGATCGCGGGCTCCTTGGGAATGCAGATCTACCTCGACGCCATCGGGACCGTCCTCGTGGCCGTCCTCGCCGGCCCGGCCGCCGGTGCCGCGACCGGAGCGATCAGCAACGCGATCTGGGGGCTCTTCAACCCGTTCGCCCTGCCCTTCGCGGCGGGCGCCGCACTCATCGGGCTGCTCGCGGGGCTGGCCGCCCGGTACGGTGCGTTCCGGCGCGTGTACCTCGCGCCCCTGGCGGGCGTCGTCGTCGGCGCGATCGGCGGGCTCGTGGCAGCCCCGGTCGCCGTGTTCATGTTCGGCGCGGCCGGGACCTTCGGCACCAACGCCATCATCGCGGCGTTCCGCTCGATGGGCGACAAGCTGTTGGTCGCCGCCACCAAGCAGGGACTGCTGTCGGACTCGCTGGACAAGATCGTGGTCTTCGTCCTGGTGGCCCTGATCGTGTATGCCCTGCCGCAGCGCGCCGTCCGGCAGTTCCCCTTCGCACGGACCTACCGGGTCCTCGGGACGCGGACCGGCATCCGCGCCGGCGACGCTGCTGTGCAGCCCGCGGGGAAATAGCACCCGCAGCCTCAGCCATGCCCCGCCGACGGATCTACAACCCCCTGACCGAACTGCTCGCCGCGGTCCTGCTGGTGGTGCTCGTCCTCGTGGTGAACCGCTGGGCGTTCTCCCTGGCGGTCCTGGTGTTCGGGGTGCTCCCCGCGGTCCTGCTGTCCGGCAGGGCGCGGCAGATCGGCCTCGCGATCGTGCTGGTGGCCGGCCCGTTGCTCCTCTCGTCGCTCCTGCTCCACGGCCTGTTCTTCCCGGAGGGCAGCACGGTCCTGGTCGACCTCGACATCGCCCGGGTCACGACGGAGGGCCTCATCTTCGCGGCCGGAATGGGCCTGCGCATGACCGTCTTCACCGGAGTGCTGCTGACGGCGGCGATGACGCTGGACATCCCCGAACTCCTGGCCACCATGACGCATCGCGGCTGGAACCGGAAGCTCGTGTTCATCGTGGGATCCGCCGTCGGGCTCCTTCCCCACGTCGCCCTGCGGGCCCAGCAGGTCACGCGTGCCCAGCAGGCCCGGGGACTGGTCGTCGGTCGCGGCTCGCTCTCGCGCTTCCGGGCCCTGGTGGCCGTCACGACGCCGCTCGTCATCGGGCTCCTCGTGGACGCCTCGGAACGCAACTCCATGCTCGAGGCCCGGGGCTTCTCGTCCCCCGGGGCACGCACGAGCTACCTGCCGGACACGGACACCCCGCACCAGCGCCGGGCACGCCGCGCGATGGTCGGCGTCGTCGGCGCGTTCTCGGTGGCCTGGCTCGTGGTCGCGGCGATCGCGTGATCAGCCTCGACAGCGAGAGATTCGCCTACGACGACGGCGTGCCGCTTCTGGCGGGCTTGACCCTCACGGTACGGGCGGGGGAGTACGTCGTCATCGCCGGAGCCTCGGGGTCCGGCAAGACGACCTTGGCCCGGCTGCTCGCCGGGATGACAGGCGGCGGTGCCGGGTCCGTCTTCCGCGGATCAATAGCACTCGACGGCGAGACGATCCGTTTCACGGGCACCCCCACGGACCCGCGGATCGACCCCGCCGCCTGGAGCAGCAGGGTCGCCTACGTGGCGCAGGGAGCGTGGGGACAGCTGTCCATGATGTCCGCCACGGTCGGGGAGGAGATAGCCTTCGGCCCCTCCAACCGCGGCGTCCCCACGGAGCGGCTGCGCCGGCTCGTCGCGGAGGTCGCATCGTCCCTGAAGCTGACACCCCTGCTCGACCGCGACCCCCGCCGGCTCTCCGGCGGCCAGCTGCAGCGGACCATCATCGCCGCCGCCGTGGTCCAGCGGCCCCGGATCCTCGTCCTCGACGAGCCGTTCCAGGGGCTCGATGACGACGCGGTGCAGGACGTCGCGGCAGCCCTGGAGGCCCTTCGCCGGGACGGCACCGCCGTAGTGGTCTGCGAGCCGATGCTCCCGCGGTCCGCACCCTCCGGCGCCCGCGTCGTCGCGCTGGCCGACGGGCATCCCGTCTTCGACGGTGCGCTGGAGGAAGGGCTCCGGGCAGGGCTTCGGCGCTACGGGATCGGCACGGCAGGGGAGCGTCCCCGCGTCGACACCGCGGCCGCAGCTGCCCCGGTCCGCCCCGGTCCCGTCCCCGGATCCGTTCCCGGCCCTGGTCCTGTCCCCGGGTCCACTCCCGGACCTGGTCCCGTCAGCGGACTCGATTGTGAACCCGACCGTGAACCCGACCCTCCGCTCGTCGCACTGCGTGATGTCACCTTCCGCTACCCTGCCGCCGGTGGCCCTCGCCCGTCGACGGGCCTGACGGACGTGAACCTGTCGATCTCGGCGGGTGAGATCGTCGCGGTGAGGGGACCCAACGGCTCGGGGAAGTCGACGCTCCTCCAGCACCTCGACGGCCTGTACCGGGCGGACAGCGGCTCCGTCACGGTGGGCGGCATCCTCATCCGTCGCCAGCCGACGGGCACCCTCGCCACCACGGTCGGCTACCTGTTCCAGGACACGGACCAGCAACTCTTCGAGCGCACCGTGCTCCGCGAGGTCTCCTACGGTCCGCTGGCCACCGGGTCGCGCAGGGCGGACAGCGTCCGGAAGGCCAGCGAGGCCCTCGATCGCGTGGGGCTGGGCGCGCTGAAGGAGGCCCATCCCTACGAACTGAGCTTCGTCCAGCGGCGCCTCGTCGCCCTTGCCTCCCTCATGGCCACGGGCCCGCTGGTCTGGGCGCTCGACGAGCCGACCGCGGGCCTCGACGAGCCCACCCGTTCGATGCTCGCCACCCTGTTGACCCGCCATGCCGAGGGTGGGGGCGCCGTCCTCCTGGCGACGCACGATGCCGCCTTCGCCGACGCCGTCGCACACAGGTCCATCTGGCTCGAGGACGGCAGGATCCGCGGCACCGGCACCGGCACCGGCTCGGCGCCCGGCTCCTGACTCGGCGCGGCTCCTGATGCGGCGCCCGCCTCCTGATACGGGATCGATTCCGGCTCCTGATGCGGCGTCGATTTCGGCACCGTTCGGCGCCCGTCCACGCGGATGAGCACCTAGGGTGGGACGCATGGACGTGTTGCGCGAAAGGCATCGGACGATCCGCACTCAGGGCGCGGACCTCGCGGTGTTCGAGTACGGGCGAGACCCTCACCCCGACGTTCCGACGATGGTCTTCCTGCACGGATACCCCGACGATCACCGGGTGTTCCACCCGGTCCTGCGGGAGCTCGCGCCTACGCACCATCTCGTCGCGTTCGACACGCGGAACGCCGGCCGGTCACGCCCCCGCGAAGGGGCCGGTTTCACGCTGGCGGAACTGGTCGACGACATCTTCGCCGTCCTCGACGGGATCGACGCCCCCGGCGGGGTACGGCTCGTGGGCCACGACTGGGGTTCAATCCAGGGCTGGGCCGCCGTGCAGGACGCGCGCGCGGACGGGAGGATCACCGACTACACGAGCATCTCCGGTCCTGACCTGCGCCATTTCTCCCGCTGGCTGCGCGGCCGCTTCCGGGACCCTCGGCTGGTCCCCCAGGGGATCGGACAGGTGCTGCGCAGCTGGTATGTCGCGGCCTTCCAGCTGCCGGTCCTGCCCGAGCTGGCCTGGAAATACGTCCTGACCCGTCGCTACGAGCTGACGGCACGGCGCAACGTCGGTGCGGATCCTCTCCGCGGCCTCGCCCTGTACCGGACGAACATGTCCCGAGCTGCTGCAAAGCCTCCGGGGCGCCGCCCGGTTACGTTTCCCGTGCACGTCATCGTCCCCCGGAAGGATCCGTTCCTGTCCCCGCACCTCGCCGACGGGCTGGAGGAGTGGGTGGAGGACCTCACCGTCACCACCGTCCCCGGTGGTCACTGGTGGATCGCCTCGCGACCCCGGGAGTTCGCGGAACTGCTCGACCCCTCGCTGCGGGACAGCGACTGATCAAGGTTCCGGGCGGCGCTACGCCTCCAGCAGGCCCCGGATGTCCTCGGCGGTGAGCGCGGAGCTGAAGATGGCGTCGTCGTCCATGACCGAGGTGAACAGCTTGGCCTTCTGCTCCTTGAGCTTCATGACCTTCTCCTCGATGGTCCCTGTGGACACCATGCGGTAGACCATGACGTTCTTCGTCTGCCCGATGCGGTGCGTGCGGTCCACGGCCTGCGCCTCGGAGGCCGGGTTCCACCAGGGGTCGAGGAGGAAGCAGTAGTCCGCCTCGGTGAGGTTGAGGCCGAAACCGCCGGCCTTGAGGCTGATGAGGAACACGGGGGCCTTGCCGTCCTTGAAGGAGTCGATGACCTCGCCCCGGCTGCGGGTGGAGCCGTCGAGGTACGCGTACTCGATGCCCCGGGCGTCCAGCTGCTCGGCGGCCTTCTTGAGGTAGGACGTGAACTGGCTGAAGACGAGCGCGCGGTGTCCCTCGGCGAGGACGTCCTCGAGGTTCTCGAACAGGACCTCGAGCTTGGCGGACGGGACGCCCTCGTGCTCGGGGTCGACGAGCGAGGCATCGAGGCTGAGCATGCGCAGCAGGGTCAGGGACCGGAAGACGATCATCCGGTTGCGGTTCATGTCCTCGATCAGGCCGAGGAGCTTCTGCCGCTCGCGCTGCAGGTATGTCTCGTAGATGCGCCTGTGCTCGGGATGGAGCTCCACCTCGAGGACCTGTTCCTGCTTCGGCGGGAGGTCGGACGCGACGGCTTCCTTGGTGCGGCGCATCATCAGCGGACGGATGCGCTTGCGCAGCCGCACCAGCGGCCGGTTGTCGCCGATCTTCTCGATCGGTGTCCGGTAGTCCTCCGTGAACTTCCGGGCGGAGGGGAACAGCCCCGGTGCCACGATGTTGAACAGGGACCACAGCTCCATGAGGTTGTTCTCCATGGGCGTTCCGGTGATGGCGAGCTTGAAGGGCGCGTCGAAGTCCTTCGCCGCCTGGTGCACCTTGGACGCACGGTTCTTGACGAACTGCGCCTCGTCGAGTATGAGCCCGGACCACGAGAGGTCCTGGTAGGCGGAGAAGTCGAGCCGGAACAGGGTGTAGGAGGTGATGACGATGTCGGCGTCGCCCACCTGCTCGCGGATCGGGACGCCGGAGGCACCCTGCGTGTCGCTGATCGCCGCGACCTTGAGGCCGGGTGCGAAGCGGTGCGCCTCCTTGGACCAGTTGGGCACCACGGAGGTGGGTGCGACGACGAGGAACGGAGCGTCGAGTGCAGTGCTCTCCTTCGCGTAGGCCATGAGCGCGAGGGCCTGCAGGGTCTTGCCGAGGCCCATGTCGTCGGCGAGCACGCCGCCGAGCTGGTGCCGCCACAGGAAGGCGAGCCAGCTGAAGCCCTCCGCCTGGTAGGGCCGCATCTCCGCGACAAGGCCTGCGGGTGCAGGGGTGGCCTCGACGTCCTTGAGTTCGAGCAGGCCGCTCACGGCGTCGCGCCAGGACTGCGCCTGCTCGGTCTCCTCGGCGAGGTCCTCGAAGTCCGCCCACAACCCCGCCTGGTAGCGGCTGATCTGCAGGCCGGACTCGGGGTCCCACTCGCTCAGCGCGCGGGCCTCCTCGATGAGTTCACGGAGCTGGTCGAAGACGGGCTGCTCGAGGGACAGGTAGCTGTTGTCGACGAGCTTCAGCTTCGTCCGGCCCTGCGCCAGTGCCCGGAAGATCGAGTCGAAGGGGATGGTGCGCCCGCTCACCGTCACCATCACGCCGAGGTCGAACCAGTCGCGGTTGTCCGTCTCGACGGTGCTGATGCGCAGCGTGGGCGTCTCCGTCAGCTCCCGGTAGTCCGGCTTCTCGCCGACGACGTCCACGCTCACGCCGTCGAGCTCCAGGAGTCTCGGCAGCACGTCCTCGGCGAACTCCACGGCCTGCATGTCCTCGAGCTTCTGGGACTTCAGGGGCAGGGCGCCGAGGACCTGGCGAACAGCAGCGGCGAGCGCGTCCTCGGCATCGGTGTCGCGGTATCCGTCGTCGCTGCCCGGACCGCCCCGACGGAACGGCCTGCGCTGCACGGCGTCACCCAGCGGGTAGTCGAAGTGCCAGTCGAGGGCCACGGACCCGTCGGCACCGTAGGCCGTCGTCAGGACGAGGACCGGGGGCTGGATCTCAGGCAGCTCGACCGTGCCGTCGCTGCTCTCCACCTGGATGGACTGCCGCAGCTTGGGGTAGTACTCCTGCAGGAAGAGGGACTTCTCCTCCTCGGGCACGACGACGGCGCGGCCGCGCTGCAGGAGCTCGATGTCCTTGGGAGTCAGCCTTCGGGAGGTCGGCGCGAGCGTGATGGTGTCATCGGGGGCGACGGTGTAGATGCCGTGGGTGCTGATGACGTGGGCGGTCTCCGATGGGTGGGGCCGGCCGTCGACGTCGAGGGCCGGGCAGAGCTGGAGTGAGCCGTCCTCCGTCTCCGTCGCGTCGAGTTTCAGGGTGGCGCGGTCGGCCAGCTCGATCGTCACCGATTTCTTGGACCCCACGAAGGCGATCCCGAGGCGCTGCGCCTCGTCCAGCAGCTGCCACAGGAGTGGGTTGCTGAAGTCGTCGAGGTACAGCCAGGAGTCGTTGTTGCCGAAGTAGTTGACGCCCGTCCCGCGGTGCAGCGCCGGGAACTGGGAGAACCAGCGGTGCTGGTCGGGGTCGAGCTTCAACCCGTACGTCTGGTAGCTGATGCTGCCCCAGGACAGGTTGTTCTTGATCCACTTGCCCTTGCCGTTCTGGCTGACCGGCCGCACGCCGAGACGCGTATTGAGTGTCCGCTGCCCCTGGCGCTGGGCGGCCGACCCCCACCGCTGGACGGCCACTTCGGGGGTCCGCAGCTCGAACTGGAGCCCGAGCGGTGTCAGCGCTGCTGCCGGGCTCTCGTCGGAGCCGTCGGCTTCGAGGAGGTCGAGGAGGGACGCCTGCCAGCCGTCCGGCGCCGACGGGCGCGGCGCCGGCCGTGCGCCGAGTTCACGCTCGTGCTGTGCGAGGAGGTTCTCGGTGTTGCTCTGCAGGGCGGTGGCAGCGACGTGCTTGCAGTCCGCGCCGACGGGGCAGCTGCAGAAGTTCTCCAGCGGGCGGAAGCGGCCGTCGCCCTTCACCCCGAGGCGGAGTTTGGTCCGGTAGTCGGAGGGTGCGGTGCCTCGGACCTTTCCGGTCAGGATCTTGGACTCCGCATCCCACGCGAGGGAGCTGACGGCGCCGTCCTTGGCGTAGGTCTGTCCGCGCTGGAACGCAGCCCCGCCCACGATCCGGATGATGTCGGTGACATCGACCATGGGGTGGCTGGAATTGGGCATAATTCCATGCTCTCACGCGACGGTGACGCCCCCGGCCACAGGAGCCCCGCTCTCGCTCGCGGCGGCTGCCGCCGCGAGCCGGGAGGACCCGCCCGGCTGCCGCCGCCGTGCGCGCGGATGACGCGCCCGCATGCCGTCGCCGCGCGTCCGGATGGGGCGCCCTGCTGGTGCGCCCGGATGATGGGTCGAGATGCCTGCCCTACTGTTGGTAAGGGGGCTGACAAACGCCGGGGTCGGCGGAAACGGAAGAGGTCGTGCGTGTTCGAGGTACCCAGCATCATCTATGCGGCGGCGGGGCTCGCCGTGTTCGCCGCCGCGCTCCTGCCCCGGCTGCTCGTCCGCGCGCCGGTCTCGATGCCCATGGTGTTCTTCGCCGCGGGCATCCTGGTCTTCGGTTTGGCGCGCGACCTGCCCGACCCCGACCCCCTGAAGTACAGCGACGTCGCTATCCACCTCAGTGAGGTGTGCGTGATCATCTCGCTCATGGGAGCCGGCCTCGCCCTGGACCGTAGGGTGGGCTGGCGCAGCTGGTCCACCACCTGGCGGCTCCTCGGCATCGCGATGCCGCTGTGCATCCTCCTCGTGACCCTGATGGGGCTGTGGTTGCTCGGGCTCGGCCTGGCCTCCGCCCTGCTGGTGGCCGCGGCTCTGGCGCCGACCGACCCCGTCCTCGCCTCCGAGGTGCAGGTCGGCGAGCCGTCGGAATCGGAGGAGGACCTCGGCGCCGAGGACGAGGTGCGCTTCGGGCTGACGTCCGAGGCCGGCCTCAACGACGGGCTGGCCTTCCCCTTCGTCTACCTCGCCATCCTGATCAGCACTGTGGGGCTGGCGCCGTCCGCCTGGTTCCCCGAATGGATCCTGCTCGACGTGCTGTGGCGCATGATCATCGGCTGCGCCTTCGGATTCGGCATCGGCAGGCTGCTGGGCCGCATCTTCTTCCGGACGCCGCTCAAGAGCGTCCGCCTCGCGAACTACTCCGAGGGTTTCGTGGCGCTGGCCGCGACGTTCCTGACCTACGGACTGACCGAAGCCGTGGAGGGCTACGGTTTCATCGCGGTCTTCGTCTGCGCCGTCACCATCCGGGCCGGCGAGCAGACCCACGGCTACCACGGGGTGCTGCACAGCTACATCGAGCAGCTGGAGCGGCTCCTGACCGTCGTCGTGCTGGTCCTGCTCGGCGGCGCCGTCGCCCGGGGGCTGTTCGAGGGCCTGCGCCCCCTGGAGATGGTGGTCGCGGTCGTGTTCATCCTGCTGGTCCGCCCGCTCACCGCCTGGCTGAGCCTCGCGCGTGGCAAGACCGGCCCCAGGGAACGCACCGTGCTCGCCTTCTTCGGGGTGCGCGGGATCGGCTCCATCTACTACCTCAGCTACGCGCTGTCGAAGGGCGAGTTCACGGCGGACGAGACGGCACTGTGGCGGGTCGGCGGACTCGTCATCGTCCTGTCGATCGTGGTCCACGGCATCACGGCCGCGCCCGTCATCAACGCCCTGGACCGCGCCCGCCAGCGCAAGGCGCGCGCACAGGGCGACGAGGCGCAGGCGCCGAACACGCCCGTCTAGCCGTACCCGCTCAGGCGCGCGGAGCCTTCCGCTCCAGGACCGCCCGGACCAGCAGCCCGCCGACGAGTGCCCAGAACGCTCCTCCGATCCCGAGGACGGACAGGCCCGACGCCGCCAGGAGGAACGTCACGGCTCCGCTCATCCGACCCCGCGCATCGCTGAAGGATGCCGTCACCGCCGTCGCCATGGTGCCGATGAGTGCGAGGCCGGCCACGGCCTCCACGAGCCCGGCCGGGGCGGCACCCACGACGACGACGAGGGCACCCGAGACTCCCGCGAGCACCAGGTAGGAGACCCCGGCCGTGAGGGCCGCGATCCAGCGGCGGTCCCGGTCCTCGCCCGCGCCCTCGCCGGCGGACAGCGCCGCGGACAGGGCCGCGAGGTTGACTGCGTGCCCGCCGAAGGGCGCGACGACGGCGGTGCCGAGTCCCGTCACGGCGAGCGCGGGCCGCCAGGGTGCCCGGTAGCCGAAGGACGCGAGGACGGCGACGCCGGGAAGGTTCTGCGAAGCCATGGTGACCACGTAGAGGGGCAGGGCTATGCCGACGACGGCGGCCGGATCGAGGGTCGGCAGGGTGACGGTGAGCGTGGGTGCGAGGGAGGACGGGTCGATGACCGTCCCATGCAGGGCGAACTGGAAGCCGATCACCGCCAGGGCGGCGGCGAGGGCGAGCGGGACAGCCCACTTCGGCACGAGCGCGGAGGCAGCGAGCCAGACGGCGATCACCGGCAGCACCAGCAGGGGGATGGAGCCCAGGGACTGGAACGGGGCCAGGCAGAGGGGCAGGAGCACGCCGGCGAGCATGGCCTGGGCGAGGTGCTGCGGGATCCGGGCGACGAGGCGGCCGAGCCACGGCACCGCCCCGGTCAGGGCGATCAGGACGCCCGTGACGAGGAACGCACCCACCGCTGCCGGCCAGCCTCCCGCCGGGATGCTCGCACCGGCCAGGAGGGCGGCGCCGGGCGTGGACCAGGACAGGGTGATCGGGAGGCGGTACCGCAGCGACAGCAGGACGATCCCGACGCCCACCACGGCCGTCAGGGCGAGCAGCCCCGACGCGGCCTGCTCCGGCGTGGCGCCGGTGACCCGCAGTCCCGCGAGGACGACGGCGAAGGACGACGTGAAGCCGACGAGGGCCGTGACGACCCCGGCGAGGACGGGTTCGTGCAGGCCGGGCCGGACGGCGGTACTCGTGTGCACCGGGGTCTCCTGTCCGGAACGCCGGGCGCCCCGTCGATCGAAGTGTTCTGTATATGGAACGGCAAGCGTAGGATGCGGGGATGCCCGAGGACAAGCCCGACCGGACCGGATCGCTCCGAATCGCCGTTGCCCGGCGCATTACGGCGCTGCGCCGGGAGAAGGGTCTCTCGCTCAGCGGCCTAGCCGCCCGGGCAGGGATCGGTAAGGGCACGCTGTCCGAACTCGAGGCCGGCACCCGCAACGCGACCCTCGAGACCCTTTACGCGCTGGCGGGCGCGCTGGGAGTTCCGCTGACCGGCCTCGTGGGGGACGAGACGGGCCGCAGCGTGTCCGACGGCGTGGTGGACGCCCGGCTCCTGATGGTCCGCCTGCACGACGACGGCGGGACCTCGGAAGTTTTCTGGCTCACCATCGCCGCCGGCGGCACGAGGATCTCACCACCGCATGTCCCGGGTACCACCGAGCATCTGCGGCTGGTACGGGGGAGTGCGCGGGTGGGGCCTCAGGGCGCCGAGCGGGCGGTCGATGCCGGCGGGTCGCGGTCGTGGTCCGGCGACACGGTGCACTGCTACGGGTCGACGGAGGGAGCCGAGGGAGTCCTCGTCATCGAGACTCCAAGGGGGCCAGCCTGAGCAGGTTCAGGTTGAGCCGGTCGGACGCTCTGCATCCCGTCAGGCGTTGCGGACCTGCTCCAGGCGCCGCTGTACGGCTTCCAGTTCGTCGCTGAGGGACTGCAAACGGGCTGTGTTCTGTTCCACGGCGAGGGCGCGGACGAGGGAGTCCTGGCGCTCGCGGAGCGCCGTTTCGGAGGTCGGCAGGTCGGTGTTCGGCATGCTCCCAGTCTTCCAGAGCGCAGCCTGCCGCGGCGTGATCTCGACCACTGCCCCGCATGGCCCGGCCCTGCAGGAAATAGATGCGCCGAGGCAACCGTTCCCTCAACAGGCCCACGACCGCCGTCGTGGTTCTGGAAATCGAGAGGTGCATCCATGACTGTCCCCCTGTCCATCCTGGATCTGGCGCAGGTCGCCGAGGGTTCCACCCCGGCAGAGACGTTCGCGTCCAGTGTGTCGCTCGCGCAGCACGCGGAGACGTGGGGCTATCGCCGTATCTGGTACGCCGAGCACCACAACATGGGCAGCATCGCATCCTCGGCCACGAGCGTCCTGATCGCCCACATCGCCGCCCATACCTCGAGCATCCGGCTCGGTTCCGGCGGCGTCATGCTGCCCAACCACTCACCGCTGACGATCGCGGAGCAGTTCGGCACCCTCGAGAGCCTGCACCCCGGACGCATCGACCTCGGGCTCGGCCGCGCCCCGGGCAGCGACCAGGTCACTGCCCGTGCGCTACGGCGTGATCCCGCCTCCGCCGACAGTTTCCCGCAGGACGTCCTCGAACTGCAGGGCTACCTCACGGGCGAGACGCGGGTTCCCGGCGTCCAGGCCACCCCCGGCAAGGGCACCAACGTCCCGCTGTACATCCTCGGGTCCTCGCTCTTCGGCGCACGGCTGGCCGCTGCCCTCGGCCTGCCCTTCGCCTTCGCATCCCACTTCGCACCGCAGGCCCTGCAGGACGCCGCGGCGATCTACCGCCGGGAGTTCACGCCCTCGGAGCAGACCGACAGGCCGCACTTCATCGCCGGGGTCAACGTCATCGCGGCGGACAGCGCGAACGATGCACACCACGAGTTCCACGAGGCGATGCTGCGTCGCGTGAGCCTCCTCCTCGGGCGCGGCCAGACCTTCACGCGCGAGGAGTCCGAGGCCATCCTCGCGTCTCCGGGCGGCCAGCAGATGGCCGACATGGCCCGGTACAGCGCGGTGGGAACGGCTGACGTCGTGCAGGACTACCTGGAGCGTTTCGCGGCTCAGACCGGGGCGGACGAGCTCATTCTCGCGACGCAGGCGGGCAGCACAGAGGCCTGGCTGCGCTCCTTCGAGCTGGTGGCAGGGGCCATGCTTCGCGTGGGCGCCTGAGGGGCTTGAAAAAAGAACCTTGCACTTCTGCTTGCCATCACCCTCCAACGTTTGGTTAAGTAGGACCTAGTTGTAGTGTTGCGCATTTGAATTTCGCGCGGTTTAGCCCTCGCGGGATAGGCCGCGTCTCTGAAAAAGCGGACAAGCACGCCGCGACTGGGGCGTTCCGAAAGTCGGAGCGCGTCTGAATTTCAGAAGGAATGAATAAAAATGGCAACAGGTACCGTGAAGTGGTTCAACGCTGAAAAGGGCTTTGGATTCATTGCTCCCGACGACGGAAGCGCAGACGTGTTCGCACACTTCTCCGCGATCAACGCGAGTGGCTACCGCTCGCTCGACGAGAACCAGAAGGTCAGCTTCGACACCGAGCAGGGCCCCAAGGGTCCCCAGGCGTCGAACATCCAGCCCCTCTAAGGCTCGGATCTTCAACTAGATCTTTTCGAAGAAGCAGGATGGACTACGGTCCGTCCTGCTTCTTCTTTTAACCTGCCGGCATCCGACAGCTCTCCTGCCCGTCAGGAGGCGCCGGCGCAGAGTCCGATGAAGGCGCCGAGCTCCTCGAGGGCTGCCGGCGTCGACGGCAGGTGATGGGTCAGCCGGGGCGAGCGGATGAGGACGGCCCGCCATTGGCCGCGCGAGACGGCCACATTGACGCGGTTGCGGTTGAGCAGGAACCCGATGCCCCTCGGTGCCTCCGCAGCTGAGGATGCCGCCATCGTGACGATCACGACGGCGGACTGCTGGCCCTGGAACCGGTCCACCGTTCCCACCCGGACGTCCCCGCACCCCGCGGCGGCCAGTGCCTTCCGCACGAGCTGCACCTGCGCGTTGTAGGCGGCCACCACGAGGATGTCGGTCTGCGCGAGGGGGCGGGGCGTGGCGCGCGCGTCCGGGGTCCAGGGAAGACCGAGGTGCCGCCGCACCTGGGCGACCACCTCCTCGGTTTCCTCCGGTGACGAGGTGGCATTGCCGGAATGCTCGACGGACACGCACTCGATGCCGGGTCCGGGCCCCTCCAGGTGGCGGCCCCGGGCAGCCGGAGCAGTGGTGAGGCGTCCTTCATAGGCGAAGGCGGACACGGCCCGGCAGAGGTCCGGGTGCATCCGCCAGGTGTCCGCCAGGAAGTAGCCGAACTCCGCCGGAAGGGTCGCGTGGCCGGCGGAGAGCCAGCCGAGCGCCGATGCATCGACCGGTTCGGGGTGGGTCCCCTGGGTCACCTGCGGAAGCTGCTGGGGATCCCCGAGGAGCAGGAGCCGGCGGGCGGCCTGCGCCACGGCCATCGTGTTGGCGAGTGAGAACTGACCCGCTTCGTCGATGACCAGCAGGTCGAGCGAGCCCGCCGGGACCTTGCTGCCGGTCATCGTCCAGGCCGTGCCGCCGATGAGGCAACCGCCCTCCGTACCGAGAAGGCGGGCGACGTCGTCGTCGGACCGCTGGCTCCAGGGCGTGTCGGGGTCCTCGGTCCGTTTGGCCACCAGGCGTGCGGGAACCCCCGCCTCCATCGCGCGGCACAGCAGATTCTCGACAACGGCGTGGGACTGGGCGACGACGCCGACCTTCCAGCCGCCCCGCACCAGCCGTTCGACGACGTCGGCGCCGACGTGCGTCTTGCCCGTGCCGGGCGGCCCCTGCACCGCGAGGTACGAGTCCGAGAGCAGCCGCAGCGCCGCGGTGATGGCCTCCGCGTAGCCGTTACTCCCCGGCGGGACGGCGGGCAGGGCACCGCTCGAGAGGCGTGGCGGAACCCGCCGCAGCAGGTCGAGTGCGGGACCCGTGGGAATCCCGGGCAGTGCCCGGCCGACACGGTCGGCGAGTGCCACCAGCGCCTCCTGCAGGGACTTCGTCAGGAGGGGCTGGTCCGGGGCGAGGGCCACGGGCACGTCGGGACGAGCCTCTGCGCCGCGCTTCAGCTTCTCCCGGAGGACCGCTGTGACGCCGTCGTCGTCCTCCGACAGCTCCGTCACCTCGATCCCGAACCACCCGCCGCGCCCGGTGCCGCTGCTGTCTGCGACGTCGGCACCGGCGGGCACGGGGGAGTCGTAGAGAGCGAAGTAGGAGGAGCCCTCGCGGAAATCCGCACCGGGCTGCAGCCGGGCCGTGACCTTCAGCGTCCGCACGGGGTTGGACCGGGATGTCGGCCGGGCCCAGTCCTCGACGACCTCCAGCGTCCGGAAGACCATCACATCGCGGGACTCCTCCCACTCGGACGCGGGAGCCGCCAGGCGGTCGAAGTGCGACCACCAGAACTGTTTCCTCTCCCGTCGGTGGTAGCCCACCGCCGCCGCGACGAGGGCGACGGCCTGCTGGTCGGGGTGCTTCACCTCCTCCGGCGACAGCCGCGCGAGGTGGTCCAGCAGCCGCGCCTCCTCCGGGGCGGGCCCGTAGGCGGGCCGCTCCTCGGCGGCCGGAGCATCCCGGTCCACCTGATCAGGCCCCGCGTGGCGTACCCGGAGACCGAGCAGCCAGTCCCGGAGCCGCAGCGTCGAGATGCAGTCGTAACGGTTGTAGTCGCTGATCCCGGCCAGGATCTCCGCGGCAGCAGCCTGCTCGCCGGCGTCACGAGCGGTGCAGTAGGCGGCATAGGCGACGACGGAGGCGCCGGCGTCCGTGACATCACCCGAGCGGAGGTCGCCCTCCATGTAGAGGGGCTCGAGCTTCTTGAGGCTGTAGGAGCGTTCGGAGATCCGGAGGCTGGAGCGCACGGTCTCGTAGAGGTCCACGAGCACGCCGTCCCGCAGCAGCGTGTCCACGGCGTCCTCGCCGATGACGTGGACGAGGGACAGGCGGCGCAGCGCGCTCTTCTCGTAGGCGGCGTAGTGGTAGACGTGCAGGTCCGGATACTGCCGGCGGCGCTGCGCGACATAGTCCAGGAAGCGGGCGAAGGCACTGCGCTCCTCGGCCCTGCTGTGCGCCCAGAACGGACGGAAGGGCGGCTCCTCCCCGTTGTCGGCCGGCTGTTCGACGACGCCGAACAGGTACTCGATGCCCCAGCTCCCATCGGCGGGGTCCTGCCACAGCGGATCGCCCTCGAAGTCGAAGAAGATGTCTCCCTCGCTCGGGGCGGGGAGCGACGCCAGGGTGTGGCTGGGGAGGACGCGGTAGGAGACGGTGCGCTCCTGGCCTCCGGCGTCGCGGTAGGTGACGCCGCCGTCGACCTCCGCGGTGCCGAGCTGCAGGCGCGCCTGCTCCTGCAGCCGGGTGAGGGGTGCATCCTCCAGGCGCGGCGTCATGGCGGCGAGGTGCTCGATCGTCGAGATGCCCTCCCGGCGGAGCCTCGCCCTGCGCTCCCCGGTCATCGAGGCGACGAGCAGCAGGTCGCGGGTCGCCTCGACCTGCTCCCTGCAGTAGTCACAGCGACCACAGGCGGCGAGGTCCGCCGTCTCCCAGGCAACGGGGTCCGGCTGGTTCCGGTGGCTGTGCACGAGGTCGAGGAACCGTGCGCGGCGTTCGCGGAACACCGGCAGGAGGTCGGACAGGCTGTGGACGCTGCGCGTACGGTCACCGAGCACGAGCGTCACGTCGGTCGAGGTCGGGATGCCGGCCGCCTGCAGCTGATCGCCGTAGGCAGCGAGCTGGAGCAGGGCGCCGACCTTCGCGTGGCGCGCGAGCTTCGTGTCCCAGACGGCATAGGAGCCGTCCCCCTGCCGGACGAGGAAGTCGGAGCGGCCGTGGAACGTGCCGTCGAAGAAGGCCGCCTGGAACACCACGGATGCTCCCGAGCGGAGCGCGCGGATCGACTCCTCGTGCTTGTCCGCCAGGACGCCGCGGTCCATGGCGGCGGCCGGTTCGACGTCGTACACACCCGTCGGGTTGCCCGGCGACCAGAGCCCGTGCTCGGCCACCAGCCCGTCCAGCACCCGGCGCTCGTGCAGGTCGCCGAGGGCGGCTGCACGCTGCAGCATCGCGTCCGCTGCGAACTCGGCACGCTCGGCCCGTCCCAGCTTCTCGTCGAGGACGCGCAGGAGCCGGTATCCGCATTCAGAGGCCAGAACGAGGTCGGTCGCGGAGAACACGAGATCGGGGCCGGAAGCCTCGGGACCGCCGTCGAGCAGGAACATGTGCTGCGGAACCTTCCGTCGTGCTGCCGGGATTCTTACAGTCCATCATCTCCCACCGACGATCGTGTGAGCCGTCCCACAGCAGGCCGGGACGGGCCCGTGCCGACCCGGGGGGATGGAAGAATTGGCAGCATCGACGACCGACCAGGAGCAACCGCCATGAACCCCCGCACGCTATTCCGCACCGTCGCCGTCGCGGAGGCGGTGACCTGGGCCTTCCTGCTGCTCGGCATGTTCTTCAAGTACGTCACCCGCACCACCGAGGCGCTCGTACCGCCGGCCGGAGCGGTGCATGGATTCGTGTTCCTGTGCTTCGTAGTCACGACGGTGTTCGTCTGGATCAACCAGCGCTGGTCCGTGGCGACGGGCCTGCTGGGGCTCGCCTCGGCGGTTCTCCCCTTCGCCACGGTCCCCTACGAACGATGGCTCGAACGCCACGGGCGGCTCGCGCGTGCCTGGCGCCTCGCCCCCGGCGCCGAGGCGCCCCGGAACCCCCTCGAGAACCTTCAGGCCTGGGTGCTGCGGAGCCCGCTCGCCGCACTTCTGGTCGCCATCGCCGGGATCTCGGTCGTCTTCACCGTGCTGCTGATCGTCGGGCCTCCCGGATCCTCGAGCTGACGGGCGCACCATGACCGAGCCATGCAGCACCACCGACGACGAGCGGTACTTCCTCTCCGGCGGACGCCGCTGGCGCAGGACCGATCCGTCACTGCCCGAGGACATCAAGGCACGGCTGATGTCCCACCTCGGTCGCGGACGATCGGGTGTCCGTAACAGCGCCAGGGGCGACGACGGCGGAGCGCTTCCCCGTGCACGGCGTACCGTCCAGTTGGCCAAGGAAGGGCTCGGCGAACGGGGGACTCCCTGGTGGGAGCAGTCCGAGGTCGAGAGGACGGCCCGCTGGACCGCAGCGCTGAAGGAACTCGACGCGCTGCACCCGAAGCGGCCCGACCAGCATCCGACGGACGGGATGCTGCGGGCGGAGATCCTGCGGATCGCCGAGCAGCGGGGGAGTGGAAAGACATTGTGCCCCTCGGACGCGGCCCGCAGCATCGGTGGGGACACCTGGCGGAACCTGATGCCCGCGGCTCGACGGATCGCCTTCGAACTGGCTGGCGAGGGGCGCGTGGACGTCACGCAGCACGGCGAGCCCGTGGAAGCCGACGCACGAGGGCCCATCCGCATCCGCTGGGTGCACTGACGGTACGACAACGGCGGCACCCGATGGGTGCCGCCGTCCGTCGTGCCCGCCTACTTCCTGGCGAGCTCGGGGTGGTGGAGCTCCGTGACGTCGGGGTGGGCGCGTACGCGGCCCTTCAGGACGTTCGACCCGTAGGTGGACAGCATCGGGTTCTCCGGATCGTCCGTGATGCCGCGGGCCGCGGACTTCAGGTCGTCCGTGAGCGGCACCGGAGCGATCACGGCGTCGAGACGCGGTGACCAGAAGAACGGGACGGCGTAGCGGTCCACGCCCGCCGGGGGAGCGGTGACGCGGTGGATGGTGGCGGCGAGGTAGCCCTCGGTGGCCACCTCGAGCATCTCGCCGAGGTTCACGACGAGCGCCCCGGGGATCGGCGTGACCGGCACCCACTCGCTCGCACTGTGGGGGAGGACCTCGAGGCCGCCCACCTCGTCCTGCAGCAGGAGGGTCACGAAGCCGTAGTCGGCGTGGGCGCCCACGCCCTGGGATCCGGCTCCCTCCACGACGCCGCCGACGTAGTGGACGAGCTTCGCCATCCAGGCGGGCGTCCTCTCGAAAGGCTCGGCGAAGTAGTCCTCGGGAAGGTGGAGGGCGACGGCGATGGCCGAGAGCAGTTCGGCACCGACCCGGGACATCAGCCCGGCCCAGGCCATCGCCTGCTCCTCGAGTTCGGGGAGGGTCTCCCGCGGCCACAGGTTGGGCCCCTGGAGCAGCCAGTACGGCTCGTCCGCGGGGTAGTCGCTGAGCGGTGCACGCTCGGGGGAGAAATCGATCTGCTCGCGGGCGTCGGGCCTGCCGCGCGTGATCTCGGTGCCCAGTCCCGCATAGCCGCGGAAGTGGGGCGACGTGCGGTTGTGGATCTTCAACCGCTCCTCGAGCGGGAGGTCGAAGAAGCGGCGCGTGACATCGAAGAGGTCGTCCACCTGCGTGGGCGCGGCGCCGTAGTTGACGACGTGGAAGAAGCCGACGGTGTGCGCGGCATTGCGCAGTTCCTCGATGAAGCCGGGGTTGAAGGAACCATCGGCGGAACGTGCGGTACTGAGGTCAAGGGTGGGGATCGATCCCGTGGAATGCTCCATGCGGAGGAGATTACGCCCGTTCAAAGACGCTTCATGACTTTTCGTTACGCAGTATTGCGGCCGGACCCGCCGGTATCCGGACCGCTGACGCCCGCCAGCCCGCGCACGAGGCGGAGGCCGCCGTCGGATCCCGGCCAGTGCCGCTCCAGCGCTTCCGGTCCGGCGCTCCGGACGACGGCGCGCAGGACGACGGCGACCAGCACGATGTCGTCCGCGTAGCCGATGACGGGCAGGAAATCCGGGACGAGGTCGATCGGCAGCAGAAGATACACCACGAGCGCGCCGAGCAGGAACCGGGCACGTCCCGGCACCGCCCGGTCCGCGGCGAGGCGGCGGATGAGCCGCAGGAGGTCCGGTCCGAGACGCAGCACGTCGGTCAGCGACAGGATCTCGGGGTGCCGCCTGGCGTAGAGGCCCAGGAAGAGGAGGAAGAGCCCGTAGGCGGCGAGGATCGCCACGCCGGCCTCCAGCAGCACGTGCCAATCCATTGCGTACCCCTTCCCGCCATCGTCCGTGGACACCGTACTGCTAGGCGGCGAGGGCGGCGCGCAGGACGGCCGCGATGCTCTCGGTCACCTGCTCCTCGGTGACGGCGCCGGGATCGGCGGCGCACTCGATGGCCATGCCGTTCACCGTCGCCAGCAGGATGGTGGCGAAGACGGTGTAGTGCTCCGGGTCCGACGGCGCGCCGAAGGTCGCCGCCCGCTCGGCCAGCGTCGTGGCCAGCAGCGAGCGCCGGGTGCGCCGGTGCTCGCGGAACACGGCACCCACCTCGGGGTCCCGGCCCGCCTGGAGGGCGAATTCGACGACGAGCGCATGCCAGCGCTGGTCGCGCAGGACACCCCGGGCGAGGTAGCGCGCGGTGTGCAGGACGGTCTCGTCGAGCGAGGTCAGGTGGTCCACCTGGCTGAGGACGTCCGCGGCGGTGTCGGCGAGCCGTTCGCCCAGCAGGGTGGCGAAGAGTTCCTGCTTGGAGCCGAAGTTCGAGTAGACGGCGCCCTTCGTGTAGCCCGCCCTCTCGGCGATCGTGTCGAGCCGGGCGGCGACGTAGCCGATCTCCTCGAAGACCTCGAGCGCCGCGGCCAGCAGCCCCGCGCGGACGTCCTCGCGTCGTGGGCGGCGGCGCGGCCTTCCCGCCGTCGTGCTGTCGGTTGTCGTGCGTGCTGTCATGTCGTCCTCCCGCAGTTACGATACCATTGGTACTGAATACTCCGAGTATCGAAATTGAGGATCGCCATGGTCAGCTCCCTGTTCCCGAACCCCGATGCCCGGGCGGGCGGTGCTCCTGCCATCGTCGTCGAGGACCTGACACTGCGGGCGGGCGGGAGGACGATCTTCGAGGACGTCAGCTTCGAGGTCCCGGCCGGGTCACTCACCGTGCTCGCCGGAGCGTCAGGGGCCGGCAGGACGGCCCTGGCCCTGGCGCTCGCCGGACGGCTCTCCGTCACGGCGGGGCGGTCGTCGGTCCTCGGCCTCGCCCTGCCACGGCACGCCGGTGAGGTGCGCCGCCGGGTGGGTTTCACGGGCAACGCCACCGTGGTGCCGCTCGACGAGACCCTCACCGTGCGGCACCACGTGGCCGAAGCGCTCCAGCTGGCGGGCCCGTGGTGGAGGCGGTCGGCCACCCGCGATCGGGTGGACCGCACCATCACCGCCGCCAACGACCTGCTCGCCGCCCTGGAGGACGTGGTCGGCGAGAACGCACCGTCGGGGCCACTGGCGCAGGCACGTTTGCGCCGGGGCGAACTGGTGCGTGATGCCTCACCCGTGGCGCGCTTCACGCTCAGCCTCGTCCTCGCCCTCGTGTCGGGTCCCGACGTCCTCGTGGTGGACGACGTCGACCAGCTCCGCACGGCCGACGAGCGCCGCGCTGCCTGGGCCGCACTGCTCACCCTCGAGCGCACCCGGCGTGACGACGGCGGTCCGCTGACCGTCGTCGCCACCTGCCAGGACTGGCAGGAGCTCGACGACGTCCTCGACCCGGGACACCGTCTCGGCGCCCTGCCGCTGCGCCCCGTCACCGTCCACACCCTGGGCGCCCCCGTGTCCGTCCCGACCCCAGACCCAGAAACCAGGTAAACCGTGTTCTCCCTGCTCCGCATGGAACTCTCCCGCTTCCGCATCTCCCTCCTGTCCAGGGCCGCGCTGGTGGTGATCGCCATCATCCCCGCGCTGTACGGCGGTCTCTACCTCGCGGCCAACTGGAACCCGACGGGCAATCTCGACCACCTGACGGCCGCCGTCGTGAACGAGGACCAGCCTGCGACGGCTGCGGGCCCCGACGGTACCGATACCACCATCTCGGCGGGTGCGGACCTCACCGGTACGCTCACCTCCTCGGACGGCGCCGGGTTCACCTGGGTCGAGGCCAGCAGGGAGGACGCGCAGGAGGGCCTCGATGACGGGACCTACGCCGCCACGCTCGAGATCCCGTCCGGGTTCTCGGCCAAGCTCGCCTCCGTCGGCGGCGACACTCCGGCGCAGGCGATGCTCGACATCACCACGAACGACGCCGACAGTTACATCGTCGGTCAGGTCGGCAACACCGTGGCCGCCACCCTCCAGCGCCAGGTGCAGTCCGGTGCCACCGAGGACTACCTCGACAGCATCTACCTGGGCTTTTCCTCCCTGCACGGCGAGCTCACCGAGGCCGGCGAGGGTGCCGGCAGGATCGCCGACGGCGCACAGAGTGCCGATGAAGGGTCGGGTTCCCTCGTCGTCGGGCTCGGTAGCCTCGTGGACGGCAGCGTCCAGCTGTCCTCCGGCAGCGCGCAGGTCGCCGGCGGAGCGGCGGACCTCTCGGGAGGAGCCTCCGACCTCGCCGCCGGGCTGGCGCAGCTCGAGGCGGCGACGACGGAGCTTGTCCCGCAATCGCAGCAGCTCGCGGAGGGTGCCGCATCGGCAGCCACGGGAGGAGCAGCGGTGCGCGACGGAGCTGCGCAGGCCTCGGCGGGAACGCGGTCGGTCGCCGACGGCGCGACCTCCCTGTCCGGTTCGGCGACGGCCCTCGCGGACGGCACGCGCAGCGTCGCCGACGGCGTCGCCCAGGTCGGGGACGGGGCGGGGGCCCTCTCCGCGGGAGCGACGCAGCTCTCGGCCGTTGCAGGGCAGGCAGCCACCGGCGCGCGTGCCGTCTCGGATGGCCTCGCACAGCTCACGGCGAACTACGGTGCACTGACCGACACCGAACGGCTCGCCGCACTCCAGCAGCTCGCGTCCGGTGCGGACGCCGCGGCTGCGGGGAGCGAGCAGGTGGCCGCCGGCACGGGGACCCTCACCGCCTCCGCCACGGACCTCGCCTCCGGTGCCGGAACCGCAGCCGCCGGAGCGGGCACCGCGGCCGACGGCGCGGGCCGCCTCGCCACGGGCGCCTCCGAGCTCGCCACGGGCGCGGAGGATGCCGCGGCGGGCGCCGGGCAGGTGGCACAGGGCGCGGCGGGCCTCGCCGACGGGCTCGAGCAGCTCCGGTCCGGGACCGGTACCCTCGCAGCAAGCGCCCCGGCGCTGCATGACGGCATCGTCTCCGCCTCGGACGGCGCCGACCGGCTCGCCGCAGGAGCGTCCACGCTCAGCAGCGGCGCGGAGCAGGTGGCCGGGGGAGCGGCAGCCCTCGCCGACGGTTCCGGACAGGCGTACGACGGCGCCACCCGGCTCGAGGACGGCCTCGGGACCCTGTCCAGCGGCTCGCAGGACCTTGCACAGCAGCTCGAGCAGGGCGCAGGGCAGGTGCCGGACTACTCCGACGCCCAGCGCACGGAGCTGAGCGGCGTGGGGGCGTCACCGGTCGCCGTCGAGCGGACGCACGCCAATGCCGTCGACGCGTACGGCGAGGGCATGGCGCCCTACTTCATCCCGCTGGCCCTCTGGGTCGGCGGCATCGTGACCTACATCGTGCTCCGGGCGCTGTCGCCGCGCGCACTCGCCTCGACGGCCGCATCCTGGCGGGTGTCGGCTGCCGGCTATCTGCAGGGCGCGCTGTTCGCGGTGCTGCAGGCGCTGGTGCTCCTCGGGGTCCTGGTGGCAGGCGTCGGGCTGACCACGCCCCACCCGGTGGGCCTGCTGGCCTTCACGATCCTCACGGCGCTGGTCTTCACCGCCATCCACCAGGCACTCGTCGCCCTGCTCGGCGGCGTCGGCAGGCTGGTCGCGCTGGTGTTGCTGATGCTGCAGCTCACGTCCGCGGGAGGTACCTACCCGGTGGCGACGTCGCCCGGCTTCTTCCAGTTCCTGAGCCCGCTGCTGCCCATGACGCACGCCGTCGTGGGACTGCGCCACCTCATCGCGGGCGGGGACCTCGGCGTCGTCTGGCTCTCGGCAGCGCAGTTGCTGGTCTTCTTCGTGCTCGCGGCGGGCCTGTCCGTCGTCGCGGCGCACCGGCACCGCTCGTGGTCCCTCGGGAAGCTGCACCCCAGCCTCGCGCTGTGACAACTCCCCGCAGAGGGGAAGCGCGCATGCGCAGGAACTTATAGGTTGGAACGGTACCCAAGCACAGTACGTCCACCAGGAAGGCACCATCCCATGATCTTCATCGTCGTCAAGTTCAACGTGAAGCCCGAGTGGAGCGACCGCTGGATCGACCTGACGCGGGACTTCACGGAGGCCACCCGCCGGGAACCGGGGAACCTGTGGTTCGACTGGTCCCGCAGCGTCGAGGACCCCAACCGGTTCGTGCTCGTCGAGGCGTTCCAGGACGACGCCGCGGAAGCCCATGTCAACAGCGACTACTTCTCCCAGGCCATGGAGGACATGCCGCAGGCACTCGTGGAGACGCCGGAGATCATCAGCGAGCGCATCGGCGCCGAGGGCTGGGGCCGCATGGGGGAGCTGACGGTCAACTAGGGCGCAGCCTCCGCAACGCCGGCGTTCCGGCCGATACCCCGGCGCCGACCGGAAAAGGGCCGCACCTGTTCCGACAGGTGCGGTCCTTTGCGTTTCGGACGACTCAGGGCAGGGTTGCCGGACGGGTGTGCTCCGCGAGCAGACCCGTCACCTCCCCGTCCGCGATCAGCGCGTGATCCCCCGCGGACAGGAAGGACCCGGGCTTCCGCAGGTCCTTGACGATGTCCCAGTGCAGCGACGACTGGTTGATGCCCCCGCAGTCCGGATAGGCCCGTCCTAGCGCCAGGTGCATGGTGCCCAGGATCTTCTCGTCGATCAGCAGGTCGCCCGTGGCGGTCGTCATGCCGGGGTTGGTCCCGATCCCCAGTTCCCCCACGCGTCGCGAACCCGCATCGGTGTCGAGCAGCTCGCGGACGAACCCCTCGCCCCGGGCGGCGGACGCTTCCACGACGGTGCCGCCCTCGAACCGTAGCTCCAGCTCGGTGATGGGAGAACCGGCGAACCAGAAGGTGCCGGGGAAGCGGATATGCCCGTCGACCCCGTCGTCGAGGGGAGCCGTGGCGATCTCCCCGTCGGGCAGGTTGGCCTCGCCCGCGAAGCTGATCCAGGTCCGTCCACGGGTTCGAAAGGTGAGGTCGGTGTCTCCGGCGACGACGCGGACGGTGTCCTCCTGCCCGAGGGCAGCACACAGCATGTCCCAGCGCGCGCGGAGTTCGGACCAGGGCGCCAGGCAGCCGGCGAAGAACTCATCCAGCAGGCCGACGTAGCCGACGCCGATGAGCTCGGCCCACTCGGGCGTCGGGACCCGCACCAGGGACCACGCGGTCTCCTCCCACCGGGCGGTGGAGACGAGGCCCTTCCCCCGGCGCTGGGCGGCGAGCCGCACCTCGTCGACGTCGTCGCCCGTCGGAGCGACCATGCCCCGGAAGGACACGTGGACGTCCGCCCAGTGCATCGACGCCAGCTCCAGGGGAGCCGGTGCGGACAGCATGTCCACCGGGGCGTGCGCGACGGCGATCCGGTCGAATCGTTCGTCGGTCGCCAGGACCTGCGGACAGGCACCCAGGCGGTAGCACTCCTCGACGAAGGCTTCCACCGCGGGCATGACCTGCGGATCCGTCATGAAGACCGACACCCTGCTGCCGTGCCTCACGCCTGTGCCGCCGGCAACCTGCGCTGCGAGCAGGGCCCACCGATGATCAGCGGTCATGACGTCTCTCCATCCTCCGGGCGTTCAGGGCCGACAGGGAACGGTACAACTCCAGGTAGTCGGCGTGGTCGCTGCGGAGGACCGCGGCACCGGAGGTGTCGACGTCGATCCTCTCACCGAGCCGGCCCCAGTCCTTGATGCTGTCCCGATCCGGAAGCCTGCCGACGGCGAAGGCAGCGATCGCCGCATCGCCGAGCGCTGCGCCGTCCGTCAGCGCAATGGTCTGCGGGGAGCCCGTGATGTCCGTGACGGACTGGGTGAAGATCCGGTTCTTCGTCCCGCCGCCGACCGCGAGGATCCGCTCAGGGGTCTCCCCGACGTCGTCGTAGGCGGAGAGGGCGTGCGCGACGGAGTGGGCGACCCCC
Source organism: Arthrobacter burdickii (assembly GCF_030433645.1). Taxonomy (NCBI): domain Bacteria; kingdom Bacillati; phylum Actinomycetota; class Actinomycetes; order Micrococcales; family Micrococcaceae; genus Arthrobacter; species Arthrobacter burdickii. The sequence goes on from NZ_JAROCG010000002.1 coordinate 119,977, forward strand.
TCCAGGACTGCCCGCGCGATATCCGCGCGGCCGTGCTCGAGCGACAGGCCGACCAGGGCTCCACGGCTCGTCGGATCATGGACGGGGGTGCGTTCCCCGCTGAAGTGCGGAAGCAGCAGCAGGCCGTGCGCTCCCGGAGGTGACTGCTCTGCGAGCGCCAGCAGTCCGCCGAAGAGCTCGTCGTCGCTGACGGACAGGTCCAGTCCCAGGACATCCGCCACCCACCGGGTCAGGGTCCCCGCCGTGGACGTGCCGGCGGCCAGGACGAACGTCCCGGGGAAGACGTACGGGGCGGACCAGAGCACCTTCCCGCGCAGGGGTGCCTCGGTCACCTTGATCATGTAGGTCGAGGAGCCGTACATCAGCATGAGATCACCCGGATTCACCACCGTCGCGCTCACCGCTTCCGCGGGAGCGTCGACGGCGCCGAAGACGACCGGGACCCCCACCGGCAGGCCGGTGAGCCGGGCCGCCTCATCGGTGACGGTTCCGGCGATGTCGGTGGCCCAGCCCAGCTCCGGCAACTGCTCACGGCGCACTGCATTCTCGCAACCCGTCACGTCCCAGGACTGGCTGTCCAGGTCGTAGAAGGGATGGAAATAGCCGGCGGTTCCGTGATCCATCGTCACCCGGCCGGTCAGCCGGGCCACGAGGTAGCCGTGCGCCGTGACGTACCAGCGCGCGGCCGCTGCGATCTCCGGCTCGTTGTTCCTGACCCAGGCGACCTTCGGTCCGGCCGACTGGCTGGTGAGCGCATTGCCGCTCCGCCGGAAGACCTCCTCTCGACCGAGGTTCTCCTCCAGCTCTCCGATCTCGCGGAAGGCCCTGGTATCGATCCCGTACAGGATCCCCGGACGCAGCGGGCGCAGGCCGGCATCGACCGGCAGCACGCACGGCCCGATCGCGCTGCAGCCGACGGCGGCGATGGTCCCGTCCCGGGCGGCGTCCGACGACATCAGCTCCGAGCTCACCGCGGCGAAGTCCGACCACCACACCAGGTCCGCGTCCTGTTCGACGTGTCCCTGCCGCGGCGTGGAGATCCCGTGCCGGCGTCGGGCGCGCGCCCGCACGACGCCTTCCGCGTCGACGACCACTCCCTTCGTCTCGAAGGTGCCGATGTCGATGCCGACGAACAGCTCCACGGCGGCTACAGCGACCGTCGGAAGTTCTGGACCTCGGACATCAGTTCCTTCACGCGGGCGGTATCGGCGGGGTTCTCGAAGACGCCGTCGGCCTTGAAGTAGGTCCCGACAATGGCCGCGTCGGCGACGCGTAACTGCTCCGCGGCGTTCGCTGCCCTCACGCCGGTGTTGACGATGACCGGAGTGGATCCCGCATTCTCCTTGACCGTCGCCAGGACACTGGTGTCGGTCGGGGCGCCGGCGGTGAGTCCGGAGACGCAGAGCCCGTCGGGCCGGCAGTTGAAGACGGTGCTTCGGGCGATGTCGGCGATGGTCCGTGACCCGAGGTAGGACGCAGCTTCCGGCACGATGTTGTAGAGCAGCCGGACGTTCTCCCCGCAGACCGCGATGCGGTGCCGTGCGGTGGCGCCGACGTTCGTCTCCCACGTGCCGAAGTCCGATGCGTACACGCCGGTGAAGATCTCCCGGACGAACGAGGCGCCCGTCGCGACAGCCAGGTCGATCGAGGCCGTCGCGTCCCAGAGGACGTTCACGCCGAAGGGCACCCGTATCTCCTCCCGCAGCTCGCCGATGATCCTGGCCATGGTGATGGCGGTGATGGGCTCCGTCTTCGTCAGGTAGGGCAGGCTGAATTCGTTGGAGATGAGGATGCCGTCCACGCCGCCGTCCTGCAGCGCCTGCAACTCGCGGCGTGCATGGTCGAGGACTGCTGGGACGCCACCGTCCCGATCGTAGGAGGGGTCGCCCGGGAGTGCCTGCAGATGGCACATCGCGATGACCGGTTTGGGTACGTCGAATACGTCGTCCAGCCACGTCATGGGGGTCCAGCTTTCTGTTCGGGATGCCTGCCGGGCCGGCAGGCAGGGGTGCGGATGCTAGTTGGCGGCTTTCCAGGACTGCAGGAACCGCAGGAACGCGGTGGCCCCCGGGTCCTGCAGGCCGATGCTGCGTTCCTGGAGCCAGGATGCGCGGCCCCGGCGCGACTGCATGCCCACGGTGTCCGTCACGCCGCGCTGTGCTGCGTCGATGGCCTTGTCCAGGGCCGCGTCCGGAGGATCACCGGCAGACAGTGCTTCCGCGGCGGGCATCAGGGCATCGAGGATGGTCTTGTCACCGACCTGCGATTTTCCGCGTTTGCCGATGTTCTCTCCTGCCGCGGTGGCGAAGGCTCCGGCGTCGGCGACGCTGACCGACGCGGCGTCGTCCCAGACCCGGGATCCCGCCAGCAGCGCCCCGGCCACCAGCGCAGCCATGGTCGACGGGTTGGCGTTCGCGAAGGCTTTCGCGCAGGTCTTCGCGATGTCGGCGGGGAGCGCATCGTCCGGGAGTTCCTCGAGGGCAGCGCGGACCGCTTTGGCCCCGAGCGACACGGTGACGCCCAGGTCGCCGTCGCCCAGCGCGGCGTCGAGGTCGCGCAGCTCGTCGGCGTACTGGATCACGTCGGCGAGCGCGTTGCGGATGGCGGTGTTGAGGTCCGGTCCCTGCATGGCACTCATCCCTCCCGGAAGAACGGAGACTCGGCCGGGGCATTGAGCAGCGCGAGCCGTTCCTCGTTCAGCTTGAGGAGCGAGATGGAGGCACCCGCCATTTCGAGGCTCGTCGCGTACTCGCCGATGTAGCGTTTCTCCACCGTCAGGCCGAGCTCCTCGGCGATGTGGTGGACGCGCCGGTAGAGGACGTAGAGCTCCTCCAGGGGAGTGGCTCCCATTCCGTTGACCAGGACGGCCACACGGTCCCCGGCCGTCAGTCCGAGGTCCTCCACCAGCGGGTGGACGAGCCGGGTGGCGATCTGGTCGGCCGTTTCCAGCTGTCCCCGGTGGATGCCCGGCTCGCCGTGGATGCCGATCCCGATCTCCATCTCCCCGTCGGGCAGGTCGAAGCTGGCCTTCGCCGTCGTCGGAAGGATCGTGGGAGAGAGGCCGATGCCCATGGTCGCCGTGTTCTCGATGATGTCCTCGGCGACGGCCGCCACCTCGGCGAGACTGTCGCCCCGTTCCGCGGCAGCACCGGCGGCCTTGTACGCGAAGACGATGCCGGCCACGCCGCGACGGTCCTCGGCGCGTTCCTTCGGCTGGCTCGCGACGTCGTCCCGGCCGAGGACGGTGCGCGTCTCGACGTCCTCGAGTTCGGCCAGGTCGGCCGCCAGGTCGAAGTTGAGGACGTCGCCGCCGTAGTTGCCGTAGAGGTAGAGGACTCCGGCGCCGCCGTTGACGGCCAGGGTCGCCTCGAAGATCTGCTCCGACGACGGCGAGGAGAAGACGTTGCCGATGGCGACGGCGGAGCAGAGGCCCCTGCCGACGTACCCCTTGAAGAGGGGCAGGTGTCCGGACCCGCCACCCGTGACGATGCCTACCCTGTCCGGGAGCGGGGCATCGGCCCGTACCAGGATCCGGGGATCGCTGCCAGGGGTCCGGACGAGATCCGGATGGGCCAGGGTGATCCCTTCGATCATCTCGTCCACGAAGTTCTCCGGGTCGTTGATTATCTTCTTCATGATTCCCTTCATCGTTACGGCAGTACCGGGTTGGTGTCCGGAAGATCCTTCCGGGCTTTCCTCCTCCGGAAGTGGATCTGGTCGAAGACCATCACCGCGATGAGGATGAGGCCCTGGGCGATGGAGTATTCATAGGAGGACAGGCGGATGGCATTGAACCCGCTGGAGACGATCTGCAGTGTCAGGGTGGCCATGACGACACCGGCGACGGTCGCGAAGCCTCCGCTGGGGTTGGTTCCTCCGAGCACGGCGATGACGATGACGAGCAGGACGTAGGACGACCCGTAGTCGGCGCTCGCCGTCGGGTTGCGGGCGAGGAAGACGATACCGGCGAGCCCTCCGAGGAGACCCGACACCAGGTAGGTGCCCATCAGGACCCTCCGGCTGCCGATGCCGGAGTACTTCGCGGCCAGGGGGTTGGCGCCCTGCAGCTGCAGCTTCAGCCCCAGCGGTGTCCTGTTCATCAGGACGGCGATGGCTGCAGCAATCAGCAGGAAGAACAGGAAGAGCGCGGGGATGCCGGCAACGGTCGTCGTCGCGAAGGACGTGAGGGCCTCGGGCGCGCCATAGAGCGTCTGCCCGTTCGTCCAGACCACGGCGATGCCGTTCAGGATCTGCATGGTGCCGAGCGTGGCGAGGATCGGGGTGATCCCCACGACGCCGATGAGGAACCCGTTGAACAGCCCGGCGAGAACGGCCGTCGCGAGCCCGAGCACCAGGATCAGCGGCATCATCGCGGCGGCCTGTGCTGGATTCCCGGCTGCAATCCCCGAGTAGACGGTGGTGATCGTGATGGCCGCGAAGTTCGCGATGGCGACGATCGACAGATCGATCCCGCCGGTCACCATCGCCAGCATCATCGCCACGGCCAGTATGCCGATCTCGGGCGAGGCGATCGCGATGTTCTCGAGGTTGAGCGGATTCAGGAAGATCGCAGGCTTGAGCAGGGCGAAGATCGCGAAGGACAACAGGAGGAGGATCAGCATCCTGGTGATGCCTTTTTCCCTCCGGATGGTCGCGAGGAACGAACCCAGGCCCTGATCGAGCTGCGCATTGAGCCGGCCCAGCGTGGGCCCGGCGTTCTTCTGGTCCAGAGCCACGGTTACGCCCCCGTCTCTTCAGTGACGAATACCTTCTTGGACTGCCGCTTCGCGGAGAGGGCCTGGATCCCGACGCCGACGATCAGCAGGACGCCGACGGCGGCGCGCTGCCACGCGGTAGGAATGCCGACCAGGATCAGGCTGTTGTTGATCAGTTGCACGAGCAGCACGCCGAGCACGGTTCCGAGGACGGAACCCCTGCCGCCGAAGATGGAGGCGCCTCCGAGAACCACGGCGGCGATGATGTCCAGTTCCGTTCCCACCAGCGCCTGCGGATTGGCATTGCGGCCGAGGATCACATGCAGCACACCGGCGAAGGCGGCGAGGACGCCGGCCAGCACATACAGCGCCACCTGGATCCTCGTCACCGCGAACCCGGCACGGCGTGCCGCCTCGGGATCGCCGCCGATCGCATAGATCCCACGACCGAACATCGTCCGCTTGAGCACCCATGCCACCAGGACGCACAGTGCGATCACCGGAACCACGAGCACATGCAGGAAGGCATCATTGTCGCCTGCCCGGATGGTGATGACATTGGCCGTCGATATCGCCGACATGCTTCCCGGCAGGTCCGCGATGTAGCGCGAGCCGATGTAGGCGACCAGGATTCCCCGGAAGATCCCCTGCGTCCCCAGTGTGACGATCAACGTCGAGAGCCGGAAGCGGGCGATGACGGCACCGTTCACCAGCCCGAGTAACGCCCCTATTCCGCAGGCGATGGCGAAGACCCCGATGAGCCCGGGATCGAAACCGCCGGCCTCCGATACCTTCACGGCCGTGTACCCGGCGAAGATCGCGATGGCCGCGAAGGAGACGTCGATTCCGCCGGAGATGATGACGATCAGCACTCCGAGGGCGAACACCATGGGCACGATGGCACCGCGCAGGATCGAGAACAACGTGCCGACCGTGAAGAAGGAGGGGCTGATCAGTGCCATGCCGATGACCAGCACCAGCAGGACGAGTGCGAGCACGCCCTCGTTGTTGGCTCCGCGCAGGTCGGCTAACCGGATCTGCTTCCTTCGGGCGAGCACGTCGCTCATGCCGCCATCCTCTCCTCGATGGCTCCGGGCTGGATCTCCTCGCCGCCGAGTTCATCGACCACGGCGCCCTGCCGCACGACCAGGACCCGGTTGCATACCGCGACGAGCTCCGGGACGTCGTCGGAGATGACGATCACGCCCATGCCGCTGTCGGCCTGTTCCCGCAGGACCGCGAGGATCTCCTCCTTGGAGCCGACGTCCACCCCGACGGTGGGACCGTTGAGGATCAGGATGGCCGGGTGGTTCGCCAGCCACTTCGCGAGGACGACGCGCTGGGCGTTGCCGCCGGAGAGGCTCCGGACCGGAGCTGTTACGTTCGCCGCCTTGATGCGCAGCTGGTCGAAGAGCCGTTTGATCGTCTGCGCGACCTTCCGGGTGTCGACGAACAGCTTGCCCTGCAGATGCTTGTCGACCGAGCCGGCGATGATGTTGTCCGCGATCGACTTCTCGAGGAAGAGTCCCTGGCTGAGCCGGTCTTCGGGGACGTACCCGATGCCCGCGCGGATGGCGTCCTCGATGGAGTTCAGCCTCACCCGCTTCCCGTTCACGTGGACCGACCCGGAGTCGGCGGGCAGCACCCCGAAGAGGCTCTCGGCGATCTCACTGCGGCCGGAGCCGAGCAGCCCCGTGATCCCGAGGATCTCCCCGCGGTGCAGGGTGAAGGAGACGTTGTGGAACGCGCCCTGGAGGGTGAGTGAGTCGACGGTCAGGACGGGATCTTCCTCCAGTCGCGGGGTGGTGACCAGCCGGGTCTCGTTGACGTCGCGTCCGGTCATGTGCCGGATGAGCGACCCCCGGTCGAAGCCGGCGGTGGGTCCTGACACGACGTTCCTGCCGCTGCGCAGGATGGTGAGGTCCTGTGAGACCTCGAGGGCCTCCTCCAGCTTGTGGCTGACGAACACGAGTGCCACGCCGCGCTGCTGCAGGGTGCGGACGACGGCGAAGAGCCTCGCGACTTCGCTGTGGGTGAGCGCCGTCGTCGGTTCGTCCATGATGATGACCCGGGCGTCGTTCACCAGGGCGCGGCAGATCGCGGTGAGCTGCTTGTCGGCCACCGAGAGGCGCTCCACGTCCTGGTCGAGGTCCAGGTGCAGCCTCAGCTCCTTCACGATGCGCTCGGCGGCCGGACGGGATTTCCGTGCGGAGAAGGTCCTGCTGCGCGCGGCGACAGCGGACGTGAGCACGATGTTCTCGGCGACGGTGAGATTGGGGAAGAGGGAGAAGTCCTGGTAGATCACCTGGATGCCTGCCTTGATCGCCTCGGCGGGAGTCATGAAGGCATGAGCCCGGCCATCGATGAAGATCTCGCCCCCGTCGGGATGCTCGGCTCCGCTGATGATCTTGATGAGGGTTGATTTGCCGCAGCCGTTCTCACCGGCAAGGCAGTGGACGTTGCCGCTCACGAGGGAGAGGCTGACGTCCTGGAGGGCTTTCGCGCCGCCGTAGCTCTTGGAGATGTTCCTGACCTCAAGGACCGGAGGTGCGCCGTCGGGCGCGGAGGATGTGCTGGTCATGGGTGCGTCCTCGGTATGCAGCGGGGCGGCCGGCGCGGTGATGTCCGTGCCGACCGCTCCCGGGCTGCGCGTCGCTGCTAGAAGTTGTATTCGCCGACGTTGGAAGCATCGACGACGACTGCCGCATCGCCGACGACCACGTTGTCGAAGCCTTCCAGCTGCTTCAGCGAGTTGTAGCCTTCGATGCCGAGGTCGGTGCCGTCTCCGACCTCTTCACCATCGGCGAGGAGCTGGGCGATCTTCAGCTGCGCTTCACCGGCCAGGGCGGGATCCCAGAAGAAGATCTTGTCGATGGATCCGTCGTCGAGGTACTTGCTGGCCACCGACGGGATGCTGGTGCCCATGACGCAGACGTCGTCCTGCTTGCCTGCTTCCTGGACGGCGCGGGCGATGCCGGCCACGTCCGTACCTGCGGACCCCTGGAAGCCCTTGATGTCGGGGTGCTTCGCGAGGACTTCCTTGGCCCGGTCGTAGGCGACGTTCTCGTCTTCCTTGCTCTCGATCGGATCCTCGACGCGGGTCAGGTCGGGGTATTCGGCTTTCTGCTGATCGAGGGCTCCGCTCACCCAGTCCATGTGGGTCTTCGCGGTGAGGCCACCGACGAAGGAGACGTACTCGCCCTTCCCTCCCATGCATTCGGCGAGGTTGTCCATGATCTGCGCGCCGTAGGCCTTGTTGTCGAACGCCTCGATGTCCATGTCCGCATTCTTGATGCCGCTGGCCTCGTGGGTGACGACGACGATTCCTTGGTCCCGTGCCTGGGTGAGCACGTTCTCGAGTCCCTCCGGCGAGTTCGGTACCACCGTGATCGCTGTCGGCGCCTGGGGGATGAGGTCCTGGATGATCTGGATCTGCTTCTCCGGGCTGGCGTCATCCGCGCCTTCCTGGCGGGCATCGATACCCGTGGTCTCGGCGAAGTTGTTGACGCCTTCCTCCATGCGGTCGAACCAGCCGACACCGCTGATCTTGACGACGGTCACCATCGTCATGTCCTCGGGAGCGGCGCTTGCGCCTCCCTCGCTCTTTTCTGCGGTACCCCCGCCGCCGCCTGTTGTTCCGCACGATGCGAGGAGCATCGCGACGGCGCCCACGGACAGGATTCGGGCAGACTTGCTGTGCTTCATGTTCACTCCCTTGTGAAAATGCGGTGCAGCGACCCGCTGCATCAGAGCAGTTCGAGGATGCTGGATGGAGTTGAACTCTAGGGTCGCGTCTGCGGGAGTGTCAACGAATTTGCCTATGTTCTGCGCGGGTCTCTTCACGACTCGCGCAGTTCTGCGCGATGTCGCGCAAACTGCGCAGTACTATGGGCGAATCGGAGTGCCATCGACGTCAGGACCCCTATGTCGCGCCAAGCGGAGATCATCGAGATCCTTCAGGATGAGGGTTTCCAGTCGGTCGTCGAGTTGGCGCGTCGGCTGGGGGTCAATCCCTCCACCATCCGGCGTGAGTTCGAGAAGCTGGAGCAGCTGGAACTGATCCAGCGGACGCACGGCGGTGCCTACCCAGTCAAGCAGACCGACACCCCGTCGCTGATCAAGGAGTCCCTCCACCACAGGGAGAAGGAAGCCATCGGCCGGGCGATGGCGGACAAGGTCCTGGACGGCCAGACGATCCTCCTCGACAGCGGGTCGACGACCCTCGAGGTGGCGAAGCACCTCGACAACTCGCGGTTGACGGTCGTCACGAACGACCTGCGGATCGGTCTGGAGATCGCGAATCGGCAGTGCGCACATCTGGTCCTGATCGGGGGCGAGCTGCTGCCCAATGTGTACACGCTGTGGGGTCCCTCGTCGGTACAGCAGATCGAGCAGCTGCGCGTGGATGTGGCCATCTTCGGCGCGGACACGGTGGACGAGCAGGGGATCTTCAACACGAGCAGCTACGAGCTGGAGCTGAAGCGCACCATGCGGTCCATCGCGAAGGAAGCCTTCTTCGTCGCCGACAGCTCGAAGTTCGGCAGGGAAGCCCTCTTCAAGGTGTTCGGCCTGGACCAGTTCACGGCCGGCATCACCGATGACCTGTTGGACCCCATCCGGGCGTCCCACTTCCCCGTCCCGATCATCAGCGTCAGCCCGCAGAGACTGGCGAAGAAATAACGGCTCTCCGCTGAGCCTCGGCCTGCTGGAGCTCAGGCGACGCTGTCCGCGCCGGCAGGCAGCGTCTGCTCCAGGATGAAATCGTCCTCGAAGCGGTTCCCGAGTCGGAACCGCTTGGTGCCCACCGTGCGGAAGCCACTCTTCGTGTAGAAGCGGATGGCGCGGGCGTTCTCCTGGTTCACGCCGAGCCAGATGCCCGGCAGCCCGGACGCGGCCGCGCGTTCCAGGGTCGCCGTCATCAGGGCGGCGGCGGACCCGCGGCCGTGATGGCCCGGATGCACGTAGAACTTGCTGAGCTCCACGGCCGGTGAGGCGGTCAGTGCCGCCAGGACGTCCGGATCCGACGGCTGGTCCAGCATGATCATGCTGTACCCGGCGATCTCGTCGCCGGCTCGGATGCACAGGATCGTGTGCCCGGGGGCCGCGATGTTCGCGGCGAACCGCTCCGCGGAGAGCTGCGTCTGGATGTGCCGGCGGATGTCGTCCGGGTCCGCATCGGGTGGGCAGGCCAGCGGGAAGGCGACGGCGGCGCACGCGGCGAGGGCGGCGGCGTCGTCGGGCGTCGCCGTCGAGATGTCGATGGTCATGCTCCCAATCTAGGACGAAGCGGGAGTTACCCGAACACGGGCACGCCGTCGCGGGTCAGCTTCCAGCTCTCCTCGAAGAAGGTCGAGGGGTCGATCGTGCCCTCGGCGATCAGGTAGTCGATCAGCAGCTGGCGGATCTCCGTGGTCTGGTTCACCAGCACCGGAGCCGAGGCGATGTGCGGGAAGTTCCCGCCGCCCGACTGCCGGTAGTTGTTGGTCGCCACGGCGAAGCGCTGGGCGGGGTCGATCGGCGCACCGTTGTAGCTCAGGTCGGTGATGCGCTCACCGACGGGCTTGCTGATGTCGATGTCGTAGGAGACGCCGGACATCATGTCGTAGTTGTAGTCGGGCGTTCCCGCGGCATTGGTCAGCGTCGCAGGGTCCACCGGAGCGCCGGGACCGGTCTGGTTGAAGTACTTCGCCGAGTACTCGAGGTAGTCCTTCACCTGGGCGCCGGTCATCTCCACGCCGAACAGCGTGTTCGGGAAGACGTACAGCCCGGCCATGTCACGGATGGTCACGGGACCTTCGGGGATGACGGCCGCCCGGTTGAAGGGCGCCACGATGGACAGGACGGGCAGGTCGGCGTTCGGCGTCCCCTCCAGTGCCTTGTCGACGGCGCCGGCCTGCACCTCGTTGACGAAGTCCATGACGGCGGTGTCACGGATCCGCGCATCGGCGGCGGACATGGTCTCCGTCGCGGTGCCGATGGGGGTGTTCACGTAGTCGATGACGCGCTGGTGCTGCTCGGCGATGATCGACGAGACCTTCGGATCGGCGGGCACGGTGTTGGCGTTCAGCAGTTCCGACGACGCCGACGTGACGTCCCACTGTCCGCGCACCTTCGTGAGCTCGAAGTCCATCACGGACAGGCGCATGCCCCAGTTCTTCGGTTCGGTCAGCAGCACCTGGTCGCCGGTCTGCTTGTTCGTGACGAAACGCTCCGGGATCTCCTGGTGCGCATGCCCCACGAGGATCGCGTCGATGCCGGGTACCTGCTCGGCGAGCTGCGTCGACGCGTTCTCGAGGGGCAGGTCGCCGCCGTAGGACGAGGTGCCCGAGGTGCCCGAGTGCGAGCTGACGACGACGACGTCCGCGCCGGCGGCCTTCATCTCGGGAACGTACTTCGCGGCCTGCTCGACGATCCCGGGGAAGCGGAGCTTGCCCTCGACGTTGTTCTTGTCCCAGATGGCGATGCCCGGGTTGGTCAGGCCGAGGATGCCGACCCGGATGGGCTTCTGTCCCGCGAGCTTGACCGTCTTGATGACGTAGGGCGTGAAGGCCTCCGCCCCGGTGGCCGAGTCCACGACGTTCGCGCCGAGGAGCGGGAAGTCGAGCTGGTCCTCGTACTTGCGCAGGAGCGGCAGCCCGTAGTTGAACTCGTGGTTGCCCAGCGCCGCGGCGTCGTAGTCCATGGCGTTCATGGCGGCGGCCATCGGGTGGGTCTCGCCGCTCTCCGTGACCGGCTCGACCGTGGCGAAGTAGTCCGTCAGCGAGGTGCCCTGGATGGTGTCCCCTGCGTCGATGAGGAGCGTGGACTCCTTCCCGCGGTCGGCGCGGACCTGGTTGATGAGGCCCGAGACCTTGGCGAGCCCGACGTCGTTGTGGGCGGCGTCGTCGTACTCCGCATTGGTGAAGTAGTCCCAGTTCTCGATGTAGCCGTGGAGATCGCTGGTCCCCAGGACGGTGATGGTGGCCGTCCGGTCCTCGGGACCCTTGCTTCCGCCGGGTGCGGCGGTTGCTGCGGGCGCGAGTGCGAGTGCTGCGACGCAGCTGACGGCGACTGCCGCGATGGCGCGGCGGTGCCCCCTGATGAAACTTTCTGACACGTGGAATCAGCTCCTGTTGTGGTGCGGTGGCGCCAGCTTATCCGTGACCGGTGACACACTGGGAACGGTGGGCTTATTCCCGGATGAACGGGGAGGTCCGCCGTTCGCCACGCGTCCATCCGGGCATTCCGTCCGGATCCAGGTCAGGGAGGACCATCATGACAGCGGAGTCGGAGCACCAGGACGCGTATCGCGAGGACTTCCTCGGTCCCGGCTACGACGTGCGGACGCTGCCGCTGCGGCCCGACGACGAGGGCCAGGTCGTCGCGACGCTGGTCCGCTCTGCCGTCCCGGGCGGCTCACGCCGGGCCGTGCTCTATGTCCACGGCTTCGTGGACTACTTCTTCCAGACCAATCTCGCCGAGGCATGGCGCGAGGCGGGGTTCGACTTCTACGCCCTGGACCTGCGGAAGTACGGGCGCTCCATCGGGGAACACCAGACACCCAACTACGTCACCTCGCTCGAGGACTACGACGAGGAACTCGACGAGGCCGCGCGGATCATCCGCGAGGACGAGGGCCACGAGGTCCTCGTGGTCATGGGTCACTCGACCGGTGGCCTGATCACCTCCCTCTGGGCACACCGGCGGCGCGGCCTCGGCATCGTGGACGCGCTCGTCCTCAACAGCCCCTGGTTCGACCTCAACGCCAGCCTGTTCCAGCGCACCGTGGGCACGGTGGCGGTCCACCGGATCGGGACGCTCAAGCCTCGCACCGTCGTCGGGAAGCTCGGGACCTCCTACGGCCGCTACCTGCACCGGGAGACCGGCGGGGACTGGGACTACAACCTGGCGTGGAAGCCGCACGGAGGATTCCCCGTCGTCGCGGGCTGGCTGCGGACCGTCCGGGCCGGCCATGCGCTCCTCAACCGTGGGCTCGCCATCGACTGCCCCGTGTTCGTCGCGTGTTCGGACGCCACCTCGAATCCCGTGCGGGAGCCGGAGCGGATCTCGTCGACGGATGTGGTCCTCAACGTGGACCACATCGCAGGACGGGCCCCCCGGCTCGGCCGGCACGTCACCCTGGTGCGCATCGAAGGGGGCATCCATGACCTCGCCCTCTCGCCGGAGCCGGCCCGGTCCAGGTTCTTCGACGAACTCGCGCGCTGGCGGGCGGCCTACGTGCCGGAGGTCCGCGCGACGTCGTAGGTGAGGAACGCGAACTGGCCCTGCTGCTCGACGGACCGCAGCGTGAGCCGGTCCGATTCGACCCGCAACGGCAGCAGCGGGGCTCCTCCCGTCAGCGCGACCGGCGCGATGGACACCTGGATCTCATCGAGGAGTCCGGCCGCGAGGAACTGCCCGGCGAGGTCGCCGCCTCCGACCACCCAGATGTCTTTATCGCCCGCTGCCTCGCGGAAGCGCCCGAACACCGCGCGCACGTCGCCCGATACGAGGTGCACGTCCGCGCCGTCCGGGACCGGGAGGTCCCGCGTCGTGAAGACGAAGGTGGGGCGCTCGCCGTACAGCGTGCCCCACTTCCCCGGATCGGCGAGCAGCCCCTCGAAGTCCAGCACCCACTCGTATGTCGTCGAGCCCTCCACCAGGACGCCGACCGTCCCGAGGAAGCGCTCGTAGAGCCCGGGCGGCGGAGGTTCGACGGCGAAGAGCCAGTCCAGCGAATTGTGCTCATCGGCCAGGAATCCGTTGAGGGTGGAGGCCGTGTAGTAGATGACCCGCGTCATGGTTCATTCCACCACCGAAGCGATGCCGGGGTAAGGGGGCCTGGAGCGTGTCTCCTAATGGCGCGGGGTGGCGTACGGGACGATCTTCGCCTGTCCCGTGACGCTGTTCTGACCGCTGCGCAAGTGACGCTGTTCTGACCGCTGCGCAATGGGCTCGAACCATTCAATGCCGCCCTGGTCCTCCGGTCCAGTGAACCGCGCGGGCAACGCCGGTAGTGCCACTACTCCCTGCCGTCCTCGAGCGGGATGAGCATGGTGCGGAACGGACCCGTTGCGGCATGGAGGCCCCAAATACGATCGGCGACGTCGTCGATGCCATTGGCAAGCTGAAGCTTAGGAATGCCCCCGGGGATCACGAGTTGCGCGACACGGACGCCCTCAACCTCGAGTGCGTCGTGGAGCATCTCACCGTAGGCGCTCTCGGCCGGGAACGCGACCGATGTGCCTGCGAAGTCGGCGCGTGCCTTGACCGAGGTTCCGCCGTTGATCAGGATGACGCTGCCGTCTCCTGCCTGACGCATCGCTGGTAACACCGTGCGCACCGCGTGAATAAGCCCGAGAGCCGAGAAGCTCAATGCTTCCAATGCCAGCTCGGGGGTCATGTCGAGCACCGGCTTCAGGTAATCACGCGATGGGAGTGGGCTGTACTGCAACGTGGTGATCGGTCCCAGCTCTGCCGCGGCACGTGTGAGGGCGTCCTCCAGCGCTGCCGGTACCAGCACGTCTGCAGCGTAACCACGCGCGGTCAAGCCGCCGTCCTCGAGCTTCGCGGCCATGACGTCAAGCTTCGACTGGTTCCTCGAGATCAGGGCTATCGAAAAGCCTTCGCGCCCAAACCTTCGCGCAACTGCCGCCCCGAGTCCCGGTCCAGCTCCGATGATAGCGATGACGGGCACGGTGGGTTTCCTTCGCTTGATTAATGTCTTGACATTAGTGCGGTCAGGTTTGTCAGCATCACCGCCGACACACCCGAATCCTTGACTCTAGTTCACGCCTTCGCTTCTCGCGAGCCTCAAGCGAGACCGTATACCTCCGCCGGCGGGCCCTGGTTCACGGGCCGGCCCAGAAAGCACGCCGCGCGCTTGGAGATGTGAGCATGGGGAAATCTTTGGGACCAGCGACGGACAGGTCGAAGTATCCAGCTAGAGCTAGAAGTCGCTTCGCGCGGGCGGCGCGACCGAACGATTGAGATCTCAGCCCGCTGCTAGCGGTTGTAGTTGGGCATGGGTCCGCGCAACCCGGCTCCGACGGTGTCACAGGCTTCCACGATGCCCGGGTCCAATGGGCCCCGTTCGAGTATCTCGAGGTTGAAGGCAAGCTGGACCGGTTTGGAGCCACCGAAGAGGATGGATCCGGTGACGGGCTGCGAGAGAAGCCAGCGAAAGGCTAGTTCCACGAGCGTCATGCCCGCAGACTCCGCGATGCTTGAAAGCTCGGACACTGCATCGAACAATCGCCGATCCCAGTAGCGTTGGCGATACATTTCCGCGAGGCGGGAAGTGCCGAACCGTCCGTCGTCCGGGGTGGAATCAAAGCTGTGGCGACCCGTGAGTAGCCCGCCGCCCAGCGGGTTGTAGACCATGGTGTGAAGGCCGGTCACGTGGGCGAATTCGGCGTACTCTTCCTCGATGCGGCGAGCGATCAGGTTGTAGAGCTGTTGCGCGACGACAGGGCGGGGCGCGCCGGCGTGGTCCGCAGCGATGTTCAGCTCGCTGATCTGCCACGACGCGAAATTCGATACACCGATTGCTCTGATCTTTCCCTCAGCCACCAGTTCGGCTACGGCGCCTAACGTCTCGGACAAGGAAACAGCTCGATCCGGTTGGTGCAGATAGAAGAGGTCGATACTGTCGGTGCCGAGTCGGCTCAAGCTGCCTTCCAGGGAACGTCGCAGTCCGGGGGCTGACAGTGGCGAGTGCTGACCGGCGTCGGGATGAGGCATTCCTGCTTTCGTCGCGAGAAGGACGTCGTCGAACCGGTTGCGCAGCAACCGGCCGAGGATCTCCTCACTGGCGCCACCTGCATATC
This sequence comes from Arthrobacter burdickii, assembly GCF_030433645.1. Taxonomy (NCBI): domain Bacteria; kingdom Bacillati; phylum Actinomycetota; class Actinomycetes; order Micrococcales; family Micrococcaceae; genus Arthrobacter; species Arthrobacter burdickii. The sequence goes on from NZ_JAROCG010000002.1 coordinate 135,500, forward strand.
CGTTCGCAGTATCGATCGTCGTGATGCCCGCATCCAGGGCCGCCTCCAGCATTGCTGCTGACCCGGCTTCGTCCACTGTGTCACCGAAGGTCATGGTGCCGAGCACCGCGACCGACAGGGGTTTTTTCAACCCCTTGAGCGTTGCTGTCTTCATGTAAGCCTTCCTACGTACTCGGATTTGTGGATTCTTGACCGTGAACGTGGCCGCGGTGTGCGACACCGCCTACGATGCCTGCGGGGGTGCGGGAGAGAAGCACCGATCGCGGGAAAAAGGACGACGTCGAAGGTGATCGGGAGAGCACCGCCTCGTATGGCGACTACTCATCCACTGCGTCCCACAGATCGGCACGATGATGTGCAGGGTCGCAGGACAAGGAAGCCGCCGGCTCGGAAGCTACGTCAACGAGCAACCGGTAGGACGGTACTCCCAGTACCCGTTGATCGTTCTCGGTCACTGTCGCTTCAGCACGTATGTTTTGAGGTCGCGCATCGTCTGCGCCATGTGACTGTCCATGGCGAGACGAGCCGACTCGGCACCACCTGATGCGAGCGCCGTGATGATCTCCGCGTGTTCACGGATGGCGTGGGCCTGGATTTCTGGCACACGGGAGGTTTCTTTTCGTCGGGCTGCAATCACCCGGGAGAGGGGCTCGAACATCACTGCGAGAAAGACGTTGCCGGAGGCGTGAAGGATGACGTTGTGAAATGCCAGGTCCGCTTCGACGAACCGGGTCAGATCGGCCGTGTCGTGGGATTCCTGCATGGACGTCAGGTGGTGTCGCAGGCTATCCAGTTCATTCGTGGTGATACGGGTGGCAGCGAGTTCCGCGGCGCCGGTCTCCAGCATTCTGCGCACTTCGATGAGCTGAATGGATGCTTCTGCATTATTGCCGGCCTCCATGGTGGCCCGAAGGACCATGTCCATCGATTCCCACCGGTTGACCGGGTTGACGAAGGTTCCCCGGCCCCGCTCGATGCGGACAACGCTCTGAGCCTCAAGTGTCTTGATGGCTTCGCGGACGGTGAGCCGGCTGACATCGTGATGCGCCGTGAGTTCCAGTTCCCCTGGTAAAGCTGCATCAGGGGGGAAGTCGCCAGCAATAATTCGATCGAAAAGATGGTCTGAGACCATGCTTACAAGGGATTGACGGGCCATGGCAGTGTCCTAACTGTCGAGTAATTGATCACGATCTCGTTTGTTTCAGTGCTGTCGGCCTCGCTCCTCCTTGTGCGTTGACCCAAGTGTATGAGGTCTGACGACCCCAGGGACTGAGTGCAGGCAACCAGGGCGGTCAGCCCACTGCAGTTTCTGTCCCTGGGGAAGTCGAGAGTGCCGTCGATGGCGCTGAGTTCCTCGGCGGGCAGGGTGAAGCCGAAGATTTCCAGGTTCGAGGTCATGCGCTCTGGCGCAACCGGTCTGGGAAGGACGATCATTCTCTGCTGGGTATGCCACCTCAGCGGACTGTACGCGGGACGGCGACACCCGGTGGACGCACCTCGTTCGCACCTGCTCGGGCCCGACCTGGAAGACGCCGAAGCCGGCCTGAGGGATGCTGACACGCCGCCAAGGGTAGTCATGAGGGTAGTCATCACGAATTTTGTCTTCTTCTGGTGAGCCAAAAACGATTTCTGACGCTCTATTGACAGAGTAGGACCGCGGACGAACAATAAGACATCAGATGTCGATCATCTTATGTCAAGGGAGACATGATGTCGCAAAAAATTGCCATCCTCCATACCAGCTTCGTTTTCGTATCGGTCGAACCTGTCATCACCGACCTGATCACCGAACTGATCCCTGACGCGGAAATCCTCCACTTCGTCGATTCCGATGTCCTGGCAACGGTCGTGCGGGAGCAGGGGATTTCCTCGAAGAGTGAAGAGCGGATGACGCACCTTGCTCAGGCGGCTGAAGCCGCCGGTGCCGATCTCATCTTCTCCGCTTGCTCGTCGCTCGGACCCGCTCTTGATGTGGCTGCCCGTGCCGTTGGTGTCCCCGTCATCAAGATCGATGAAGCGATGGCCCTGCGTGCTGCGTCAGAGGGAATCCGCATCGGCGTCCTTGCGACCGTGCCGACGACACTGGGACCCACCTCGGATCTCATCCAGGCCAAGGCGGATGGACTGAACCGTCAGATACAGATCGAGCAACGGCTCTGCGAGGGCGCTTTCGATGTCCTGATGGCAGGAAATCGGGACGAACACGATGCGATGATCACTGCTCAGGCCGTGGACCTCGCAAAGAGGGTGGACATGATCGTGCTCGCTCAGGCTTCGATGTCCCGATTGGCCGAGTCCCTGACCAAGACAACGGGTCTGGTAGTCCTTGCTAGTCCGCGGATGGGTGTCGAATATCTCGCCGAGCGCGCACACATGCTCCCTGCATGAACCGCAGAACGGACGAACTGCTGAGCACGCGCTCAATGCTCGCTGAGTAGGGACTCCCAGCACAACGGATACCTGAGGGCACGGAAGGCAATTCGCCAGTGGTCAACCCTCCGGTGTGGTTGCCGTGTTCGACGACAATCCGACCGACACACAGCCCGTCATGATGTTCCCTTTCCAGCGTTCGCCAGCTGTTCTCGTATCGGAAGAAAGCTTCCAGCTCCCGATCCGTCACCTCATCCTTCCCTCTATCGTTCCAACGCATGTCAATAAGCAGAGATTACAAAGGAGTAGTAATGCGTAAAGTTCCAATGGCGATCGCGTTTTTCGCGACAGCCGCTCTTACCCTTACGGCGTGCGGCAACGGCGGCGATTCTGGCGGCAATGCTGCAGGCGGCGCCGAGAAAGCCTCCGGCGACCAGGGTACGTTCGTATTCCTGCCGAAGTCGCTCAACAACCCGTACTGGGTCGATGCGCGCGAAGGCATGGAGGCCAAGGCTAAGGAGCTCGGTGTTGAAGCCCAGTTCCTTGGACCCGACGCTGACGATGCGGCAGCGCAGGTCGCGATCTTCGACTCGGTCCTTGCGACGAATCCAGCGGGAATTGCAATCTCGCCCAACGATCCAGCAAGCGTGAAGGACAACATCGCCAAGGCAACGGCCGCTGGTATCCCGGTCATCGCCTGGGACGGGCCAGTACCCGACAGTGACGTGCTTGGCTACATCGGCACGGACAACGTCGCAGCCGGTGAACAGGCTGGTGAGGCCCTGGCTCAGGCGATCGCTGAAAAGGGAAAGGTTGCGGTGGTCATCGGGAGCCTTAGTGCGGTGAACCTGAACCAGCGTCTCGAAGGTGTCAAGAAGGCCCTCGAGAACTACCCGGACATCGAAGTGGTCGCCACCGAGGAATCGGGTGAATCAGTGGCCACGGCCCAGACCAGTGCCGAGACGATCCTGCAGGCCAACCCGGACCTTGCCGGCTTCATCGGCATCGGAGGATCGGATCTTCCGGGCATCGCGGGCGCGCTCAAGTCGGGGAACCAGTGTGGTGACGTCAAAGCCGTCGGCTTCGACGTGGTCCCGCAGGGAGTTGAGGGCATGGAGGGCGGCTGCGTGGACGCGCTCATTGCCCAAAAGCCGTTCGGCATGACCGCCCAGGCGCTGGAAATCCTCAAGGCCTTTGACGAGGGAACCTCCGAACTCGAAGACAACTTCACTGTCGACACGGGTGTCGAAACCGTCACGCCGGACACGCTTGAGGAATTCCAGAAAACCGACCATTGACCGGAACCGTCATCGTCGAGGGATAGAAGCGGGTGGGCCCTCATCACCTCGCCGGCCCACCCGCCATCGCGGCGATTCATCCCAGAAGGAGCAGTCATGGCGCAGCACCCGCTCGTCTCGATGCACGGCATTACGAAGAGGTACCCCGGCGTGACCGCTCTCAGCGACGTGACCCTGTCTGTCGATGCGGGCGAGGTTATGGCTCTCGTCGGCGAGAACGGTGCGGGTAAGAGCACTCTGCTGAAGGTACTTGCAGGCGCGGTCCGTGCTGACGACGGGACCATCCGCGTCTCCGGCGAGACCGTCAATATCGTGACCCCCCGGGATTCGCAGAGCCACGGAATCGCGGTCATCTACCAGGAACTCAACCTTGCGAACGACTTGAGTGTCGCAGAAAACATATACGTCGGGCGTGAACCGAAAACCCGTCTCGGCACCATCGACTTCCGTGCCATGGACCGCGGTTCAGCCGAACTTCTAGCCGTTCTCGGCATCGCCAACATCTCGCCACGGACGATTGTCGGAGATCTCAACATCGCCCATCGGCAGATGGTGGAGATTGCCAAAGCCCTACTCATCGAAGCGCGAGTGGTGGTAATGGATGAGCCGACCTCATCGCTCACCGAAGAAGAGGTCGATACCCTCCTCAACCTCGTCCGTCGTCTCCGTGCCCAGGGTGTCAGCGTTATTTACGTATCCCACCGCATGCGGGAGATCTTCGAGATATCCGATCGGATTACCGTGATGCGCGACGGCTCAGTGGTCGGAGTGCTCGACGCGGCCGTATCGGCCCCGGGGGATGTGGTGCGCATGATGGTCGGCAGGGAGCTGGATGACCTCTATGGAGTCCGTTCCACAGCGGTCGATCGGACCACAATTCCCACGCTGGACGTGCGAAGCCTCAGTGCAGGACGTCTGCTTCACGACGTGAGTTTCACAGTGCACCCAGGCGAAATAGTCGCACTCGCTGGATTGATCGGAGCTGGCCGCAGCCATGCAGCCATGACCATCTTCGGTGCCAGACGTCGTTCGGGGGGAGAGATCCTCATCAACGGAAAGCCACTTACTCTCCGCACTCCTGGCGAAGCCATGGCTGCTGGCATCGGCTTCGTACCCGAAGACCGTAAGGCACAAGGTCTCTTCCTCGGTCTTCCGGTTCGCGAGAACATGTCGTCCGCTTCGCTCGGAAGCATCAGCCGTCTGTTCATGGTGTCCAAAGCTAAAGATCGAAGCATGGCGAAGGACTACGCGACAAAGCTAGGACTGCGACAATCTGCCGTCGAAGTCGGGGCGGGCACCCTAAGCGGTGGAAATCAGCAAAAGGTCGTGCTGGCACGTTGGCTGGCTCGCCATCCCCGCCTCCTCATCCTCGATGAACCCACACGTGGTGTCGACGTCGGAGCGAAAGCCGAAATCTACGCACTCATCCGATCCATCGCCCAGGAAGGCGTCGCAGTGCTCGTCGTCTCCTCCGAACTCACCGAGGTCCTCGGCATAGCTGATCGCATCGTCGTCATGCGGGAGGGACACGGAGTCGGCGAACTGAACGTATCCGAAGCAAATGAGAAGAAGGTCATGTCGATGGCCACTGGAGTACAGGAGGACGCGTCATGACTATCAAGGGAGATACCGTGAACACCCAAACCGCCGACGGCGGCGCTGCAGGGCCGACAGGCCCTGCAACATTCGGGGACCATATTCGCCACCATTCGATGAGGGTCATCGGAGCGAGGGAGTTCACCCTCGCGGCCGTCGTGGTTCTACTCATCATCGTTCTTTCGTTCGTGTCTCCGTTCTTCTTCACTCCGGGCAACCTGACCGTCGTCGGCCGGCAAATCGGGTTGGGCCTCATCATCAGCGTCGGAATGACATTCGTCATCCTGATCGGTGGCATCGACCTTTCCGTCGGATCGGTCGTCGCGTTGGTGAGCGTGCTCACTGGCCAGTTCATGGTCACCATCGGCCTCAACCCTGCGGTCTCGGTGCTTCTTGCGCTCCTTGCCGGGGTCGCAGTCGGGTACGTCAACGGAATCATCAACGCTTTCGGTGGACTGCCCTCATTCGTCGTGACCCTTGGAATGCTTGCAGTGGCCCGCGGCTTGGCCCTGGGCATCACCAGTGGCTCAACGATCAGCGGCTTCCCGGAGAGCTTCCTGTTTCTCGGGCAAGGACAGTTGCTTGGCATCCCCATCCCTATTTACGTCGCCGCCGTCGTGGCAATCGCCGCCCATGTGGTCCTTTCACGCACGATGTTCGGCCGTCACGTCTACTTCGTGGGCTCGAATGAGGAAGCTGCGAAGCTCTCAGGAATCCGCGTCCGCCGCATTAAAGTTACCGTCTTCGTCATCGCCTCGACGCTGGCCGCCGTCTCCGGGATCCTCGAAACGTCCCGATTGAGCGTCGGGCAGCCTGCTGCCGGCAGCGGATACGAACTGGTGGCAATCGGCGCTGCGGTGATCGGTGGCGCAAGCCTCTTCGGAGGAGTAGGCAGCATTCTGGGTACCGCGCTCGGAACAACGCTTCTTTTGCTCATCCAGAACGCACTGATCCTGCTCGGCATCTCTCCCTATTGGCAGCAGGTGTTCAGCGGCGTAATCATCGTCGCTGCCGTCGCCCTGAACATGTGGCGAAAGAAGCGCGGGTAGCCCTCAGTGCAGCAACAACCCCATCCCCATCTCTCGTCGTCCAATAACCCCGTCGACGTGTACCAATCCAAGGAGACAATATGAAGGTCCTCATCACCGGCGCCCACGGAAAAGTCGGACGCGCTGCGACACAGGCAATGATCAACGCGGGACACGAAGTACTTACGACTGACCTAACGCGCCCTGGCTTCGAGCGCAAGCCCGCAGGCACACCGAAGTACACCATGGCTGATCTCACCGACGCCGGCGAGGCCTACGCCGTGGTACGAGGAGCGGACGCGGTGGTGCACGTTGCTGCGATCCCCGAACCGACGGGCAACCCGCCCCATGTCGTTTTCCAGACGAACCTCATGGCAACGTTCAATGTCCTCGAAGCGGCCGTACGTTTCGGCGTCAAGCGTTTCGTGTACATCTCGAGCGAAACCGTACCCGGCTTCTTCTTTCCGGAGCGTGACTTCCTTCCCGATTACGCACCGGTCGACGAGGAGCATCCGCTCCGTCCTCAAGATCCCTACGCGCTGTCCAAGCACTTCGGAGAGCAGCTCATGGACGCAGCTGTCAGGCGATCTGATATTCAGTGCATCTCGATCCGGCCCAGTTGGGTGCAGTTCGAAGGTAACTACGAGGTCAACCTCGGGCCACAGATTCGCGACAGCTCAGTACTGAGCCCGAACCTGTGGAGCTACATCGATGCATACGACCTGGCCGACGCCATCGTGCTTGCTACCGAATCCGACCTGCCCGGACACGAAGTGTTCTACATTGCTTCCCCCGATAACGTGGGCGGCCACGACTTCGCCGAGATCCTCTCGAAGCACTACGGCGACCAAATTGAGCTGCGCGAACTGAGCCGGCCGGATGCCTCCGGCATCTCCAGTGCCAGAGCCCAGGAGATGCTCGGCTGGACGCCGAAACGGTCCTGGCGCGACTACTTGGACTCCGAGGGCAAGGCCCTCAACACATAGTCATGGCTGGAAGGGCTGGAGGCACCTCCAGCCCTTCCGTAACGTCTCATCAGCTATTCGCTGAACCCGCTCCCGCCCACCGTGAACTCAGTAATCCTCACGTCAGGAAAGTCTGGTTTGTCAGGTCGACGACGATTCGTCCCTGCCATTCGTATCCACGATTTCAAGACAGCTCAAGGCGTCGTCGCAGGAAGCGAAGCCGGCCGGGAACAAGTGATCCTCCAGGTTCCACCTCAACCCACCGGCAGGAGTGCAGGGCACACGGTTCATTGCCGCGCTTCGGGTACTCGTCGCTCACGCTTGAACCCGTGTATGCGTTCAACCTGATACGCCTCGGATACGGAACCAATGAATGCGCATGGATTGGACGCCGCAGACCGGGGCTGTAGGTGCTTGTTCACTCCGGGTGACTCGCTGTGATCGCCATCTGCCAAGACGTAAGCCCATTTATCAGACATATGACTGTCGAGGAGTACCCGATGCTACTCAGCAAGGCTCTCAAGGCTTTCCCGGACTCCGTAGCTGTAGCTGCCGGGGACGTGCGGAAGCACCTACCGGACGCTGTCTTCGTCGTCCTCGACGACGACCCGACGGGGACCCAGTCCGTTGCCGACCTGCCGGTACTGACGTCCTGGACAGTCGAGGACATCACGTGGGCCCTGGCTCAAGGGCATCCTGCGTTCTACATTCTGACCAACACGCGTAGTTTGCCGGAGGATGACGCTGCCGTCCGCAATCGGGAAATCGCTGCCAACGCCTTCGCCGCTGCCCGGACCTCGGACACAGAACTCATCTTCATGTCGAGAAGCGACTCCACGCTCCGCGGCCACTTCCCCCTCGAGACCGATGTGCTGGCGGCGGCCCTCGCCGAGCGCTCTGGGCAGGCAGTCGACGCCGTCGTGCTGGTACCAGCCTTTCCTGACGCCGGTCGCGTCACCATCGATTCTGAGCACTACATGCTCGAGACTGGGGAGCTGACGCCCGTCTCCGCCACCGAATTCGCCCGCGATGCCACCTTCGGTTTTCCTTCCTCGAATCTCCGCGAGTACGTCAGCACCAAGACGCATGGCCGTATCGGTGCCGATGATGTCCTTGCCCTTACCCTCGACATCATCCGGGGTGGCCCGGAGCAGACCGCGGACCTGCTGTCGAAGGCGACCGGCAACACGCCAGTGGTAGCCGACGCTGTCACGGAGGACGACCTGCGTCTCATCGCTCTCGGTTGCCACCTGGCGCACCGGCGCGGCACAACGGTGCTTTTCCGAGTCGGCCCACCATTCGTCCGGGCAGCGATCGGACAGGAACCACACGCCCCGTTGCTGACGTCGGAAATCTACGCCGGCCGTCAGTCCTGCAGCACCGGCGGACTCATTGTGGTGGGCTCGCATGTCGGTGTGACCAGCCGGCAACTGCACCATCTCACTGACGCCCTCCCGCAGGCCTCAACCGAGGTGATCGAAGTCGACGCCGTCATCAGCGAAGCGACACGCGCGGACCACCTCGGGAAGGTTGTCACGCGGGCCGTCGATGGTCTCGCCCACGGAAACGTCGTGATCCACACCAGTCGGACGCTCGTCAGCGCTGCAAGCGGAGAGGAGAGCCTAGCAATCTCGCGCAAGGTTTCCGCAGCCGTCGTCGAAGTGGTCCGACGGATCCTCGAATCCTCTCCACCGCGCTTCGTCATCGCGAAGGGTGGAATCACCTCCTCCGATGTCGCGGTCCACGGACTCTCGATCCGCCGAGCAATGGTCCGGGGTCCTATGCTGCCGGGCATCGTCTCGCTGTGGGAGCCCATGGACGGACCGGCGCGTGGCATCCCGTATGTGGTCTTCGCTGGCAACGTCGGATCCGACACGGCACTCACTGACGTCGTCCGCACGCTATCCGCCCCGTCCAGCGCCGCTCCTGACCCTGCCGGCCCCCGACCAGAGGAAGCACGATGACCAGCCAGCCCTATTCCGTCGCCGTCCTGGGGCTGGGTGCGATGGGGCTCCCTATGGCGATACGCCTCGCATCCCGACTCGCCGTGCACGGATTCGACATTGCGGCAGAGAGACTCCGTCTCGCCAAAGAGGCGGGGATCCTCACATTCGACACTGCGGCGTCAGCGGTCGACGGCGCCGACGCCGTGCTTCTGGCCGTCCGCAATGCCGAGCAGCTGAGCGCCGTGCTCTTCGGCGCCGATGGCATCGCACCTGCACTGAAGCAGGGAGCTGTCGTCATCATGACTAGTACGGTTGGTGTCGATGCGGTGCTGGATGTTGCGGAGCGACTCGCGGTGCTGGGTGTGGATCTCGTCGATGCGCCCCTCTCCGGTGGCCCGGTAAGGGCGGGTGACGGTGACCTCCTGATCGTCGTTGGCGCGTCCGCAACGGCACAGACGGCGGCGGCCCCCGTCTTGAATCTGTTGGCTTCCACCCTGACCGTCGTGGGTGACAAACCGGGAGACGGACAAGCGCTGAAGACTGTCAACCAGCTGCTGTGCGGCGTGCACATCGCCGCTGCTGCCGAAGCTCTGGCACTTGCGCAGTCGTTGGGCCTCGACCCCGCGAAGACAATAGAGGCTCTCCAGGCCGGTGCAGCAGCATCCTTCATGCTGGGGAACCGCGGACCCCGCATCCTGCAAGCGTGGGACCCCGAGGGTGCCGAGGTACTGAGCCGACTGGACATCTTCGTCAAGGATCTCGGGATCGTGACGTCGGCCGCTCGAGCGGTGTCCCTGCCCACTCCACTGGCCGCAGCGGCCGAACAGCTCTTCCTGCAGGGCCAAGCGCAGGGACACGGCGCCCAGGATGATTCCGCTGTCATCACCGTCATCGCGCCGACGAAGCCCGTTTTCCACTCCTAACCTGCGTCCTGCACCGCATCCGTCTGGGTCATCTCCTCCTTCGTCGCGGTGTAGGAACTCCCTACCAGAGCCAACACGAAGGCCTTGGGGCGGGCTGAGTTCGAAGACCCATCACCTCGCCGACGGGCGAGGCCCGCCCCTGGTGATCCTCGTCGGTCCGGACCGGACCGGACCGGACCGGGCAGGGCTGGGCTGGGCAGGCAGGGCACGCGCCGATCTTCCCGATCCTGAGGAAGCACCTGCGCCCCTCCGGGCTGGGCATGGGTGCTACGACAAACTCGCCCTCATCTACTGCGGCGGTGCCGTCCTCAGATCAAGCACACTCTGGCTTCAAGCATCAGGAGACACACCCTGGTCCTTGCGACTCGACCCCGCTGACGAACTGCCGCACCAGTGCGTCGAACTCCTCCTCACGTTCGATCTGCGGCATGTGCCCGCACTTCTCGAACAGGTGGAACTCCGCATGCGGGAACACCGTGCGGGCGTGCTCCAGATGTGACGCCGGGAGGACCCGGTCCTCGTCGCCCCACACCACGAGGGTGGGTTTCCGCTGGGCGGCGACCGTGCGGAGGAGTTGGGTCCGCCACCGCCGGCGGACGCCGCGAACGGTGCCGAGGTGCCGGGCGACGGCGAGCAGGACCTCGTCGTATCCGGGGTTCCTGCCCACCTCCTGCGCGTGGTCGAGGCGCTCCTCGGTCACGAACCTCTTGTCGTAGAACAGCGAGCGCTCCGTGCGGTACGCGGCCTTGCGGGACTTGTCCTTCAGGAGCCGCCGGCCGATCGGCCGGATGGCGAGGATCCGTAGTGCGAGCGTCACCTCCTTGCCGAACCCGGCGCTGTTCACGAGCACCATGCTCCGCACGCGCTGGGGCTCGAGGGCGCTGATCTTCATGGCGACGGCGCCACCGAGCGAATTGCCGACGACATGCAGGGGCCGGTGCTCGCCGAGGGTGTCGAGCGCGGCGAGGACGAAGCGGGCCATCGACTCCATCGAGTACCGTCCCTCGGTCCTCTCGGACAGCCCGAAGCCGGGCAGGTCCACGCTGAGGACACGGTGGTCGGGGGCGAGCCGGCCGTACAGTCCCTCCCAGTCCTCGAGGCTGCGGCCGATGCCGTGGAGCAGCAGGACGGGAGGCTTTTCCCGAGCGCCCTCGTCGCGGTAGCGGACGCGGATCCCGCGGACCCGCAGGAAGCCGTCGTCAGGCGCTGCCGCACCGGGTGCGGACGCCTCGGAGCTGGACGAAGGCCCGACGCCGGCACGTGCCCCGCTCACCGGCGCACCTTCCCGGCCAGGCGGAGGAGTGCGGTGGCGCGGCGTTCCAGCGTGCCGAAGGACATGGGCGCGACGCGGGCGACGACGTCGGGCACCTTGGCGCTCAGCCCGATCAGCAGGCGTGGCGTGCGGGCCTTCACCGCCCCGAGGATGAGTTCGGCGGCCTGGTCGGCCGGAAAGGTGAGCAGCTTGTCGAAGTCGTCCTTCGCCTTCCTCACCTCCGCCTCGCTGAGGTTGCCGCCGATGCGTGCATTGCGTGCGATGTCGGTCCGGATGCCGCCGGGATGGACGGACGTGGTGCCGATGCCGCGCGGCAGGAGTTCGTTGCGGAGCGCTTCCGTGAAGCCGCGCAGGGCGAACTTGCTGGACGAGTACGCCGTCTGGCCCTTCGGTCCCACGAGGCCGAAGAGGCTGGAGACGTTCACGATGTGCCCGCCGGGGGAGATCGTCGGCAGCAGGCGGTGGGTGAGCAGCACGGGCGCGGAGAAGTTGATGGCCATCACCCAGTCGAAGTCCTCCATGCTGATCTGGTCGAACTTCCCCGCGAGGGCCACGCCGGCGTTGTTGATCAGCAGGTCCACGGTGTCGGTCGCGGCGAGGAGATCGGTCGCGAGGTGCTCGACGGCGTCGCGGTCCGCGAGGTCCGCGACGAACGTCGTGACCCTGCTGCCGGGATAGGTGGAGCGAATGGAGGACGCGACGGCGTCGAGCCGGGAGGCGTCGCGGTCGACGAGGAGCAGCGTGCTTCCGCGCTCGGCGAGCTTGCGGGCCAGGTGTTCGCCCATGCCTCCGGCGGCTCCGGTGAGGACGGCGGTGGCGCCGGCGAACTGGAAGGGTCGGATGCTCACGCGTGGATCTCCTGGAGGTCGGGTGCAGGGGTGCTCGGAGGTGCGGGGACGTCGAAGACCATGTCCTTCGCGAGGTTGCCGTGCAGTGCGGTCGGCGCGTCCAGCAGGTAGTTCTGGCGCATGATCCACGGCTGGCGGTCACCCTGCTTGGGGAAGGCCGAGACCGCGCGCTGCACGTACCCCGACGTCAGGTCGAGGATGGGATGAGCCTTCATCCCGCCGTCGGCGGCCGGCGCGCCGTAGCGGTGGCCGGTGCGGTCCAGGTACTTGATAAAGCGGCAGACGTAGCGCGAGCTGAGGTCCGCGCGCAGCGTCCACGAGGCATTGGTGTACCCCACGCAGAGGGCGAGGTTCGGCACCCCGCTCACCATGAGTCCCCGGTACACCCAGGAGTCGCCGAGGTTCACGGGCTTCCCATCGACGGTGAAGGTGGCACCGCCGAGGGGCAGCATCGACAGGCCGGTGGCGGTCACGACGACGTCGGCCTCGAGTTCCTTCCCGGACGAGAGGCGGATGCCGTGGGGTGTGAAGGTGTCGATGGTGTCCGTCACCACCGAGGCCTTCCCGGACTTCAGGGCCCGGAAGAAGTCGGCACTCGGTGCGACGCAGAGCCGCTGGTCCCAGGGGTTGTAGGCGGGTGTGAAATTCTCGTTCAGAAGCGTGTCGTCGCCGAGGATCCGCGCCGTCTGGGAGCGGATGAGCTTCTTGGCGAGCTCCGGGCGGCGACGGCACAGCTGGAAGAAGGCCTGCGTGAACAGGACGTTCTTGGCCCGTGCGATGTGGTGGGCGATTCCTGCGGGCAGATGGCGGCGCACGGCGTCGGAGAACTTGTCCCGGCTCGGGACCGCCGTGATGTAAGTGGGGGAGCGCTGCAGCATCGTCACATGCGCTGCGTCCTCCGCCATGGACGGCACGAGGGTCACGGCGGTGGCACCGCTGCCGACGACGACGACGCGCTTGTCCGCGTAGTCCAGGTCCTCGGGCCAGAACTGGGGGCGGACCACCTCGCCCTCGAAGGACCCGAGGCCCGGGAAGGTCGGGTCGTAGCCGTGCTCGTAGTTGTAGTAGCCGCTGCAGAGGTAGAGGAATCCGCACGTGAGACGTCGGCGTTCGGTGGTGCCGTCGTCGTCCGTGACGTCCAGTTCCAGGGTCCACCGGGCGTCGTCGGAGGACCACGCGGCGTCGACCAGCTTCGTGCGGAACCGGATCCGCTTCTGGATCCGCGGATCCTCGGCGGTCTCCCGGATGTACATGAGGATGGACATGCCGTCGGCGATCGCCTTGGGTTCGGTCCACGGGCGGAAGGGGTAGCCGAGGGTGAACATGTCGCTGTCGGAGCGGACGCCCGGATAGCGGAAGAGGTCCCACGTGCCGCCGATGGCACTGCGGGCTTCCAGGACGGCGAAGCTCTTGTCCGGAAGTTCGGTGGAGACGCGGTAGGCGGCACCGATGCCGGAGAGCCCGGCGCCGACGATCACGACGTCGAGGTGTTCGAGGGAGGATTCCATAGGTCCATTATTCTGGGGTCGTCGGTCCTTCTGCTTGACTTCGCGCGACAGCTATTTACCCTTGGACGACATGGGCTCCGTGATCCGATCCGCAGGCATGCGCGGCTTCCGCGACGTCGTCGAACAGTTCGGGGGCGACGCCCAAGCGCTCACGGCGCAGTACCGTGTGCCCGTCGAAGCCCTCGACAGCGACGACGTCCTGGTGTCCGACGTCGCCATGGCCAAGCTCCTCGAGGGTGCGGCGCGCGTCCTGCCCTGCCCGGACCTCGGCCTGCGCATCTCCGAGTACCAGGACATCGGGATCCTCGGCCCGCTCGCCGTCGCCGTGCAGAACTCGCCCACCGTCGGCGCTGCCCTGGAGTGCGCATCCCAGTTCCTCTTCCTCCACAGTCCGGTGCTGCGCTTCACGATCGTGTCCGACCCGGAAGGACGTCCCGGCGATGTCGGCCTCTGCTACGGGTCCTCCGAGGGCACGCCGCCGCGGCAGGCCACGGACGCCATCCTTGCCTTCTCGCATCGGATGATCCGCTTCCTGGTCGACGGACCCTACGCCCTCCATTCGGTGCACCTCTCGCACACGCCGAAAGCTCCTGCCGCCCGGTACGCCGAATTCTTCGGCGCCGAGGTGCGCTTCGATGCCCCCGCGTCCCTGCTGCGCGTGCCCCGCAGCCTCCTCGACCGTCCGCTCGCCGGGGTCGACGACACGCTGCGGGAGATCGCGCTCGACTACCTGCACAGCCACTTCCCGGAGCCGGGTCGGGTGGTCGCTCCGCAGGTCCGGAACGCCATCGACCGTATGCTCGGCACCTCGCCGCCCCGCATCGACTCCGCGGCCCGGCTGCTGGGGATGCACCCGCGGACGCTGCAGCGGCGGCTCGCCGCGGAGGGCACCGCGTTCGAGGCACTGCTCGACGACGTCCGCCGCGACTCCGCGTTCCGGTTGCTCACACGCAGTGACCTGCCCCTGCAGCAGGTCGCGGGACTGGTGGGCCTGTCCGAGCAGTCGGCCCTCACGCGGTGCGTGCGCCGGTGGTTCGGGGCGACGCCCAGCGCGGTCCGTTCCGGAGCCGGCCCGTCGGTCCCGGCCGGGGCGGCGGATGCCGGCGCCTACACTGGCAAGCACCAGCGGGAGACCGGAAGAACGCAGGTCGGAAGGGGGAGCGGTGGGGATCACGAGCGCTGACGTGGCGCGCGAGAGCGGTGTCTCGAGGACCACCGTCAGCTACGTCCTGACCGGCCGTGACGGCGTCCATATCTCGGAGGAGACCCGGCGCCGCGTGCGGGAGACCGCGGTCCGCCTCGGCTACGCGCCCTCGGCTGCCGCCCGTGCCCTGCGCACCGGGCGCAGCGACCTCGTGCTGTGCATCCTTCCTGACTGGCCGGTGGGCCCGGTGATCGAGACCCTGCTGGATGAACTCGCCGACGAACTCTCGGGCCGGGGGCTGTCCGTGCTCGTTCACCACGGGCGGGGACAGCGCTCCCTGACCGACCTGTGGCGTGCCGTGACGCCCCGCGCCGTGATCGGCTTCGCGCCCTTCGCCGAGGAGGACCTTCACGCCATGCGGCAGGCGGGCATCCAGGTGCTCGGAACCCGCGGCGAGGAGCACCAACCCGACCCGGCCCTGCCGTCCGAGACCCAGCTGGAGATCGGCGCGCTGCAGGTCCGGCACCTCGCCGCACGGGGTCGGCGGCGTCTCGGCTACGCGTGGCCTGCCGATCCCCGGCTCGAGGTCTTCGCGCGCGACCGGCTCCTCGGTGTCCGGCGTGCCTGCGCAGCACTGGGCCTTCCGGACCCGGTGGTGCTGCCCGTCGCCCTCGATGCGCCGGCCGCCGCTACCTCGGTCCGCAGGTGGCGAGGGCAGGGGGTCGACGCCGTCGCGGCCTACAACGACGACGTGGCGCTCGCGGTCCTCGCGGGCCTCCGGGCAGAAGGGCTGTCCTGTCCCGAGGACTGCGGTGTGGTGGGTGTCGACGACATTCCGGCGGCGAGGCTTGCCGCGCCGCCGCTCACCACGGTGTCCCAGTCGATCGAACTGCAGGCCCGCTTCCTCGCGGCGCTCGTGCTGGCGGACCTCGACGGTTCGGCGGAGAAGCCCGGGCATCCAGGCCACGGGCTGCACCTGGTGGAGCGGGAGTCCGCCTGACGGTCGGTAGCGTCGCTGGCGTGCATCGACGACTCAACGGGGCGCGGCGGGGGATGCACTCAGCCGGCCAACCCGACCCGGGTGTACCGCCATAGGTTGGGACCCGGTCGCGGCGGTCCCGGCGCGAGGAAGGGCGGGACGCAGGAAGGGCCGGAGCAATGCTCCGGCCCTTCCCATCACTGCGATGTCGTAGCGCCTGACCCAGCGCCCGCCGTAACCCTGCGTTACGGGTAGCGCACCAGGTAGCTCGGCGTCCCCGTGTTCGCGTTGCTCACGGGAGCACCGGCGTCATTCACCACGTGGTCGATCGTGCCCGCACCGAGGTTCACGGTCAGCACGTGGTTGAGGACGACGCCCGGGGTCTCCGGCACCTCGAAGCCGTGCGAGGCATGGATGGTCGGGTCCACGTTGGTGAAGATGTACGAACCGCCGCCCCACAGGGTGTGGTGCTTCACGTCGTCGGCCACCTTGTAACCGGCCCAGCCGAGGACGCCGTCGTGCTGCCAGGCGGCCTGGTTCGGCGGATCGTAGGGGAGCTCGTTCTGGAAGAAGACCGTGCGGCCGTTCTCGCCGTTCCAGATCACGTTGTACTCCTGGTAGTGCTCCACAAAGAGGCCGGTGGCGGTGACGTTGTCGCCGTTCACGATCACACCGTTGCGCCCGGTGCTGACGTCCCAGCCGAAGGAACCCGCGATGCCGTGGTCGGCGCGCCATACCCAGGTGTGGTCGATCAGGACGTTGTCGCTGTTGACCTCGAGGCTGACGTCGGCCTTGCCCACGTGGGGGCCGCCGATCCGGAAGTAGACGTCGCTCAGCGTCGTCGGGTTCTGCGGGTCGCTGTGCGGAGCGCCGTTGTTGCCGTTCCTCGTGCCCACCTGCAGCAGGACGGGCGAGTTGACGGTGCCGCCGTCGATCGTCACACCGGCGATGACGACGCCGGGCACGTCCGCGACGCGCAGCGGGGTGGCGCCGTCCACGGCGGTGAGGGTCGCGTGGCCCAGGCCGAGGACCACGGTGTCCGCCCGCTTGACCGCGATGGTCTGCGCGATGTCGTAGACGCCGGGGGTGAGGAGGAGGTGCTTGCCGCGGGCGAGCGCGGTGTTGATGGCCTGCACGGAGTCACCGGGGCGTGCCACGAAGAACTCGGACAGCGGGATGGTGCGCCCCGCGGTCGTGCCGTCGCCCCAGGAGATGCCGCGCGAGTTCGATTGCGCGGCGGGCACACGGACGCCGTAGGCGCCCGAGGGATCCGCGACCAGGTATGGCTTCTCGCGGCTCACCGGGGTCTGGTTGAGTGTCGTGTACGGCGGGTCGGGGAACGTGCCGTCCGCGGGGGCGCCCTCCGTGCCGGAGAAGACGGCGTTCCAGACACCGTTGGACCAGCTGCCGATCTCACTGTTGCGGGTGAACCACTGCTGCTGGGAGCCGTTGACGATCGTGCCGGCTCTCGAGTCGGCCAGGTAGCCGCCACTCGCGAACTGGGGCCCGGCGGTGCAGTAGTCCATGAGCGAGAGGGTGCCGCCCGTGACGTTGACGCGTCGGAGGGACACAGCCTGGGAGACTGCCCAGAAGTTGGCCGTGGCCCGGCAGCCGTCCTGGCCCGCACCGTTGACCTTCAGCGTCAGGTTGGACAGCGTCCGCCAGAAGTTGTTGAGCGCGATGCAGTTGGTCGTGCCGTTGTCGTCGAGGCAGCGGTTGTAGACCTCGATCTTGCCGTTGATGGTGACGTCCGAAGGCGATGCACCCAGTCCGGCGACCTCGGTGTAGTAGCCCACCCGGAACTGCAGGGGCTGGGCGTCGGTGCCGTAGGTGCCGGGCAGGAACAGGAGGGCCTCCCGTTCGGTGCCCATCTCGTTGTCGATCTGCCGCGCATTGACGGCGTCGACCGTCGCCTGGATCTCGCTCACGGGCATGCTCGGGTCGAAGACGGTCACATTCGGCCCGAAGTCCGGCGTCGGAGCCGGGGTCGGGGGCGCCTTCTGGGCGACCGGCGTCGTGCCTGCGGGGTCCAGGGGTGCTGCGATGGCCGATGCTCCCGTGCCGGCAGCCAGGAGCAGGGTCACTCCGAGCGCCGCTGCCAGGCGTGTGCGCCCGGTCCTGGGAGGGTGGGGGATTGTCATGCGTAACGGTTCCTCTCCGTCGAGGTGGTCCTGCCGTTGGCGGCCCGGAAGTAGTGAATCGTGTCACTAGGGCCGTTCTGGAATTACATCCCCGGTCCGGAGCGAAGTCAAGATGGGCGCCGGCCATTGAAGGGATGCAGCACGGATGCTAAAGCTTGGGGGAGTGTTGCCGGCCCCGGTCGGTAACCGCGGCCCGTACCCGACCCGAGGAGATCCCATGGCAACGCCCGACGACGAAGAGCGCACCCTCAGCGAGTGGAGCCGCACCCTGGCCCAGGCCCTGCAGATCCTCGACCTCGAAGTGGACCACCCGAGGATCGTCGAGCTGGCGGAGCGATCCTCCTCCCTCGTGTCCCCGCACGCCGGGGCGATCAGCGCCTTCCTGGTCGGCTACGCCGCGGGCACCGTGACGACCGATGGCCGGGAGGAGACGAGTGCCGCCGTCGAGAAGGCCGCGAACACCGTGACGACCATCATCGCGAAGGACGAGGAGACGCAGCACGAGAAGGGCTGGACGGGGTCGGCGCAGTAGCTGCCGTCAGGCCGCTGCAGCGGTCCGGGTCCGCACTCCCGCCAGCCGTGTGAGCGTCCACACCAGCACGACGGCGACGGGCACGGCAGCGCCCAGGCTCAGCCCGGAGTAGCCCAGCAGCACCAGGGACGGGCCCGCGAGGGCCCCTCCCAGGGCGCCTGCCAGGTTCATGACGAGGTCCGACGAGCCCTGGACCGGCGCGCGCTCGGCGACGTCGACGGCGCCGGCCAGCAGGGCCGACGCCGAGACGACGCACGCGGACCAGCCGAGTCCGAGCAGGATCAGGCTCGCCGTCACCCACTCCTCCGACCCGGCGCCCCGCCAGGCGGTCAGGAGTGCCGCGAGCAGGAGTAGCTGCCCGCACAGGATGCCCTGCGTCTTCCCGAAGCGGTCCGCGATCCAGCCGAAGACGGGTGAGAGCGCGTACATCCCTGCCACATGCAGGCTGATGGTCAGTCCCACGATCGTCAGTCCCGCCCCGTGGTCGTGCAGGTGCACCGGGGTCATGGACATGACGGACACCATGGCGGCATGGCCCACCGCGATGCTGACGACAGCGAAACGCGCAGCAGGATTGCGGGCGAGGATGGCCAGTCCGCGCCGCCTCTCCGGCCGGCTCCCCGCCGGGCGGTCCGCTGCCTCGCGCTGCAGGGCGGTCAGGAGGGGGTCGGGGCGCAGCCCCAGCGAGTAGACCGCCGCAGCGGCGGCCTGCGCCGCCGCGGAGAACACGAAGCCTCCGCTGAGTGGGGGGATGCCGAGCACCCCCGCCAGGACCTGGCCGGGTTCGAAGAGGTTGGGGCCGAGAACCGCGCCGATGGTGGTGGACCAGACCACGACCGCGAGGCTGCGCCCGCGCGTGGCGTCGTCGGCGAGGTCCGTGGCGGCGAACCGTGCCTGCAGGCTTGTCGCCGACCCGGCGCCGAGAAGAACCAGTGCCACCAGCAGGAGCGGGAACAGCGAGAGCGAGGCTGCCGTGATGGCGAGCAGCGCACCGCAGCCGGCGACGACGGCGCCGGTTGCGAGACCTGTGCGGCGCCCCTTGCGCTGGGCGAGGGACGCGAGCGGAACGGCGGCCGCGGCGGCACCGAGCGTGGACATGGTCGCGGCCATGCCGGACCAGGCGCTCGAGCCCGACGTCTCGGCGGCGAGCAGCGCCCCGAGGGACAGGGTCGCCCCGGCTCCGACGCCGCCCAGGATCTGGGCGACGACGAGGACGCGGATGACCCGGCGCTGCTGGTCCCGCGGGTCGTGCTCCCGGCCCCGCTGCTGGTCCTGCTGCTGGTCCGGCTGATCGTCCTGCCGCCGATTCATCGGCCCGCCCCTCGTGGTTGCTGGAACGGGAGCAGTCTAGCGGCGCGGTGGTGCCGCCGCGCCGGGCGGCCGGTCCGCTCCGGCCGCCGGGGTGCGTGGTGGGGTCGTCCGGGACCGGTTAGGCGTTGGCGGCCTCCGCGTTCTTCACCGGTGTCGCGTCGGCGGCGACGGGGAAGCCGTCCGCCTCGGCGTCGGGCTCCTGTGCGGTCGCTGCGGCGTCGTATTCGGAGGGCGGGGTGTGGGTGCTCGGCTCGAAGCGCACGATGATCTGCTTCGACGTCGGCGTGTTGCTGCCCTGCGCCACCTCGTCGAGGGGCACCAGCACGTTGGCTTCGGGATAGTACGAGGCGGCACACCCCCGCGCCGTCGGGTACGAGACGACGCGGTAGGCGCGGAGGACGCGCTGCACGCCGTCGTCGTACACGCCGTGGATGTCGACGTTCTGGCCGTCCTTCAGGCCCAGTTCGGCGATGTCCTCCGGGTTGATGAACACCACGTGCCGGCCCTTCTTGATGCCCCGGTAGCGGTCGTTGTTGCTGTAGATGGTGGTGTTCCACTGGTCGTGGGCGCGCAGCGACTGCAGGATCAGGGTGCCCTCGGGTCGCTCGAGGTACTCGAGGTCGTTCACGGTGAGGACGGCCTTGCCCGTCGGCGTGTTGAAGGTACGCGAATCGCGCGGCCCGTTCGCCAGGATGAAGCCGCCCTCCTGCCGGATCTTCCGGTTGTAATCCTCGCAGCCCTCGACCACGTGCGAGATGTGTTCGCGGATGAGGTCGTAGTCCTTCTCGAAGCCCTCCCAGTCCGCATCGATCTTCCCGTCGATCGAGGCACGGGCGAGGCGGCTGATGATCGCCGGTTCGGAGAGCAGGTTCTCGGAGACGGGCTCGACGCTGCCCCAGGAGGGGTGCACCGCGCACACGGTGTCCTCGACCGAGACGAACTGGACGCCGGTCTCCTGGCGGTCGATCTCGGTGCGGCCCTTGCACGGCAGGATCAGGGCCTCCTTGCCCGTCACGAGGTGCGAGCGGTTGAGCTTGATCGAGATCTGCACCGTCATGTCCGTGTTCTCGAACGCCTTCTCGGCCACCTGCGTGTCCGAGATGGCCGCGACCAGGTTGCCGCCGAGGGCGACGAGGACCTTGACCTCCCCGTCGCGCATGCGCTTGATGCTCTCGACGGCGTCCGCACCGTGCTCGCGCGGGGGTTCGAAGCCGAACTCCTTGCCGAGGGCGTCCATGAACGTGGGCGGCATCTGCTCCCAGATGCCCATGGTCCGGTCACCCTGGACGTTGCTGTGGCCGCGGATGGGGGAGGCGCCGGCGCCCGGCTTGCCGATGTTGCCGCGCAGGAGCAGGAGGTTGATCATCTCCTTGATCGTCGCGACGCCCTTCTTCTGCTGGGTGATGCCCATCGCCCAGGTGATGATGACCTTGTCGGCGGCGAGGTAGCGGGCGGCGAGTTCGTCGATCTCCTCCATGCGCAGGCCCGTGGCTTCGAGCACCGTGGCGTCATCGAGCTTCAGCAGGTACTCGCGCAGCTCGTCCAGGCCCTCGCAGTGCTCTTCGAGGAAGGCGTGGTCGAGCACTGTGCCGGGGTTCTTCGCCTCGGCCTCGAAGACGCGCTTGGACACCGCCTGCAGGAGCGCCATGTCCCCGCCCAGCCGGATCTGGAGGAACTGGTCCGCGATCTCGGTGCCCTTGCCGATGACGCCCCGGACCAGCTGCGGGTTCTTGTAGCGCTTGAGGGAGGCCTCGGGAAGGGGGTTGACCGCGACGATCTGCCCGCCGTTGCGCTTGCAGGCCTCGAGTTCGGTCAGCATGCGCGGGTGGTTGGTCCCGGGATTCTGGCCCATGACCATGATGAGGTCGGCGTTCTGGTAGTCGTCGAACGTGACGGTTGCCTTGCCGATGCCGATGGTCTGGCCCATGGCCCAGCCGGAGGACTCGTGGCACATGTTGGAGCAGTCGGGCAGGTTGTTGGTGCCGAAGCCGCGCGCGAACAACTGGTAGAGGAACGCTGCCTCGTTCGACGTGCGGCCGCTGGTGTAGAAGGCGGCCTCGTCCGGCGAGTCGAGGCTCTTGAGCTTGTTCCCGACGATCTCGAAGGCCTCGTCCCAACTGACGGGCCGGTAGTGGTCCTCGCCGGCAGGCTTGTACACGGGCTCCACGATGCGCCCCTGCATGCCCAGCCAGTAGTCGGAGTGGGAGCGCAGGTCACTGATCGAGTTCTCGGCCCAGAAGTCGGAGGAGATGACCACAGGAGCGGCTTCCCAGGTCACGGCCTTGGCGCCGTTCTCGCAGAACTCGAACGTCTTGCGCTTGTGGGGGTCCGGCCACGCGCAGCTGGGGCAGTCGAAGCCGTCCTTGTGGTTCATCTTGAGGACGGTCTTCAGCGTGCGCTCCACCCCCATGTGCTCGAGGGCCGGCTTCATGGAGTAGTACACGCCGGGAAGGCCGGCCGCCCACTCCTTCGGCCGTTTCTCGACCTTGAGGTCCTTCTCGTCGACTTCCTCTACGCGGGGTTCCTTGCGCGTCATGGCGAACGTCCTCTTCCGTGGCCCGGGGGTGGGCACTTCCCGACAGGTGATCCAACTGCCCTTGTGTATCAGGCCTAACAGGGCGGCGCCCGGAACCGCAAGCCTTCCGGGCCGTGTCCCCGCATTCTTGACGCGAAGCGGGACCACGAGGCGCCGGGTGGAGCCCTGATCGGGGCACAGTATGAAGCCGTCGACGGCGTGTCGTCCATGAAAAGGGCAGGCCGCGGCGCCTGTTGAGCCCCCCGGTGCGGACGGTGTTTTATTTAGTTGACCTAACGAAACGGCAGGCGTACAGTTACTTAGAGCAACGAAGTAAATGAGGCCGGGAGTCCTGAATGTCAGTAGAACAGCACACGGCTGCGGAGCTGGTGCACAATATCTTCGACCTGCAGCGCGCCCTGCGCGGAGTCACCACCGCAGGGATGAAGCACTCGGAGCTGGGGCCCGCCCACACCGGTGTCCTCTTCTTCATCGGCGAGGGCGGCCCGATGCGCGCATCGGCCCTCGCGGCGAAGCTCGGCGTCGGGCCGTCGGCGCTGAGCCGGCAGCTCGCGGACCTCGAGCAGTACGGCTTCGTGGTCCGGACACCGGATCCCCTGGACGGCCGGGCCTGCCTCCTCTCCCTGTCGGGGGAGGGGCAGAGCTATCTCGCCGAGACCTACGAGCGCAGGGCCGAGACCCTGCGGGAGATCCTCTCCGACTGGACCGAGGGCGAGGCCGAGGCGGCGTCATCGTCGGTCCAGCACCTCACGGCCGCCCTCCGCTCCGCCGCATCGGGCGCGGCAGGACACGCCGTCCTGGACGCTCCCAGAACACCCCGCACCACAGCACACCACACGGGCAATGACGGCCGTCACCACCTGGACTCCTCGTCCGAGATCATGAAGGAAGCACTCTGATGGCCACCCATTCCACCACGGCGGAAACAGCGCCCGCGCCGCAACCGGCCCGGGCCTCGTATCACGGGGCTGCTGAGCCCATGAACCACAAGCAGATCCTGCAGGCGCTCACGGGCCTGCTGGCCGGCCTGTTCACGGCGATCCTGAGCAGTACGATCGTGGCGAACGCCCTGCCCACGATCATGAGCGACCTCAACGGGTCGCAGACGGACTTCGCCTGGGTCATCACGGCCGCGCTGCTCGCCAACGCGGCGACCACCCCGATCTGGGGCAAGTTCTCCGACCTGTTCGACAAGAAGATCCTGGTGCAGGTCAGCATCGTGATCTTCGTGGCGGGCTCGGTTCTCGCGGGCCTCGCGCAGACCATCCCGCTGCTGCTCACTGCGCGCGTCATCCAGGGTGTCGCCATGGGCGGCCTGACCGCACTGGCGCAGGCCATCATCGGCACCATCATCGCCCCGCGTGAGCGCGGCCGGTACTCCGGCTACATGGGCGGCGTCATGGCCGTCGCCACCGCCGGCGGGCCCCTCCTCGGCGGCTTCATCGTCGACTCGCCCCTCGGCTGGCGCTGGACGTTCTTCGTCTGCGTGCCGCTCGCGATCATCGCCCTGATCCTGCTGCAGGTCACCCTCAAGCTCCCCGACACGCGCCGCAAGGCTCGGATCGACTGGCTCGGTTCCATCCTGCTGACCGCAGGCGTCAGCCTCCTGCTCATCTGGGTCTCCTTCGCCGGCAAGGAGGGGTACTACGAGTGGTTCTCCCGCGAGAGCGCCCTCATGGTCGGTGGCAGTGGAATCCTGCTGGCGCTCCTGCTCGTCGTCGAGGCTCGGGTGGCCGAGCCGATCATCCCGCTGAAGATCATCTCCGAGCGCACCACCGCCCTGGCCATCATCGCCTCGATCGCCGTCGGCATCGCGCTGTTCGCCTCCTCGAGCTACCTGGGCCAGTACTACCAGGTGGCACGCGGCGCCACGCCCACCGAGGCCGGCCTGCTGACGCTGCCCATGATCGCCGGAAACCTGCTCGGATCCATCGGTGCCGGTCAGCTCGTCACGAAGTTCGGCAAGTGGAAGAGGTACCTCATCGCGGGCGGCCTGTTCCTCATCGCGGGCCTCGGACTCGCCGGCACGATCGACCACCTCACGGAACTCTGGGTGGTCGGCATCTACACCTTCGTCTTCGGCATGGGCCTCGGTCTGATGCTGCAGAACCTCGTCCTCGCGGTCCAGAACACCGTGGCGGTCAAGGACATCGGCTCGGCAAGTGCCTCGGTGGCGTTCTTCCGCTCGCTCGGTGGGGCTGCCGGCGTCGCCGTCCTGGGTGCCGTCCTCGGAAACCAGGTCGCGGACAAGACCACCGAGGGCCTCGCCGCGGCAGGCATCCCCACCAGCGGTGGTGCGGCCGGCGGCTCACTCGACCTCGTCGACCTCCCCGCGCCGATCGCCGACATCGTGCGGGCCGCCTATGGCGACAGCACGGCCCTGATCTTCCTGATCACGGCGGTCATCGCGGTCCTCGGGCTCGTCTGCGTGCTGTTCATCAAGGAGACCCCGCTGCGGCGTACGGTCGACTTCGCCCAGGCCGCACCCGCCGGCCCCGCCGCATCGATGTCACCAGCGGCGACGGGCACCACGCCCGCCGTTGCCGGAGCGCAGGCTACCGCACCGTCCGCAGTGGCACCAGCGGCTGCACACTCCGCACGCAAGGACCGCGCCGCGCATGCAGCGGACGGGGCGGGGGAGTCCGACGTCGTCGCACTGAAGCCCTCCCGCGGCCGTCACAGTGCCGGACCGGTGGCCATCTCCAAGGCCGACCTGGAGCGGGTGGCGCAGGAGCTGTCTGAACTGGATGCCGAGCTGTCCGACCGCGCGGGAGTCAACCGCTAGGTCCTCCCCGCAGATCGACGGGCCGCCGGGAATCTCCCGGTGGCCCGTCGGCGTCAGGGCACTCAAGGTGCCCCGGAGATGCTTCGTGCATGACGGGGGGGCGGACGGCCCGTCGTAGGCCCCGGTGTGCATCTGCGCAAGCTCCACCCGCCTCGGGTCCGGAGATTGGCGGCTCCAGCCACGACTTCTAGCGTGGACACGGATCGACCATCCGACGTCCCTCTGACCCCGGGTCGTGAACAGCGAAGGAGTACATCCCGTGAAAGCACTCGTATGGCACGGTGAAGGCGATATCCGCCTCGACACCGTCGACGACCCCACGATCCTCGACCCGAACGACGCGATCGTCCGGATCACCCGCAGCGCCATCTGCGGGACCGACCTGCACTTCATCCGCGGCACGATGGCAGGGATGAAGGAAGGCACGATCCTCGGTCACGAGGCGGTCGGTGAGGTGACCCAGACGGGTTCGGCCGTCCGGCGCTTCGCTCCCGGGGATCGGGTCGTCGTCTCCTCCACGATGTCCTGCGGCGTCTGCTGGCAGTGCCGTGCAGGGCACACCGCGCAGTGCGACACCGCCAATCCGAATGGCCCGCAGGCGGGGACGTGCTTCTTCGGGGGGCCCGCGACCACGGGGCCCGTCGACGGGCTGCAGGCCGAGTACGCGCGCATCCCGTGGGCATCGAACACCTTGACGGCACTGCCGGACAACGTCAGCGATGAGCAGGCCATCCTGCTCTCGGACATCTTCCCGACCGCATGGTTCGGCGCACAGCTGGCCGGCGTGCAGCGGGGCGACACCGTGGCGGTGTACGGCGCCGGCGTCGTCGGGCAGTTCGCCATCGCCTCTGCATACCGCCAGGGAGCCTCACGTGTCTTCGCGATCGACGGAATCGACACCCGGCTAGTCCAGGCGCTCGACCAGAACGCAGAGGTCATCAACTTCAACCAGGAGGACCCGGTCCAGGCCATCATGGATGCCACGCTCGGGATCGGCGTCGACGCCGTCATCGATGCGGTGGGCGTCGATGCGCAGCGGCCCACGTCCGGTCCGGCGGCGGCGAACAGCGAGCAGCAGGCGGAGAAGTTCGCGCAGGAGGTCGCGGAGGTCGCCCCGACGACGAACATCCAGGGCGAGAACTGGGTGCCGGGCAACGCCCCGTCGCAGGTATCGCAGTGGAGCGTGGAGACGGTGAGGAAGTACGGACGCATCGGCATCATCGGCGTCTACAGCCCGTCCATGATGTCCTACCCGATCGGACAGGCGATGAACAAGAACCTGACGATCCGTATGGGCAACTGCGACCACCGTTCGGTGACGCCGCCCCTCCTCGATCTGGTCGCCTCGGGAGTCTTCGATCCGACGCGCTTCATCACGCAGCACGAGCCCCTCACCGACGTCGTGGACGCGTACCTGACGTTCGACCGCCGCGAGGAAGGATGGCTCAAGACCGTCCTGACGACGGCGTGACGGTGGTCTGA
This sequence comes from Arthrobacter burdickii, assembly GCF_030433645.1. Classification (NCBI taxonomy): domain Bacteria; kingdom Bacillati; phylum Actinomycetota; class Actinomycetes; order Micrococcales; family Micrococcaceae; genus Arthrobacter; species Arthrobacter burdickii. The sequence goes on from NZ_JAROCG010000002.1 coordinate 162,165, forward strand.
GGAGGCGCGGTCCGACGGCGGCACCGTGGAGCTGGGGGCCAGTAGCATCGAGGGGTGAAACCATTCCTCCTCCTGGGCACGCGTGCCGAGAATTACGCTGCCGACGCCGAATACCGGAGTTTCCTGCGCTTCGGTGGCCTGGCCGAGGGAGACCTGCGGCGCGTCCGGCTGGAGGCGGAGCCGCTGCCCGAGCTGGACCTCGCCGATTACTCCGGGATCTTCCTCGGCGGCAGCCCCTTCAATTCCTCGGACCCGGAGGAGGAGAAGAGTGACGTCCAGGTCCGTGTGGAGCGTGAGCTCGGCGGGCTGCTGGACCGTGTCGTCGAGGAGGACTACCCCTTCTTCGGCGCGTGCTACGGCGTCGGGACCCTCGGGCGCCACCAGGGAGCCGTCATCGACTCCACCTACGCCGAGCCGGTCGGCGCCGTCGAGGTCACGCTGACCGGGGACGGCGCCGCCGATCCGCTGCTAGCAGGGTTGCCGTCGTCGTTCGCCGCCTACGTGGGGCACAAGGAGGCGTGTGCGGCGCTGCCGGGATCGGCGGTGCTGCTGGCGTCGTCGGCCACCTGCCCCGTGCAGATGTTCCGTGTGGGGGCGAACGTGTACGCGACGCAGTTCCACCCGGAACTCGACGTCGAGGCCCTCGTGGGGCGTATCCGTACCTACCGGCACGCCGGCTATTTCCCGCCGGAGGAAGCCGACGCCTACATCGAACGGGCCCGGGCCCTGGTGGTGGACCGGCCCGCGACGATCCTGCGCACCTTCGTGACGAGGTACGCGCGCGGCTGACCTCTGTCGGCGCCCTGTCCGTCGTCCGGTCCGGCCTGGCGGGCGCGGTTGCCGGGGTGCCGGTCCGGTGCGTCCTGGCCCTGGCCTTACACGGGTTCCCGGGCGCCCTGTCCTGCGTCGGTGCTGGGCGGTACTGTCGGGGGACAGGCCGCGCAGGGCGATCAGAAGAGGTAGCTGCCATCGGATCCAGCACGAGCACTCCACGGGCGGGCCGCACGGTTCCCGTCATCCCCGCTCCGGGCGAGAAGCGCCACCACCAGGTGCTCATCATCGGCGGAGGCAACGCCGGCGTGTCACTCGCCGGGCGTCTGAAGCGATATCGGCTGAAGGACATCGCCGTCATCGAGCCCCGGAGCCGGCACCTCTACCAGCCACTCTTCTCGCACATCGCGGGTGGCACGGCGGACGCGTTCGAGGCGGTGCGTCTGCAGTCGGCCGTGATGCCTCGGGGGATCACCTGGATCCAGGACAAGGCCACCGATGTCAGCACCGAGTCCAACACGGTGCTGCTCGAGTCCGGATCAGCCGTCACCTACGACCACCTCGTCGTATGCCCGGGGATCCAGAATGACTGGACGTCTATTCCGGGTCTCAAGGAGGCCATGGAGGGGCCGTACGGGGGCTCGAACTACGAGTACGAACTCGCTCCCAAGGCCTGGAAGCTCTTCCGGGACCTGACAAGTGGCACGGTGGTCTTCACGCAGCCGCCCGGGCCGGCCTCGTGCGACGGTGCCGCGCAGAAACCCATGTACCTCGCGTGCGACTACTGGCGGCGCCAGGGCGTCCTGAAGGACATCCGGGTGGTCCTCGCCGTCTCCACGCCCACGATCTTCGGCATGGAGATCATCGACGAGGAACTCAACCGGAAGATCGACGAGTACGGGATCGAGGTGCACTACAGCACCCAGCTCGAGTCCGTGGATCCGGAGGCCTGCACGGTGGTGCTTCGGCGTACCACCGATGACACCACGGAGACCATCGGCTATGACGTCCTCCATGCCGTGCCGCCGCAGTCCGCGCCGGAGTGGCTGAAGAGTACTGACCTTCCGGCGCCCGGGAACCGCGGAGGCTTCGTCGAGGTGGACCCCGTCATGCTGCGGCATACGCGGTTCCCCGCCATCTGGTCCCTGGGGGATGCCGCCTCGACGCTCAACTCCAAATCGGGAGCGGCGCTGCGCATGCAGACGAAGGTGCTCGCCAAGAACCTCAAGGCCGTTCTCAAGGGGAAGAAACCCACCTCGAAGTACAACCATTATTCGGCGTGCCCCTTCGTGGTCAGCCGGAAGACGGTCGTGTTCTCCGAGTTCGACGACAAGTACTCGCCGATGCCCACCGTACCGGGCTGGAAGAACCTGGCCCGCGAGCGCAGGTCGACGTTCATCGTGGAGCGCATCGTGCTGCCGAAGGTGTACTGGAACCTCATCCTGAAGGGCCGGGCCTGAGTAAAGCGTCCCGACAAGGGGCCTGAGCAGGAGGCGGGGGTTCCTTTCTCCTTGTACCTACGCGCCTGCAGGCCTATGATTGCATTATCAATCAATTGGTTGATCAATGAGGAGGTGGATCATGCGGGACGATGATCTCGATGCCGCTTTCTCGGCGCTCGCTGACCCCGCACGCAGGGCCATCATCGCGCGGCTCTCGCGTAGCTCGGCCACCGTCAACGAACTGGCGGAACCCTTCGCCATGACCAAGCAGGCAGTCTCCAAGCACATCCAGGTGCTCGAGCAGGCCGGCCTGATCACCCGCACGCGGGACGGCCAGCGCCGTCCCTGCCACCTCGATCCCGCCGCGCTCGAAGCTCTGACGGGCTGGATCGACACCTACCGCCTGGAAGCCGAACGGCAATTCCGCAGGCTCGACGGCGTGCTCGCAACCCTGCAGGACCAGTCCAAGGAACAGTCATGAAAAATCCCACCATCATCACGGCGGAACCAGGCCAGCCCTTCCTCGACATCATCCGTGAGCTCGACGCCCCGCGGGACGTCGTCTTCCGGGCGCTCACGGAGCCGGACCTCGTGCGCCAGTGGCTCGGTCCGCGCCGTATGGTCATGGAGATCCTCGAATTCGACGCGGTGACGGGAGGTGCGTACTCCTATATCCATCGCGACGGCGAGGGCAACGCCTACGGTTTCCGTGGGATCTTCCATACCGTTCTCGCGCCGGAGCGAGTCATCCAGACATTCGAGTTCGACGGCGCGCCACACTCTGTCAGCATCGAGAGCATGGTCCTCGAGGAACTCGACGGCGGTAGGACCCGTTGCTCGGCCCGATCAGCATTCCTTACCGTCGAGGCCAGGGACGCGATGATCGTCGACGGCATGGAGAAGGGCGTGAACGAAGGGTACGAGCGCCTCGACGATGTGCTCTCCTCGCTGTCCCTGGCCGGTTGACACTCCGCGATCCGGGGCGGACTGCGGCCCTTGTCCAGGCCGGAGCCGCCCCGTAGCATCCGGTCATGGAGATCATCGAGTACCACCCGCGGCGGGACCAGCTCGTGTACACCTTCGGGGGCAGCGCTCCCGTGATGACGGTCCAGCCGGGTACAGCGCTGAAGCTCTGGACGGAGGATGCCTTCAACAACGCGCTGACCTCCGTCGATGACGTGTCCGGCGAGAAGGTGGACATGAACTTCATCAATCCCCAGACCGGCCCGTTCTATGTGGAGGGCGCAGAACCGGGGGACACTCTCGCCCTGCACATCGTGGACCTCGCACCGGCCCGCTCCTACGGGTCGTCCGCCACCATCCCGTTCTTCGGGGGCCTGACCAGCACGGAGCGCACTGCGACCCTGCAGGAGCCGCTGCCGGACATCACCTGGATCTACCATGTCGACACCGAGCGGCGGACGGTCGGCTTCCAGTCTCGGCTGGGCGACTTCGAGGTCGCACTACCGCTCGAGCCGATGCTCGGCACCGTGGGGGTCGCTCCGCCCGGCGGCGAGGTGCGATCCTCCCTGGTGCCGGAACGGTTCGGCGGCAACATGGATGCGCCCGACGTGAAACCGGGCACCACCGTCTACCTCGGCGTCAACGTGGAGGGCGCCCTGTTCTCCGTCGGGGACGGGCACTACCGTCAGGGCGAGGGTGAGGCGTGCGGCACCGCTGTCGAAGGTGCCATGCACTCGACGATCATCGTCGAGCTCATCAAGGGTGGCGCTCCCGCCTGGCCGCGGCTCGAGACCGACTACCACTGGATGGCGGTCGGGTCCTCACGCCCCATGGAGGACTCGTGGCGCATCGGCCAGCTGGAGATGGTGCGGTGGTTCGGCGATCTCTTCGGGCTCCACCAGCTCGACGCCTACCAGCTCCTGACCCAGACAGCCCTCGCGCCGATTGCCAACGCCGTCGACGTCAACTACAGCGTGGTGGTCAAGGCGCCCAAGGCCCTCTTTCCTGCAGTCGATGCCTATGGCGGACTCCATGCCCACCTCCGCCGGCAGGGCGCCGAGCTTCGCTGATCTCACCCGGGGCTCCGCCGGCAGGGCGCCGAGCTTCCCCCGACCACAGGCTTGGCCACCGGCCCGACCACCGACCCTTACCGAAGGACATCCATGGACCTGCACCTCGACGGCACCACCGCCCTCGTGACCGGCGGCACGAAGGGTATCGGCCGCGCCATCGTCGAGTCGTTCGCGCGGGAAGGGGTGAATGTGGCCTTCTGCGCGCGGAATGCCGCAGAGGTGGCGGCGACCGAAGCAGCCTTCGCCTCGTCCCCAGTGCGGGTCGCGGGGTACGTCCTCGACGTCGGCGACGGTCTTGCTGTCGCGGCTTGGGTGCAGACCGTGGCGATGGAGTTCGGTGGCATCGACGCTGTGGTCAGTAACGTCAGCGCCCTGGCCATGGAGGACACCGAGGAGAACTGGGAGGCGAGCCTGCGCGTGGACCTGATGGGGACGGTGCGCCTCGTGAAGGCGTCGCTCCCGCACCTCGCTCGGAGTTCGACGCCGTCCATCACCGCGATCTCCAGCGTCTCCGGGCGCGAGGTGGACTTCGCCTCGGGCCCCTACGGGACCGTGAAGTCGGCGCTTATCGCCTACATGGCGGGGCTGGCCTTCCAACTCGCGGAGCAGGGTATCCGGGCCAACACCGTCTCGCCGGGCAATACCTACCACGAGGGCGGAGTCTGGGAGGGCATCGAGGGCGGGAACCCGGAGCTGTTCTCCACGGCGATGGGCCTCAACCCGACCGGCCGCATGGGCACACCGCAGGAGGTAGCGGACGCCGTCGTCTTCCTTGCCAGCCCGCGGTCCAGCCGCACCACGGGAGCCAACCTCCTGATCGACGGCGGCCTCACCCGCGGTATCCAGTTCTAGGAGCGACGTCCAGCGACGTCCCGCCACGTCCGGCGACCGCAGGGGCGCCGTCGTACCTCGCGGAAGGCGCGCAGACGACGGCGGCTATCGCCGGGACCCCGGAAGCTGCAGGGCAGGCGCGCCGGGCGGCCGAGGTGCTCATCGACGCGGCGCTGGGTGAAGGGGCCCTACGCGCGAGCTAGCCCACCAGGTCCTGGTACTCGGGGTGATCCTCGATGAAGGCCGCCACGAACTCGCACTGCGGCACCACGGTGAGGTGCTGCGCGCGTGCGTCGTCGAGGGCGAACCGGATCAGGGTGCTGCCGATGCCATGGCCCTCGACCTCTTCGTCGACCACCGTGTGCGTGAAGACGATGGTGTCACCGGACCGTTCGTACGCCGCCATGCCTGCAGGGTCGCCGTCGAGGTTCGCGATGTAGCGGCTCTTCGCCTCGTTGTTCGTGACCTGGATCCCGCTGTTCTCGGAGCTCATGCTGTCACCTTCGCATTGACCATGAGAACGGGTCAACGAGCCGTCCCCGCGGTCCGGTGCTAGTCGCGCGAAGCCGGTCGCGTAGCGTGCCCGGCTGTGCTGCCGTCGAGCAGCCAGGCGAGCGCTTCGGTCTCGGAGCAGAAATAGCGCGTGACGGTGGGGGAGCGGTGGGAGAACGCCGACATCACCTCGTCGACGGCGTCCTCACCCACGACGGCGACTCTCGAGAACCCGCGGTAGGCAGCCATTCCCACGCGTGCTTCAGGGGTGATCCCGGTGATGCCATGCATGTGGACCAGGAGCGGCAGTGCGGTGGGACCGTGGAATTCTGCCAGGGCGCGGGCGGCGGCAACGGCATGCGCATGGGTGATCTCGACGCCGCGCTTCCACCGAAGCCTCAGGATTCCCCTGTCGAGGTGCGCACTGAATGGGTCCATCGAGGTCCTTTACCGAGGGTAGAAGCAGTAGCTTGACAGCGTAGCAAGGTGGACTGGCTGGTTCAGCCTCCTTGTCGGTTTTCCGACTCCACCTGAGCGCTTCGGGCTCCCAGGGCGATGCGGGCTGTAGCGTCTGATCCATGACACTGAGCATTCTGGTGACCGGCGCGAGCCGCGGGATCGGCGCCGCCATCGCCCATGAGCTAGCCGGACGGGGACATCGCATCGCCGTGCATGCGGGACGCGATGCGGCGGCGGCCCTGGTGGTTCGTGACGCACTGCCCGGTACCGGTCACGCCGTCGTAGTCGGCGATGTCGCCGATCCGGAGGAGTGCGTACGGATCGTCGATGAAACCGTGCGGGAACTCGGCGGGGTCGACGTCCTCGTGAACAATGCAGGGATTTTTGAGGCGCATCCTGTTGTCCGGGCATCCTTCGACGACTGGCAGCATGCCTGGCGCCGCACTCTCGCCGTCAACCTGCTGGGGCCGGCGAACCTGGCCTGGCTCGTGGCGCGCCACCTCCTGGATCGGCCAGCCGGTCCCGAGGGCGGTCGGTTGATCAGTGTGGGCTCCCGCGGCGCCTACCGAGGCGAACCCCTGACCCCTGCCTACGGGGCGAGTAAGGCTGCGCTCCATTCGATGACCCAGTCGCTGGCCGTTGCGCTCGCGCCCTCCGGCATTCTCTCTGCGGCGGTCGCACCGGGTTTCGTCGAGACGGACATGGGACGGTCGGTGCTCGACAGCCCGGAGGGTGACGCGGTCCGGGCACAGAGTCCGTTCAACCGCGTGGCGACGCCGGAGGAGGTGGCGCAGACCGTGGCATGGCTTGCCACGGATGCTCCGCTCTGGGTCAGCGGCACCGTGGTCGACGTGAACGGTGCGTCCTACCTCCGCTGACGGATTGCTGATCGTGAGGCATGGCTGATCGTGACGCACTGTGACGGGTGCTTGTGGACGCCGGCGAGGGCGGGCACCTAGGCTCATCACCAGAATCAAGAGCTCCAACGTCAAACCCTGGTTTGTTGGACGGCAACCCTCTCGCTGTAGCGGGGTGCCCCAGGTGAGGATTCGGCCCGGCATGCATCATGCGGGCAAGTATGGCGCTTCCTCCACGGCAGTGCCCTGACATGAGGATTTTTTCATGCCCGCATCACCGCGCCATATCCGCTTCAATGCCTTCGACATGAACTGCGTGGGCCACCAGTCGCCTGGCCTGTGGCGGCACCCGGACGATCAGTCGTGGCGCTACAAGGACCTGCGCTACTGGGCCGACCTCGCGAAGACGCTGGAGAAGGGACTGTTCGACGGCATCTTCATCGCCGACGTCCTCGGCACCTACGACGTCTACGGCGGTTCCAACGAGGCCACGCTGCGCCAGGGGACGCAGACCCCGGTCAACGATCCGTTCCTGCTCGTCTCCGCCATGGCCCTTGTCACGGAGCACCTCGGCTTCGGTGTCACGGCGGGCACGGCCTACGAGCACCCCTACCCGTTCGCACGCCGGCTCTCCACGCTCGACCACCTCACCAATGGCAGGGTCGGCTGGAACGTGGTCACGGGTTACCTGCCCTCCGCCGCGCGGAATATGGGCAACGAGGACCAGCTCGAGCACGACGAACGCTACAACCACGCGGACGAGTACCTCGAGGTGCTTTACAAGCTGCTCGAGGGGTCCTGGGAGGACGACGCGGTGATCCGGGACCGCGAGACCGGGGTCTTCACCGACCCGGCCAAGGTCCACGACATCAACCATGACGGCACGTACTTCACAGTTCCGGGGATCCACCTCAGCGAGCCCTCGCTGCAGCGCACGCCCGTGATCTACCAGGCCGGTGCCTCATCACGCGGGATCGCCTTTGCTGCGGGGAACGCCGAGGCGGTCTTCGTCGGTGCACCCACCAAAGCGATCCTCAAGGACGCCGTGAAGAAGATCCGCGACGCGGTCGAGGCCGAAGGACGCGACCGCTACTCCGTGCGGATCTACACCATGCTCACTGTCATCACGGACGAGACGGAGGAGAAGGCCCAGGCCAAGCACGCCGAGTACCAGCAGTACGTCAGCTACGAAGGAGCCCTCGTGCTGCTGTCGGGCTGGCTGGGCATCGATCTCAGCGTCTACGACCCCGACGAGCCCATCGGCAATGTGAAATCGAACGCCATTCAGTCCGCCGTCGCGAACTTCCAGAAGGTGAACGACGACGGCGAACCCTGGACCGTGCGCGACATCGCCGAGTGGGCAGGTATCGGGGGGCTTGGTCCGCGCATCATCGGGTCCGGGGCGCAGGTCGCCGACGAGCTCCAGGCCTGGGTCGAGGAGACCGACGTCGACGGCTTCAACCTGGCGTACGCCATCACACCTGGATCCTTCGAGGACGTCATCCAGTACGTGGTTCCCGAGCTCCAGAAGCGCGGTGCCTATCCGACGGAATACGTCGAGGGAACCCTGCGCAACAAGCTGTTCGGCAAGGGTGACCGCCTGCCCGAGGAGCACCGCGGAGCGCGATTCCGGCTCGAGTCCGTCCGCCCCTGACGCCCCACTGACCTGACGCGGACCGCCGGGGTTCCCGGCGGCCGAACCCGCAGCACCGTCCATCCCTTCCCTGCTGCCCACCCATTCGACGCTTCCCACCCGCATCCTGCCCAAGGAATCCCATGATCTCGCTTCGACAACTGACCAAGACCTACGGTCGCGGGCACGCTGCCGTCACCGTACTCGACCACCTCGATTTCGAGGTGCCCACCGGCCGCATCGCCGCTGTCGTCGGTCCGAGCGGTGCAGGCAAGAGCACCCTCGCCCAGTGCATCAACCTGCTTGAACGTCCGACGTCGGGCGCCGTCGTCGTCAATGGAGAGGAACTCTCGGGCCTGCCGGAGAAGCGTCTGCGCGAGGCGCGCCGCCGCATCGGCACGGTGTTCCAGTCCTCGAGCCTGCTCAGCCGCAGGACCGCCGCGGAGAACATCGCCTTGCCCCTCGAGTACCTCGGCGTCACTCCTGGCGAGGCACGGGCTCGTGTTGCCGAGTTGCTGGACCGGGTGGGGCTGTCGGACAAGGCCGGCCACTACCCGTTCCAGCTCTCTGGCGGCCAGGCGCAGCGCGTGGGGATTGCTCGGGCGCTCGCGCTGCGGCCGTCCATCCTCCTGGCGGACGAGGCGACCTCAGGGCTCGATCCGGAGACCACCCGGTCCGTCGTCGGTCTCATCCGCCAACTGCGCAACGACCTCGACCTCACCGTCGTCTTCATCACGCACGAGATGGACACCGTGCGGCAGGTCGCCGACACGGTGGCGCGGCTGGACCACGGTCGCATCGTCGAGCAGGGCGACCTCGTGGAACTCCTGACCTCGCACACTTCGCTGCTCGGGCGGTCGCTGCAGCCCCGGCGCGGCCACGCCGGGCCGGAGGCTGGAACCCGTACCTGGTACGTCACCTATGACTCGACCGATGTGCCCGGCGACTGGATCCAGCGGCTCACCGGGGACCTCGGTGCCGTCGTGCATCTTCTGGGTGCCTCCGTCGAGACGGTCCACGGTGTCAACACCGGGAGCGCGACGCTCGGCATCGGGACCGACGACGACGCGCGGGTCCATGGTGCGCTCGCACGCTACGGACTCAGCGGAACGCCCGACGGCGGTGGAGGCAGTCGGTCGCACCAGTTCCTCACGGCCGAGGCCGTGCTGGAGGACGTGGCATGAGCGCCCTCATTCTTCCCCGCGCCGACGTTCCCCTCAACGACCTGCCGGCGCTGCTGCTGCCCGCCTATGGCGAGACCTTGACGATGGTCGGCATCGTCATGGCGGTCGTCCTCGTCATCGGCACTCCACTCGGTGTCCTTCTCCACAACGTCGCGCCCGGTGGCCTCTACGAACGCCCCGCACTCCACGCGGCACTGAGCTGGATCATCAGCATTGGACGGTCCCTTCCGTTCCTGATCCTCATGGCGGCCATCGTTCCGTTCACCCGGTTCATCACCGGCACGAACATCGGCATCGCGGCCGCCGTCGTCCCCATGTCCCTCGCCGGTATCGCATTCTTCACGCGTATCGTCGAGAACTCGCTGCGGTCCGTGCCGCCGTCCACGGTCCAGGTGGCCCGGGCCGCCGGTGGGTCCAACCTGCAGATCATGCGCACGGCACAGTTCAGCGAAGCTGTCCCGGCAGTCATCGGCGGGCTCACCATCCAGGTGATCGCGATGATCGAGTACTCGGCGATCGCGGGCACCATCGGTGCCGGCGGCATCGGGTACGTGGCCGTCACCTACGGTTACCAGCGCTTCGACAACACCGTCATGCTCGCGACGATCGTGGTCCTGGTGGTGACGGTCGCTCTCGTCCAGATCGTCGGAGACCGCCTCGTACGCTTCACGACGCCGCAGAAGCGACTGCAGCGCGCCTGACGTTCCCGCGCTTCACCCCCGCGCATCCTCTCCCGTTCATTCATGCTCATCCCACCCCTGCGCCTCGAGCGCGCCCAGAAAGGCATTGTCATGTCCGAAAACACCACTCCCGAGCCGACTTCGACGACTTCCTCACCGGCCGGTGCGGACCATGGATTTACCCTCCGAAAGCGGCGCAAGGCACCCTGGATCGCAGGCGGAGCCGTCGCCGTCCTGGCCGCCGGCACCTTCATCGCCGTGCCACTGCTCAACCCGTCCGAGTCTGCGGCAGAAACGGAAGGCGCAACCCTCCTCGTTGCAACTGCCGAGGGGAACCACGCGGAGCAGGCGCTCATCGAATTCATCGACAGGGATGTAGCGCCGAAGTACGGCATCGACATCGAGTTCAAGGGATTGAGCGATAGCAACACCATCAACCGGGCCGTCAGCGAGGGCGAGGTCGCCGCGACGGTGTACCAGCACGAGCTGTGGCTCGGACAGGTGCTGGAGGCCAACCCGGACTTCCGTGAGACGGCAGTGGCGCCCGTCTTCCGCTGGGGATTCGGCATCTGGTCCGACAAGTACACGAGCGTGGACCAGATTCCCGATGGCGGCACCGTCTCCCTCTACTCGGACCCGGCAAACGAGGCCCAGGGTCTCTGGCTGCTGGAGCGGGCAGGGCTGATCACGCTCAAGGGGGGCACCGACAAGTGGGAGGCGACGCAGGATGACATCGCGTCGAATCCGAAGAACCTGAAGTTCACGCTCCTCGACTTCGGCGCCCAGTCCCGGGCACTGCCGGACCTGGACGCTGCCGTCGGTTACACCGAGTACTACACCGCGGCCAAGGTTCCGCTCGAGAAGCAGATCTTCGCGCCCCCGGCACCCGATGAGTTCGCCGCACAACTCACGGTCGGCACCGATTACATCGATACGGACAACATCAAGAAGCTCACCGAGGCGTTCGCCGACCCCGCCGTGCAGGAGTTCCTGCGCACGGATCCCTCGGTGAAGGACCTGCTGCTGCCCATTGAAGCCCCCTGAACACAGCGGGGCGGAACCGGGAATAGCCCTGCGCCGGGGGCTGAACCCCCGTCAGCGGGTGGCCAGCCCTCGGGCAAGGGGACTAGCGTCGAAAGCAAGACATCCGACGACCTGAAGGAGTTCCCATGTCACGCGTAGCCATCATCGGTGGACACGGAAAAGTAGCCCTGCACCTGACGAAGATCCTCACGAGTCAGGGCCACCAGGTGAGTTCGATCTTCCGCAACCAGGACCACGCTGCCGACGTCGAGCAGGCGGGCGGTACGCCTGTCGTGGCCGACGTCGCGGAGCTGTCGGTGGAGCAGATGGCCGATCTCTTCCGCGGGCATGACGCCGTCGTGTGGTCTGCGGGTGCGGGCGGCAGCAGCCCGGAGGCCACCTACGCGGTCGATCGGGACGCAGCCATCCGGTCTATGGATGCAGCGACGGAAGCTTCGATCGGCCGCTACGTCATGGTCTCCTACCTCGGAGCCAGCAAGGACCACGGGGTGCCGAAGGACAACGGATTCTTCCACTATGCGGAGGCGAAGGCAGCGGCGGATGAGCACCTGCGGAAGTCGGAACTCGCATGGACCATTCTCGGTCCTGGCTCCCTGACAACTGACCCTGGCACCGGCAAGATCGAGGTGTCGGACAAGCCGCAGCGGGACTCCGTTCCCCGCGAGGATGTCGCCCATGTGGCCGCAGTCGTGCTGGGTGATCTCGGAACGGTGGACAAGACTATCCAGTTCAACAGCGGCGAGACGCCGATCGCGGAGGCAATCGAGGGGGCCTTGCAGCCATAAGAACTACGAAAGGCGGCGCTCGCTGAGCGCTGCCTTTCGTGTGTCCACTGGGTCAGCGCGGTGTCGCTTCGGATAACTATGTTGCCCATCAACGTGAATCCGGATATGCGACGACGGCGCCCGGGCAAGCCCGGGCGCCGTCGTCGTGCCGTGTCGGTAGCTATAGGTGTCAGTAGCTGAGGCCGAAACCGAACGGGTACAGCTCGCCGTCGGTCGTCTCCTTGTAGCGGGGCAGGTCGCTGTACTGCTCGCGGATGGCCAGGCTGGTGCCTGCGAGGGCGAACGGCAGCCTGCCCTGCGGGCTCACCTTGCCGGAGAGGATGTCGAACAGGGCGGTGTCGCCCATGCCGAACCCGGCGATGATGCCGCCGGCGTCTCGGAGCCCGCTTGCCTCGTCGAGCACGTAGGGCTGGCGGAAGTACACGTGCAGGATCCCCTTGCTGGGGTCATCCACTTCCGACATGACCTCCTGGATCGTCTCGAGGGACGGGGCGACCTTCCACGACTGCGACTTCGCCATGCCCGTGAAATCCAAGACGCTGGGCTCCAGGGGAGCGAGCCGCCGAAGCGCAGGCCGTCGTCCGTGCAGGCGGGCGCACCTAAGGTGACGCACGCGTCCGCGGCACCGTAGGGGCTCTTTCCGTCGAGTCCCGCCACGCCGTCGAGGGTGAGGGGTTGATGTAGTCGGGCCATTTGTTGTCACCGCTGGCTGCGTTCCGAGGAGACCTGCAGTTGCCACGAGTTGCCATCGCTGGGCCTAGGATTGGCGCGGAGGTGGAGATGGCTGGAGCGCGGGCTGTGCCCTCTATCTATGATGTCGCACGCGTGGCCGGGGTCTCGGCGTCGACCGTGTCGCGGGCTTTCGCACGCCCCGGCCGCGTCAGCCACCAGACCGCCCAGCGGGTCTTCGCCGCCGCCGAAGAGGTGGGCTACCGGTCCACGCATGTCACCGGCAGCCCACGGCCCGGTACCGCCCGCACGTCCATGATCGCCCTGGTCATCGCCGACATCCGGAACCCGGTGTACGCGGACATGGTGCGGGGCGCGGAGGCCGCGGCAGCCGAGGCGGGCTACACGATGCTGCTCGCCCATACCCAGGAGTCCGACCGCAAGGAACGCCAGGCACTGGAGCGCGCCATGCCCAGCGTGGACGGGATCGTGCTCTCCAGTTCCCGCATGTCCGACTCCGCGATCCGGATGCTGGCCAAGCAGAAGCCCATGATCGTGATGAACCGGGCGGTGACCGACGTCGCGAGCGTCGTACCGGACAACCCGCGGGGCATCCGACGGGCGGCGGAGCACCTCGGAGAGCTGGGCCACCGCACCATCACCTACCTCGCGGGCCCGGAGGCGTCGTGGGCGGACGGGATGCGCTGGCGGTCCCTGCGGGAGGCCGGGATGGAACTCGAGCTTACGATCCGCCGCAGTACCTCCCACCTGCCGACCATCCAGGGCGGTGAGGAAGCCGCCGCAGAATGGCTGCACCAGCCAACACCGGCGGTCATCGCCTACAACGATCAGATGGCGATCGGCTTCGTCCGCGCGCTGCGCCGCCAGGGGGTCAGCGTGCCGGGGGATGTCAGCGTCGTCGGTTTCGACAACAGCTACGGTGCCGCGCTCGTCACGCCGGCCCTCACGACGGTCGAGGCACCGCTGTACTCGCTCGGCGCCACCGCGGTGAACAACCTGCTGGCATTCTCGGCCGGCGCCGTCTCCCAGTCGAACAAGCTCGTGGTCCTGCCCACGCGGCTCGTGGTCCGCGATTCCACCGCCCCGGCGACGGAGAAGGGCACGACGACGAAGCGTCGGTGACGCCTGCAACACCGTTCGTGTTTTCTGCCAACAAATGGCAACTCCTTGGTCGCACGACGGGTGCATCGACACGATGAAGCCATGCCTATCTCGATCGCAACCGAACCAGACCGGCTCCTTCCAGCGGATCCCGGCACCCGCCGGATCGCGCGTGGACTGCTCGACCTCGTCGAGCAGCTCCCCATCATCTCGCCCCATGGCCACGTCGATGCCGCCGTGTTCGCCGACGACCTGCCGTTCCGGGACCCGGCGACGCTGCTGGTCACACCCGACCACTACGTCACCCGCCTGATCCACTCCAGCGGCGTCCCGCTCGAGCGCCTGCGGATCCATGAGAACTCCTCGGCCCGCGACGTCTGGCGGGAGTTCTGCGCGGCGTGGCCGCTCTTCGAGGGCACCGCCTCCGGGTACTGGTTGAGGTCCGAGTTCTCCCACGTCTTCGGCCTCGAGGATGAGCTCTCCGCCGACACCTCCGACGCGTCGTTCGACACCATCCGTGCGCGCCTCGCCGAGCCGGGGTTCCGTCCCCGGACGCTCTTCACGCAGTTCAACATCGAGGTCCTCGCGACCACGGACGATCCGCTGGACGACCTCGCGCACCATGCCGCGCTCGCGGCGGACGAGTCCTTTCCCGGCCGCGTCCTGCCGACGTTCCGGCCGGACGCCTACACCAACCTCGCCCACCCTGCCTGGATCGAGAACGTGGACCGGCTCATCAGCACGGCGGGCGACGGCGCCACCGGTTACGCCGGTTACCTCGCCGCACTGGAGAACCGCCGGCAGTACTTCATCGACCACGGAGCGGTCTCGGCCGACCACGGTGTGCACACCCCGCGCACGCTCAAGCTGGAGTGCTCGGAAGCCGAGGAGATTTTGACCCGGGCGCGCCGTGGCGAGCGGAGGGACGGTGACCGAGAGCGCTTCGAGGCGCACATGCTGTACGAGATGGCCCGGATGTCCGTGCAGGACGGACTGGTGATGACCATCCACCCGGGGTCGTTCCGCAACCACCACCTGCCCACGTTCGAGAAATTCGGGGCCGACACCGGCCACGACATCCCCATACCCGTGAGCTACACCGAAGCCATCCGGCCGGTCCTCCAGGATTTCGGCACCGCCAAGAACTTCCACCTGATCCTGTTCACGCTCGACGAGACCGTGTTCTCCCGGGAACTCGCGCCGCTGGCCGGCTTCTACCCGGCCGTGCACATCGGCGCCCCGTGGTGGTTCCTGGACGCACCGGACGCGATGCTGCGCTTCCGCTCGGCCGTCACCGAGACGGCCGGTTTCTCGCGCTCGTCGGGCTTCATCGACGACACGCGCGCCTTCTGCTCCATCCCGGCACGCCATGACGCGTCCCGTCGCATCGAAGCCTCGTTCCTGGCCCGCCTCGTCGCCGAGCACCGCGTCTCCGAGTCCCGGGCCGCCGAACTGATCGTCGACGTCGTGGACCGCGCACCGCGCAGGGCGTTCAAGCTGTGAGGAGCCTGACGAACCTCCCGGACCTCACGCGCACGACGACGGATGCCGGCGCTCCGGCACCCGTCCGCATGGTGCACCTCGGGCTCGGCGCCTTCCACCGATCCCACCAGGCCTGGTACACGGCCGCAGCGGATCCCGACCACGAGTGGGGCATCGCCGCCTTCACGGGGCGGAGCCCCGACGCCGCCGAGGTCCTCGCCGCCCAGGACGGGCTCTACACGCTCGTCGAACGTGATGACGCGGGGGACCGGTTCGAGGTGGTCGGCAGCATCAGCGCGGCGCACCACGGCGGCGACGTCGGCGAGCTCGCCCGGCTGATCGCCTCACCGGGAACCGCCGTCGTGACCCTGACCATCACCGAGCCCGCATACCACCTCGGTTCGGACGGGCTGCTCGATTCCGCCTCGTCCGTGGTGGCGCAGGACCTCGAGGTCCTCCGGTCATGGCAGCAGGCACGGACCGGCGCCGCGTCCGGGACTCCGCTCGATCCGCCGGGGCAACTGGCAACGGCCGGCGCACGCCTGGTGGTGGGCTTCGACGCCCGACGCCACGCCGGTGGCGGTCCGCTCGCCGTCGTGTCCTGCGACAACCTGAGTTCCAACGGCACAGCCGCCGCGGAAACCATCCTCGGTTTCGCCCGCCCGATCTCCGAGGAGCTCGCCGTGTGGATCACCGACAACGTCTCCTTCGTCGATTCGTCGATCGACAGGATCACCCCGCGCACCACGGAGGCCGACGTCGACCTCGTCGCCGAGGCGACCGGTTTCCGCGACCTGGCCCCGGTGGTCACCGAACCGTTCCACAACTGGATCCTCTCCGGAGCGTTCCCGGCCGGCCGCCCCGCATGGGAGCGTGCGGGTGCGGTCTTCACGGAGCGGATCGAGCCCTTCGAGCAGCGGAAGCTGTGGCTGCTCAACGGAGCCCATTCGCTGCTGGCCTATGCCGGCCAGCTGCGCGGGCACGAGACCGTGGCGGACGCCGTCGCGGACACCCGCTGCGCGGCCTGGCTCGAGGACTTCTGGGACGAAGCCTCGCACCACCTCACCGAACCGGGGCTCGACGTGCCCGGCTACCGTGCGGCCCTGCAGGAGAGGTTTTCCAACAGTCGGATCCGGCACCAGCTGTCCCAGATCGCGGCCGAGGGCTCGAGCAAGCTGCGCATGAGGGCCGTCCCCGTCCTGCTCGCCGAACGGAAGGCCGGCCGCACGGGACGTGCCTCGGCCCGGATCATCGCCGCCTGGATCGATCAGCTGCTCGCGGACGGGGCGGCACGCAAGCCCGTCGCCGACGCTGCTGCCGGCACCATCGAACGCATCCTGGCGGGTGACCCTGACGACGTGACGGCAGGGCTGGTGCGGTTCCTCGACGACCGGCTGGACGACGACGTCGTCGCCCTGGTGCACAGCCTCCGCACTTCCTGGCGGGCCTGATGGGCCCGCATCCAACCGACCAGGCACGCCGTGCCAATGCATTCGAAGGGAACATCGTGAAAATCATCGCCGCCGAGGTCATCGTGACCAGTCCGAGCCGGAACTTCGTGACACTGAAGATCACCACCGACGAGGGAATCACGGGTCTCGGGGACGCCACCCTGAACGGCCGGGAACTGGCCGTTGCGTCCTACCTGAACGACCACGTGACCCAGCTGCTGATCAACCGGGATCCGCACCGCATCGAGGACACCTGGCAGTTCCTCTACCGCAGCGCCTACTGGCGTCGCGGCCCGGTGACCATGGCCGCGATCGCCGCCGTGGACATGGCGCTCTGGGACATCAAGGGCAAGGCCGCCGGTATGCCGGTCTACCAGCTGCTCGGAGGTGCCTCGCGGACGGCGCTGCGGACCTACGGGCACGCTTCCGGCCGGGACATCCCCGAACTGTTCGACTCGATCCGGCAGCACCTCGAGGAGGGCTACAAGTCCATCCGCGTGCAGTCCTCGGTGCCGGGCATCACGGCCCTGTACGGGGTGGCGGCGCAGGCCCAGGCCACCGGGGAGCGCTACGACTTCGAGCCCGCCGGCCGCGGCGCCCAGCCCACCGAGGAGGACTGGGACACCCGGGCCTACCTGCGGCACGTGCCGACCGTGTTCGAGGCCGTCCGCAACGAGTTCGGCCCCGAGCTGCCCCTGCTGCACGACGGCCACCACCGCATGACGCCGATCCAGGCCGCAAAGCTCGGCAAGTCGCTGGAACCCTACGACCTGTTCTGGTTGGAGGACGTGACTCCGGCCGAGAACCAGGAGGCGTTCCGGCTGATCCGCCAGCACACCACCACCCCGCTGGCCGTGGGGGAGATCTTCAACACCGTCTTCGACTTCCAGACGCTCATCAAGGAACAGCTGATCGATTACGTGCGGGCCGCGTCCACGCACTTCGGCGGGATCTCGCCGCTGAAGAAGGTCATGGACTACGCCGCGCAGTACCAGATCAAGTCCGGGTTCCACGGGCCCACCGACGTCTCACCCGTGGGCCTCGCCGCGCAGTCCCACGTGGGACTGGCGATCCACAACTTCGGCATCCAGGAGTACATGGAGCACAGCGCGAAGACCAACACCGTGTTCGAGCAGTCCATGACCTTCACCGACGGCTACCTGCACCCCGGCGACAAGCCGGGCCTCGGCGTCGAACTCAACGAGGAAGCAGCCGCATCCTTCCCCTACCAGCAGGCCTACCTGCCCTACAACCGTCTCAGCGACGGCACCGTCCACGACTGGTGAAGGCTATGAAGATCGTGGTGATGGGCGTCTCCGGCTGCGGCAAGAGCACCGTGGGCGCGCTGCTCGCCGATCACCACGGTGCGCCGTTCCTCGACGGCGACTCGCTGCACCCGCAGCGCAACGTGGACAAGATGGCTGCGGGAACCCCGCTCGACGACGCCGACCGGCAGCCCTGGCTCGAGGAGATCGGGCGGCGGTTCGCAGCTGCCGGTCCGGAGCCGCTCGTCATTGCGTGCAGTGCGCTGAAGAGGGCGTACCGCACCACCATCCGCGGAGGCGCGCCAGATGTGCGGTTCGTCCACCTGCACGGCACGGTGGACCTGCTGGCGGAGCGCCTGGCAGCCCGGCCGGGACACTTCATGCCGGCCTCGCTCCTGCGGTCCCAGCTGCAGACGCTCGAACCCCTCGGGCCGGACGAGACCGGGATAGTGCTGGACATCTCGGCGACACCCGCAGTCCTCGCGCGTCGGGCGGCTGCATGGCTGGAGGCGGGTGTGAGCGCAGCCTGAGCGGTGCTCCCTCGTGACCGTGAGCGTCGCAGCCATGGCCGGATCGATGATCCCCTGACGGCGCCGGACCGACGGCCGGCAGCTAGGCGCGATGCGCGAGTTCCATGAACATCGTCGAGTGCAGGCTGTCCACGTGCGCGTGGGCGATCGCGACTGCTCGAACGACGTCGCGCCTCCGCAGCGCAGCCACCAGTGCGACGTGGTCCCCGTTGGCGCGGTGAAGCGCATCGATGGGGTACGGGACGAAGTGCTCGTACAGCTCGCCCAGGGCTGCGGAATGCATGGCGGTAGCCGCACCGAGGTGTGACGCGGCGGCGACGGACCGATGGAATTCATCATCGGCCTGGTGGTATTCGGACCAGTTGGTGGCCGTCGCCATGCGCTGCGTGAGTGCCTCCAGCGCCTCGAGTTCGTCCTCCGTCGCGTTGACGGCGGCGAAGTGGGTGACAGCACATTCGGCGAGGAGGCGCCGGTCCACGAGGTCATGGACGGCCGCGGCATCCGGCAATCCAAGGGACAATCTCTCGATGGCAGCTGCGGGAGGATCAGCCGCGACGAAGGTTCCGCCGTCACGCCCCCGACGCCGGACCACGATTCCCTCCTCTGCGAGGCTGGCCATTGCGCGCCGGGCCGTCATCGGGCTCACCGAGAGCCCCAGCGCGATGTCGTTCTGGTCCGGCAGTCGTTCGCCCGGCTGTAGAAGACCGAGCGAGATGGAGGCGGCGATGCGGGCGCGGACGGCGTCGATCGCACTGCGCCGCCCGTGCGCAGGCGGCACGTGGGACGGCGGTGCCGCGCCCACCGGTTCCCGCAATCCATCGGTCATGTTCTTCCCCTTCCGACGCTCCGTCTTGATAATAGTTCAAAGTGAGCTAATATTGCGTGAGCCCCGTCACTGCAAGCCAAGGCCGCCATGTCACAGCCCCTTCCGATCCTCGCAGTCCAGTCCGAACCGATCGCGATCGGTGAGCCGCTCTCGGTCTTCGCCACTCAGGCTTCCGACGCCGTCGCGGCGCATCCCGGAACCCGACTCCTCGTCTACCCCGAACTACACCTGTTCGGTGACGGCTACCCCGACCAGGCGCGCACGGAAGCGCTCCAGGAATCGGCGCAGCCTCTCGATGGGCCCCTCGTGCAGGAGCTCGCACAGCTCGCCGGCGACCTCGGTGTGTGGCTGGTGCCCGGAAGCATCTGCGAGCGCGGGCCCGAGGGGCAGCTGTTCAATACCGCGCTCGTGTTCTCCCCGCAGGGCGAGCTCGAGGCGAGCTACCGGAAGATCTTCCCCTGGCGTCCCTACGAGCCGTACGACCCCGGAGACTCCTTCGTCACCGTCGACCTCGAGGGCTACGGCCGCGCCGGACTGTCCATCTGCTACGACGCATGGTTCCCCGAAGTGACCCGCCAGCTCGCATGGCTCGGCGCGGACGTGATCCTCAACGTCGTCAAGACCACCACCGAGGACCGCGAGCATGAGCTGGTTCTCGCCCGGGCCAACGCCATCGTTAACCAGGTGTTCATCGTCAGCGTCAACTGCGCCGGCCCCACCGGGCGCGGTCAGAGCCTCATCGTCGACCCGGAGGGCGCGATCCTCGAGTCCATCGACCACGACGGTACCGGGATGATGGCGGCTACTCTCGACCTGTCGCGCATCGACTACGTGCGCACACATGGCACCGCCGGGCTGAACCGCATGTGGTCCCAGTTCCGCGCCCACGAAACCCCGATCGAGCTCCCGATGTACTCCGGCCGCATCGATCCCGCCACCTGGACCCCCGCGTCCACTGCTCGTCAGGACTAGCCATGCAGACCTCGTCCCAGCTCACCCGCACCCTCCGGCTGCCCTCGCTCGTCCTGTTCGGGCTCGCCTACCTCACACCCCTGATCGTCCTGGCGATCTTCGGCGTCATCGCCGAGGCAACCGGCGGTGCATCCCCGTCGGCCTACCTCCTCGCGCTCCTCGCGATGCTCTTCACTGCCCACAGTTACGGACGCATGGCCGTTGCGTTCCCCGTTGCGGGTTCCGCCTATACGTACGTGCGGCGGACCATCGACGCCCGCGTCGGGTTCCTTGTCGGGTGGGCCATCCTGCTCGACTATCTCTTCCTGCCGATGGTCATCTGGCTCATCGGCGGGTCCTACCTCACCGCGCAGTTCCCCGGCACGCCGATCTGGGTGTGGATCCTGGCCTTCGTGCTCGTGACCACCGTGCTCAACGTCATCGGGATCCGGGTCGCCGAGAAGGCGAACTACCTCCTGATGGCGTTCCAGCTGCTCGTCATCGGCATCTTCGTGGCGCTGACCATCGGGACCCTCGTGAGCACGTCGGGCGCCGGCGCGCTGGTGAGCTCCGAACCCTTCATCAACCCGACGGCGAACCTCGGTACAATCGCTGCCGGTGCGGCTATCGCCGCCTATTCCTTCCTGGGGTTCGACGCTGTCACGACCCTCACCGAGGAGACCGTGGAGCCGAAGAAGACCATGCCGCGCGCCATCATGCTCATCGCGCTGATCGGCGGCGCCATCTTCGTGTCCGTCTCCTACGTGACCCAGCTGATCCGCCCCGGTGGCACGTTCGAGGATTCGGCCTCACTCGCCTCCGACATCGCCCTGCAGATCGGCGGCCAGCTCTTCGGCGCGATCTTCCTTGCGGGCCTCGTCGTCGCGCAGTTCGCCTCAGGTCTCGCCGCCCAGGCCAGCGCATCCCGACTGCTCTACGCGATGGGCCGCGACGCCGTGCTGCCGCGGAAGGTGTTCGGCTACCTTCACGACCGCTTCCGCACGCCGGTGGTCAACCTCGTCATCACGGGCATCGTGGGACTCGTGGCGGTCTTCCTCGATGTCGCCACGTCCACCTCGTTCATCAACTTCGGTGCCTTCACCGCGTTCACCCTTGTCAACGTCTCCGTCATCGCCTACTACCTGCGCGAGAAGCGGACCGGGCGCAGCCTGAACCCCTTCTCCTATCTGGTGATCCCCGCCGTCGGCGCCGTGGTCGACGCCTTCCTGCTCACCCAGCTCGACCCCACGGCGATCACGCTCGGGCTCGTCTGGCTCGCGATCGGCATCCTCGTGCTCGCCGTCATCACACGCGGCTTCCGCTCCGCACCACCCGAACTGGCGTCGGTGGAGAAGGAAGTCGTTTCATAGGAGGTATGCGCATCACCCTCGGGCAGCTCGCGTCCGGCCCGGACACCGCAGCGAACCTCGCCCGGATGGAGGAGGTCGCTGCCGCGGCGGCCGACGCGGGCTCCACCCTCGCGGTCTTCCCCGAGTACGCGAGCTACGAGAAGAGCCGGGTGGACAGTTCGTTCGTCGCGGCCGCGGAACCGCTCGACGGCGACGTGGTCCGGGCGCTCGCGGCAATGGCGCGTCGGCACCGGATCACGGTGGTGGCAGGGGTGATCGAGACCTCCGAGGAACACGAGCGTGCCTACAACACCATCGTCGCGCTGGACCCCACCGGGTCCCTGGTCGCGGCCTACCGCAAGATCCACCTCTTCGACAGCCAGGGCTTCCATGAGTCCCGGCACATCAGACCGGCGCCCGACGTCGGACCCGTGACCTTTCCCCTGGACGGCACCGTCGTCGGACTGCTCACCTGCTACGACCTGCGGTTCCCGGGAGTGGCCCGGGCGCTGGCGGACGCGGGAGCGCAGGTGGTCCTGGCGCCGTCGTCGTGGGTGCCGGGACCGGGCAAGACGGACCAGTGGGATGTGCTGCTCCGTGCGCGTGCGCTCGACAACGGCGTATTCGTCGCGGGTGTGTCCCAGGCCGAGCCGGTGTCGATCGGCCGGAGCATCGTGGCCGGGCCACTCGGAGGGGTATTGGGCTCGTGCGGCCCGGCGGAGGACGTCCTGACCGTGGACCTGCACCTCGGGGCTGTCACGGACGCCCGCCGGCAGTTCCCCCTGGCGGAGCAGCGCCGGGTGTAGCGGTGATCCTGACGCCGCGTATATGCGGGTGCAGGTGCCCTGTCAGAGGCCGTCGGCCGCGTGGAAAGTGCGCAGGGCCTCGACCACGAGTTTGTGGTCCTCGAGCTGCGGCAGTCCGGACACCGTCACGGTGGCCACGGGTCCCACGCCCCGGACGTACAGCGGGAACGAGCCCCCATGGGCGGCATGCGTCGAGGTGTCGAACATCGGGTTGTCCTCGGCGTGGCCACCGTTGCGGCGTGCGCGGAGGCCGACGAGCAGCGACGGCACGAAGTAGCGCGCTGCCGTGCGGCTCTTCGCATCGAGCCAGTAATCGTTATCGGGGGTGGCGCCGTCGAGCGCGGCCCGGAAGAGGATGTGGTTCGGCTTGCAGATGCTGATCGCGATTGGCAGGTCGCGGCTGACGCCCAGCTGGACGAGGAGCTGTCCGAGCGCCACGGCGTCGTCGTTGGTGAAGCGGGTGAACTGGAGCTCCGCGACTTCCGCCTCGACCGTCGAGATGAGCGACTCGAGCGCTGCGGCAGGCTGGTCGTCCCCGCCGTCAGGATCGAACGGGGCGAGGATTGCTGCAGAAGCTTCATTGCTCATTCGCCTAATGTACGTCGTTGATATCCCTCGGTGGAATCTACTTCGGTCGTATAGCGAAGTGGCCGTAACAGGTACCATTCCGCGCGGCACTCCGCCGGGAGGGCTACTTCTTGGTCCGGCGGCTCCCGCCGTGCCAGTCCTCCTGCAGCCCGGCCTCATCCTCCTCTACGCCGAAGCTGCGCAGCTGAGGGCGCTCCCGCAGGCTCCTCTTGAGCTCGGCAAAACCGGGGAAACGCGCCAGGCCCAGCACGTGGTCCCAGAGTTCGACCGCCTGGTCGGGATCGGGCAGGCGGCTGATCACGGGACCGAAGAAGGCCACGCCCTCCGGTGGCTCGAAATGGATGATCGGCGTCCCAACGTCCTTGCCCGTCAGGGTCAGGGCCTCGTCCGTCTCCGCCTGGATGGCGGCGTCGAGCGAGGAGTCCTCCAGGGCGTCGGCGAGGTGTTCGGGCAGTCCGGACTCGGCGAGGACCGGCACCAGGAAGTCCACAGTCCCGCGGTGGCCGCCGTCGGAATCGTCCTTGTGCATGTCGAAGATCCGGGTGCCCAGTCGCTCGTAGAGCCGCCCGACGGCCTCGGGTCCGTGTTCCTCCCGGGTGCGTGCGGCGACGCGCAACAGGCGTAGGCCCGCGGTGTGCCCGGCTTCGTAGCCGACGGGAAAGTGGGCGTCGTAGTCGACGGATGCGTTGAGCAGGCGGAGTGAGATGAAGCGCCATTCGACTGCGTAGTCGCGCTGCTCCGACACCATGCGCACCCACTTGCTGGTCATCCAGGCGAAGGGGCAGACGGGGTCGAAATAGAACCGGATATCGGGGGAGGTCATGACTTCACGCTAGGGATGCTGCACGCCGGGGGTCAAGGACTCAGAGTCCCGGCACGCACGGGCCGGTGCCGAGCAGTGCGAGGCCGGCGCGGTCTCCGTCGCCGAAGGAGATCTGCCCGATGTTGTCCGCGTACATGAGCTCATGAGGGTCATCGACGTGATCGAGCCCGACGACGTGCCCGAGCTCGTGCATGATGGTCGCTTTCAGGTACGCGCGGCCGTCCGGGTACTGCAGGGTCTCGGCGGCGTCCGGGGCGTCGAGCTGCACCTGCCCGCCCACGTACACCAGAGGGTGTCCCAGTGTCTGGGCGTAGTCGCTGCCGCCGAGCCCGGCCACGTCACCCTCGAGTCCCGGGATCTCGGTGGGGTCCGTCCACGTGATGAGTACCGGGACCCACCTCTTGCCGTACAGCTCCGGCTGGTACAGGTCGCGGTCCTCGGTGGGCGCCTCCATGGTCGTGCCGTCGTCCACGAACTGCAGTCCTGTCGCCGCCGAGACCTCCGCGACGGCTTCCTGGACGAGGCCCTCGGACCCCGCCGGCGCGTTGTCCGGCCGCACGACGTAGTGCACGGGGCGGCAGGGGTCGTACGCCACCCACTCCTGGTCCTCGACCGGCGACTCCATCAACTTGTACGCGTTCGACGCCGGTGCGGGTGGCGGAACCCCGAGCGGGACGTCGCCGGCCTCGACGCCGCGGGGCGGCACCTCGGCGCCGGGCAGGTACGGCAGGGCGGCGGGCAGCACATAGCGGTCGAACAGTGTCGGCGTCAGGTACAGGAAGACGAGGAGCGCGAGTGCTCCTACGGTCCCGAGCCGCAGCTTCATCCTCGCCCGGCGGCGCTTCTTCTGTGCCGGACCGGGGCGCCACGGCGGGGGAGCAGACGCCTGGCGGAGGGCGTCGTCGAGCGACCATTCCGGGATCCTGCCCGACGGCGACCGGCGCACGCCGTTCATCCGGGCGTCGCGGCCCTCGTGGAACCACTCGCGGTCCATTGCGCCCATTGCCCGAGCCTTCCCTTTGGATGATCCTCGTTCATCCTGCTGCACGTGCCGGGACGGTTTGCCCGATTCGGGGCGACCTTGGGCAAAGCTGCGTGAAGGCTGATGCGGGTGCGGCGCCGGCCGGCTGGCTCGGGTGGCTCGGGTGGTTCGGTTCGGAGCCTGGTGTGCCGAGCGCGCTGTCTCATCGGTTGGGTCCGCCGTCCTGCCCGTGCCGGCAGGCTGAGTTCGCCGTGATGCCCCATCTCGGCGGCCTAGCGTGCCCTCGACCAGGCTTTGGTGGGCCTGGTGCGGCGTCGTGCACGCGTTGCATCGACAGAATGACTATGACGTGCACGAAGCCGCACGGACCCGCCGTTGTTCCGGGCTTTTGCCTGCGCCCATCCCACGGACCGGCGTGTCTCGCCACAACACGCGATTGGGCACCAAAACCAAGGAACGACGGCGACCCAGCCCGCCCGCAAGCCCCGCGGCCCACCAACGACGACGGCCCCGCCCACTGCAAAGGCAGCGGGCGGGGCGGAATCGGCAGCACCGATGGCGTTTTGGAAAGTAGCCGTCAGCGGGCTCCGGCCAAGAGTCCTTCCCGCAGCACGCGGTCGGCGAGCGGAGATGCCGCCGGCAGTCCACGGGCGATCTGCTGGGCAAGGCGCAACGCCCCGTCGGACGTCCGCCCGCAGCCGTCCAGGAGCACAGTCCACAGCTGCTCGACGGTGTCGCACCTGGTGCTGGTGCCCGTGCGTCCCGCGAGGATCCAGGCGTCGCCACTCACCCGCACGACGGGCCCGCCAGGCAGCCCGGCGGTGATCGAGTTCATCACCTGAGCCACGACCAGCAGGTCCCGCGTCGTCCGTACCGGTCCGAGCGCCGGATCGGCGACGACCGTACGGCCGCATGCTCCACACATCAGCAGTCCGGTATCCGGGTCATGGCATCACATCCCCGGAGTTCGGTCCGAGGGTCTGGCCGACGAACAGGTTGCCGCCGGGATCGCTCGCGAGGAGCAGTGCGGTCGGAGCGACCTCGGCCGGCACGCCGAACCGCCGCAGTGGCAACTCCGCACGCTTCGCGACCTTCCAGTCCTCGGAGATGCCGTCGACGAGCGGCGTCTCGATCGGACCCGGCGCGATGCAGTTGGCCAGGACGTTGTCGGCCGAGACCTCGAGGGCGAGGGCCTTCGTCATCCCGATCACCCCGGCCTTCGCTGCGCTGTAGTGGCCGAGTCCCGTGCCGCCCTTGATGCCCAGCTGGGAGGAGATGTTGATGATCCGCCCCCATCGCTGGCGACGCATGGGGCCGACGACCTCACGGCAGCAGAGGAACACCCCGGTGAGGTCCACCGAGATGGTCTCCGTCCACATCGCAAGCGTCATGTTCTCGATCGGGGACTCGGTGAGGAGCCCGGCGCTGTTGACCAGGATGTCGATGGTCCCGACTCTGTCGCGGGCGGCAGCGAAGGCACTCCGGACGCTGTCCTCGCGCGCGACGTCGACCTCGATGACCCCCGGGCCGGGGGCACGGTCCAGCACCACCACCGTGTCCCCCTGCGCCGTGAACCCGTCCGCGATTGCCGCCCCGATCCCGCTGGCGCCTCCGGTCACGACGACGGTGCGGGGACTGCCGGCACCCCGTGGCTCACCGCCCGCCGTCATGCGCGCATCTTGATGGTCAGGCCGCCGTCCACGATGAGCGACTGTCCGGTGATGTACCGGGAAGCGTCCGAGGTCAGGAATCCGATCACGTCGGCGACCTCCTCCGGCCGGCCCACGCGACCCCATGGAATATCCTTGCCGGCCCGCTCGAGCCCCTCGGGGCCCAGCGAGTTCACCGGGTCGAGGGACTGCGGTGTCTCGATCAGGCCGGGAATCACCGCGTTGGCGCGGATCTGCCGTGGCCCCAGTTCCGACGCGATGCTTCGGATGAGCCCGAGGACACCGGCCTTGGCCGAGGCGTAGTGCGCGTGTTCCTCCCACCCGTACACGCCACCGGCGATGGAGGACACGGCGACGAGCGCGCCGGGTCCGTCCATCCGCTGTGACGCCGACCGCAGCGTACGGAGCACGCCGGTCAGGTCGACGTCGAGCATCGCGGTCCACAGGTCGTCCGTCAGCTCGTTGAGCGGAGCATTGCGGAGGATGCCCGCGTTGGCGATCGCGTAGTCCAGGCGTCCGTACTCATCCAGGGCGCGCTGAGCGAAGGCATCCACCGAAGGAGTGGACCGCACGTCGACCTCGTGGATGACGCCCTCCCCACCGGCGGCCCGCACGCCGGAGAGGGTCTCCTCCGGGTCGTGCGGGTCGCCGGGGAAGGTGCCGATGATGGTCCGGACGTTCCGGCCCGCGTAGTGGACGGCGAGCGCGCGGCCGATACCGCTGGCGGCGCCCGTGACGATGGCTACCTCAGACTGCTGCATGCGGCTCCTCAAGGGCGACGGCCGCGACGGGTCGTGCGGCGATCATCAGGACGCCGGAGAGCAGGGTCCCGACGGCGCCGACCCACAGGGCGGCTGCTCCGGTGCCGGCCGCGGTGGCGACGATGGTGAAGAGTGCACCGCCGATGATCGTCCCCGGCTGACTCATGGCTCCGATGAAGGCGAGCCCGGTGGCACGGCAACTGACGGGGTAGCACTCCGCCATGAAGTACTGGATGGCGGCGTAGGGGCCCACCAGGAAGAACAGGCCAGTGCCGTAGGTGAGGATGATCAGGAACGGGCTCGACACCAGCGGGCTCAGCATCACGGCGAAGGACAGGCCCGAGATGATCCACCCCACGATGATGGTCCTCTTCCGGCCCACCTTGTCACCGACCCAGCCGTGGAAGACATAGCCGAAGTAGGCGAGCATGTTGATGACGATCAGCAGCAGGAAGGCGTCGGTCAGCTCGACGCCCTTGGCGTTGGCCAGCACCGAGGTGCCGAGGACGCTGAAGATCGCGATGCCGAAGAAGTTGAGGATCCAGGCGAGCGAGAAGACGATCGTGTTCCGGCGGTACTCGCCTTCCCAGATGCGCTTGAGCGGCGACGTCGAGGAGTGCTCGACGCCGTAGGCGGCTGCGAGCGCGTGGGCTTCGTCGCTCTTGCCGCCCTTCTCCAATTCGGTGAGGCGCTGGTGCAGCTCGAACTGCGGCGTCTCCTTCAGCTTGCGGGCGATGAGCAGGACGATGATGATCGCGGGGAGCGTGGCCATGAGGTAGAGCGCGCGCCAGCCGAGGAGGGGCAGGAACGCGAGCCCGAGGGCGCTCGCGAGGAGGAAGCCCAGCGGCCAGCCGCCCTGGATGAAGGAGTAGTGGAACCCGGGACGCTTGCGCTTCCGCTCGTCCTCGGTGACCTGGTAGACCTCGTTCATGTAGGTCGCGTTCACGGCCTGCTCGGAAAAGCCCAGACCGCCGAAGGACCGGACCAGGACCAGCAGCGCATTGCTGGCGAAGCCGAGGGTGGCAGGGATCAGGGCGGTGACGCCGGAGATGACAGCGGTGCCGCCGACGGTCAGCATCATCCCTTTCTTGCGGCCGAGACGGTCGATCACCGGTCCGATGCCGAAGCAGACGATCGCCGTTCCGACGGCGATCCAGGTATTGACGGCGTACGCTTCCGGCGCCGTCCAGCCGAATTCCTCCTGCATGGCCGGCAGGAGGGTGCCGAACAGGCCGTAGTCGAAGACCGCCACGGTCCAGGCGCAGAGGGCGAGAACGGTCGCCGTGCTGGTCTTCTTCTTCGAGAACACCGGGAAATTGCGTTGCTCGTTACGTGTCGGCGTCGAAAGGTCGACACCCTCTTGAATGGACATCAGTTCGATTCCTTTCGGGGATTGCGTGCCAGGAACGAGTCGGCGATCTGGTCGAAGGTGTGCCAGGTGACGCCCTCGTGGGAGTTGAAGTGCTGGATGAGGCGCTCGAGCATGAGCAGTACCTGCGGCCTGCCGGAGACGTCCGGGTGGATCGTCATGGTGTAGACGGCGGAGTCCATCTCGGCGTAGACCCAGTCGAACTGGTCCCGCCACATCTGCTCGATGTCCCGCGGGTTGACGAAGCCGTGCGAGTTCGGGGAGGCCTTGATGAACATCATGGGAGGGAGGTCGTCGAGGTACCAGTTCGCCGGGATCTCCACGAGGTCGGTCTCGGAACCGCGGACGAGGGGCTTCATCCATGCCTCCGCGGGCTTGGTGTAGTCGATCTTCGTCCAGCTGTCCCCGACCCTCACGTAGTAGGGCTCGAAGTCGTTGTGCATGAGCGAGTGGTCGTACTTGATGCCCCGCTCGAGCAGGATCTCGTTGGTGATGGGCGAGAACTCCCACCAGGGAGCCACATAACCGGTGGGCCGACGGCCCGAGACCTTCTCGATGAGGTCTATCGACTTGTCGAGGATTGCCGTCTCCTGCTCACGGGTCATGGCGATCGGGTTCTCGTGCGAATAGCCGTGGACGCCGATCTCATGGCCGGCATCCACGATCATCCGGGTGAGGTCGGGGAAGGTCTCGATCGAGTGTCCCGGAACGAACCAGGTGGAGGGCAGGGAGTACTTCTCGAAGAGGCGCAGGATCCGCGGCCCGCCGACCTCCCCGCTGAAGAGCCCGCGGGAGATGTCGCAGGGGGAATCCTCGCCGCCGTAGGAGCCGAGCATTCCGGCAACTGCGTCGACGTCTACGCCGAAGGCGATCTGTATATCTTTCGTCATGGGGTAGGCCTTTCCTGGTGGGGGTGGGGGACGGTGGTCGGTTCTGGGGGATCAGGGTCTGCCGCGCTCGCGGACGTGGCGGGCGACGTCGTCGGGAGGCAGTCCGAGCGCGAGCAGGGCGTGCAGGAGCGTGCGTGCCTGGGACGGACGGAGCAGCCCCGACGGAACGGCGCCGGCGTCCTCGAGCGTCTTGCCGCCGCCGGCGCCGTACACGCCGTACACCGGTCCCGCATGGACGCGCGTGCTGGTGACGACGACGACGCCGTCGCGCACCGCCGCGCGCACCGCATCGCAGAGCTCTGCGTTCGCATTCCCCAGCCCGGTGGCCTCCAGGACGATCCCGCGAGCACCGGCGTCGAGCGCGGCAGCGAAGAGGGTTGCGTCCGCGCCGGGATAGGAGGGGACGATGTCAACCCGCACGGAAGACCCTGACGGGGGAGGGGGGAGGGGAGACGGGCGCTCAGGGGCCGGTCCCAGCTCGACGACGCCGGTACTCGAGACGGATCCCGCGGATCCCCGGTCCGGGTTGCCGAAGGCATGGAGCCGGCTCGTCTCCGTCTTCCGGGTGCCGGGAAGGGCGAAGACCTCCCCGTCGAACACGATCAGGGCACCCCTGCCGCGCGCCTCGGGTGACGCCGCGAGGGTGATGGCGCCCCGCAGGTTCGCCGGTCCGTCCGGTTCCTGGCTGTCTGCAGCCCGCTGGGCGCCCGTGAACACGACGGGCCGCGAATCGTCGTGGAGGAGGTCGGCGAGGTAACCCGTCTCCTCCATCGTGTCGGTGCCGTGGGTGACGACCACGCCGAGCGTCTCGGGGGACTCCAGCGCGGTGCGGATGCCCGTGCAGACCGAGAGCATGTCGTCGAAGGTGAGGAGGTAGGAGCCCTTCTGCATGAGGTCCACGACCTCCACAGCGGGGACGTTCTGCCCGGCCGCCGCCAGCACGGTGCTGCCCGCATCGGCGGCGAGGGTCGCGCCGGCCGAGGAGTCGTTGCGGGACGCGATCGTGCCGCCCGTCGCCAGCAGCACGACCTGCCCGGTAGTGGTTGATCCCATCGGTGCCCACTCCTTACCCAATCGTTTGGGTTACCCCCCTGGAAAAATTTCGGACGAAAAAAGACCAGGGGTTTCTGCGGGGATCCTAGAATGGTTCCCTCACCAACCCAATCGTTTGGGTTGATTGAAAAGAACCCTAGGATGTGGTCTGGGTCTCGTCAATGGAGTCTTCGAGATTTCATGCGTCTGAAACAATCCCAGGAGGAGAAAGAAGGGGGCACGCGTGAAGGCACCAGGCAAGAGGCGTCCGGCGGTCACCCTGAAGGACCTCGCCGCCGAGCTGGGGATCCACGTCTCCACGGTGTCGCGGGTGCTGCACTCCGACACGGAGGTGGCACGTGGGGCAGCCTCGAAGGAGACCGCCCAGAAGGTGCGTGACCTGGCGAAGTCGAGGGGATACTCACCCGATCCGCAGGCCACCAGCCTGCGCACCCGCCGGACGAGAGCCATCGGCGTGATCGTGCCCCGGCTCTCCGACATCGTCCTCGCGACGATGTACGAGGGCGTGGAGGAAGCCGCCGCCGAGAGCAACCATTCGACCTTCGTGATGAACTCCCACGACAGCCTGGACGAGCAGCGCCGCAAGGCCGAGATCATGCTCGCGCGGCGCGTGGACGGGCTGATCCTGGGGGACGTCCATGCCGGCAGCAGCCTGGTCGACGACCTCACCGCCCGCCATGTGCCCTTCGTCCTGATGAACCGCCGCTACCCGGGATTCCCCTCCTCGACCTGCGACGACACGGCGGGAGGACGACTGGTCGCGGACCACCTGTGGAGCGTCGGGCACCGCTCCGTCGCGATCCTCGCGGGTGAGCCGTACGCCAGTACGGGAGTGGACCGGACGGCCGGGTTCGTCGAGCGCTGGCACGAACTGGGCGGCGAGGTGCCGGCAGACCGCATCCTGCCGTCCCGCTTCGACACCGAGGGCGGACGCCAGGCGGGCGAGGAGCTGCTGAGCCTCCGCGGCGAGGTGCCGACCGCCGTGTTCGCCGTCAACGACTTCGCAGCCATCGGCGCCATGGGAGCGTTCCGGGCCGCCGGTCTCGTCGTCGGCCAGGACATCGCCGTCGTCGGGTTCAACGACACGTCCCTGGCCGCGCAGCTCCCCATTCCACTGACCTCGGTCCGTTCACCCATGGTCGAGATCGGGCGGGCCGCCGTCGGGATGCTGCGGCGGGTGATGAACGGGGAGGAAGTCGCGTCGGTGCGCCATCCGCCGGAGCTGTTCGTGCGGGAGAGCAGCGCGTCGGCCGGCGCCGCACCGAGGGGAGCTGCCGTTGTGCTCGCGGGCAGCTCCGGGACTGGCGGCCTGCAAGCACCATGATGGCTCGACGGAACGAGCCTGCGTAGCAATTGGATTCGTCGTCAAGTCGTCGCTTCCAGCGGCTCCCTTCAGTCGGCGAGCAGTTCCATGATGCCCTGATCGATGAACGCCTGATCGACGGGATTGAAGGGAGCCATGTGGCCCCAGATCGTCGGGATGGGCCTGGCGACAGCTCCCGGTATGCGGGCGGCTTCATACTCACTGTCGATGGGCGGGAAATACCGATCCGTCTCGGCGTTCATGATGATCGTCTTCGCACGGATCGCTCCCAGCGCCGCGTCGAAGTCGCCACCGAAGGTGGGATGGTCACCGAGGTCGTTGTGCATCCAGGTCTGGATCTGGGCGAGGAGGTCGTTGGCATCGCATTTGAGGTAGAAGGGGTCCCAGAAGATTTCGATGAACTCCTCCGCGCTACCCGCTCCGAATCCGCGGTACAGCTCCTCACGGTAGAACGCCTCCGAGAAGCCCCATCCGGCGTAGATGGATGCGAAGGTCCGCAGGCCACGCACCGGGGGCTTGTCGCCGTAGAAGCCGTCATTCCAGTCGGTGTCGGCCGTGATCGCACGGATGAGGGCGTGCAGGAACACCTTGTTGTAATGGGCTGTGCGGGCGGAACCGGAGATCGGCGCGATGGCCTGCACCATCTCCGGGTGCAGCGCCGCCCAAGCGTAGGTTTGGGAGGCGCCCATGGACCAGCTTGTCACCAGCCGAACTTTCTCGATGCCGAATTCCTCGGTCACCAATCGGTATTGCGCGTTGATGTTGTCGTAGGCCGTGACTCGTGGAAACGTGCCTTTGCCGAAGGGGGGAGGTGTGTTGCTCGGCGAGGAGGAGACGGCCGCCCCGAAGTGGTTGGGCACGATGATGAAGTATTTGCTCGGCTTCAAGGCGCGGTTCTCGCCGGTCATCCATGTCGCCGTGTCGGTGGGAGTAGCAGTGAACCAGGTCGGACAGATGACGACGTTGTCCTTCGCTTCATTCAGCTCACCCAGCGTCGTGTAGCCGAGTTGGGCGGAGGGAAGGACGGAGCCCTTCTGGAGGCTGAAATCCCCCAGGTCGAAAAGTTTATGCTCCATCGCATTGCTCCCTTCGCCGACGCTCCCTCGTTGGAGCTCAGGCCGATCGTACAGAAACAGCCCACCCCGGTACAGGCTCGACGTCGGGCACGACGTCGCCCAGGACGTACCGGACGGCCCTCACTCCCAGACGGCGCGCCGGCTTCTGGCTGCGTCGGCCCGGGCAGTGAGGGCTTGCTCCATCGTCACGGGCTCGAAGTGCGTCACCGTCCCCGGTGCGCTACGGGCGACGACGTCCATGTCCGCGCTGATGACCGTCGCGACCATCGCGTACCCACCGCCGGAGACCGCATCGCGGTGCAGGACGATCGGCTCCTTGCCGCCCGGGATCTGGATGGACCCGACCGCGTAGCCCGCGTCCACGATGTTGGACGGATCCGAGCCGGCCCCGAAGGGCTGCGTGCGCGGCTTCCAGGCGATGTCGGGTCCGGAGTAGCGCAGGCCCGTCCGGTCGGCCACGGGAGTCAGTTTCCACGAAGCGCTCACGAGGGTCTCCATGCCCTCGGCGGTCAGCCGGTGGTCGTACAGGCCCGGCAGGATGCGGACGGTGACCTCCTTCGCATAGACCGGCCTCAGGTCCTCGGGGATCGAGTCCCGAACGGATCGGGCCGACGGCGCGACGGCGCCCACGGGGAGCGTGTCGCCGGCCTTGAGGGCGCGGCCCTGCCAGCCGCCAAGGGCGCCGAGCGCATAGGTGCTGCGGCTCCCGAGGACCAGGGGCACATCGATGCCGCCCTGCACCGCGATGTAGTAGCGCGTTCCGCCCGAGAGCATCCCGAAGGACACCTCGTCCCCCGCAGCGAGCGGGAGCCGGGTCCACTGCTCCACCGGCGCTCCGTTGACCTTGACCTGGACGGGCGCGCCGGTGACGGCGAGAACGGCGTCGGCGTCGGTGGTGAATTTCGGGCCGAGGTAGGCGCACTCGAGTACGGCGTCCGTTTCGGCATTGCCCACCAGGGCATTGGCCATCGATGCGGACAGCTGGTCCATGGCACCGCCCTGCGGGATGCCGACGTTGTAGTAGCCGAGGCGGCCCAGGTCCTGGACCGAGGTGGCGAGGCCGGGTTCGAGGATGTCAAAGGCCATGGAGCTTCTCCAGAATGTCCCGGTTGTGGGCGGTGGGGTCGGCCAGGGCCTTCTGCAGGTCGAAGGTCACCGGGGCCTGGCGGTAGGTGAAGGTCCCGGCGTCGACCTCGGCCTGGATGGTGCGGTATTCGTCCTCGCCGACGGGTCGAAACTTCACGATGTCGCCGGGCCGGAAGAAGATCATGAAGTCCGAGAAATCGTCGAGTTTCTGCGCCGGGTCGAAGATGGGTGCCGCCGCGATACCGAACATCTGGTAACCGCCGGCGCCCCGGACCGAGTAGATGCAGGCGAAGCAGCCTCCGTGGCCGACGGTCAGCGGCGGGGTGTCCGTGCGCGGGCTCAGGTACTTCGGGACCTCGAGCTGCTCCTCCTGCGGAACGATCTGGAACATGAAGGGAAGTCCCGCGACGAATCCCACCATGGACACCAGCCATGGGGACTCGTGGTGCTTGCGGATGAACTCCTGCGGGGAGGAGAGGCCGTTCTCCTCGGCCGCGAAGTCCAGGTCGGTGCCGTCCGGCCGCTGGTGGCCCTTGCGGAAGCGGGCGCCGGTCTCGCGCGTGTACGGGTCGTCGTACCAGACGGGGATTTCGATGATGCGGGTCTCCAGCGTCTGCTCGCTGAGCTGGGCGACCTCCTCCTCCACCTCCCGCACGAGCGATTCCAGCCGGTCCGGCGGGACGACGTCGGGATCGAAGCGCAGCAGGAGGGAGGCGTTCGCCGGGCAGATGTCCACGACGCCGTCGACGGCCCGCGCCGACAGCCGTGTCGCCATGGCATTCGCCTTGAAGTTGGCGGCGAGGCTCATGCTCTCGGCGATCTCGACGAAGAGGAACTCGTCGCCGCCCCACGTGTAGCGCGCGGCGTCCAGCTGCTGGGATACCTGGCTCATGGTTGGACTCCGAGGAGGTCGGGGGTGGACTCGAGGAACTTGGAGTGGTGGGTCACGTCCCGTACCTCGGGCCTCTGGAGGACGGTCGACAGGAGCGGGAGCGTCGTCTTGACGCCCTCGATCCGTATCTCGCCCAGTGCACGCACGGACCGCTGGATGGCTTCGGCGCGGCTCGCGTCCCACACCACCACCTTGGCGAGCAGCGAGTCGTAGTACGGTGCGACGGCGGATCCGGCGACGACGCCGGAATCGACCCGCACGCCGGGGCCGCCCGGCCAGTCCAGGCGCTGCAGCGTGCCGGGGCTCGGCATGAAGTTCTGTGTCGGGTCCTCGGCGTTGATCCGGAACTCGAAGGCGTGGCCCCGGAAGGTGACGTCCTCCTGGCGGAGCCGCAGCTTGCCGGTGGACGCCACGAGCAGTTGCTCCCGGATGAGGTCGATGCCGGTCACCATCTCCGTGACCGGATGCTCCACCTGGAGTCGGGTATTCATCTCGATGAAGGCCGCCTGCTCCTGGTCTGAGTCGTAGAGGAACTCGATCGTCCCGAGACCGGAGTAGTTGCACTGGCGCCCGAGTTCGATCGACGAGGCGAGGATCGTCTCGCGGACGCCGTCGGGCAGGAGGGGCGCAGGGGCTTCCTCGATGATCTTCTGCTGGCGGCGCTGCAGCGAGCAGTCCCGGTCGCCCAGGTGGATGACGCGTTCGCCGTCGCCGAGGATCTGCACCTCGACGTGCCGTGCGCGCTGGACGAAATGCTCGAGGTACACGGCGGGATCACCGAACGCCGCCTGCGCCTCCGCGCGGGCGACGTCGACGGTTCCGACGAGGTCCTCCTCCCGGGTGACCAGGCGGATGCCCCGTCCTCCACCGCCCGACGATGCCTTGACGACCAGCGGATAGCCGACGGCCCGCGCGATGGGGAGGGGGTCGACGTCGGGGTCCAGGGCGCCGTCACTCCCCGGCAGCGTCGGCACTCCGGCATCCTCCGCGGCCTGTCGCGCACGCGACTTGTTGCCCATCAGTTCGATGGCGTCGGCCGAAGGCCCCACCCAGGTGATGCCGGCACCGGTGACCGCGCGGGCGAATCCCGCGTTCTCGGACAGGAAACCGTACCCGGGGTGGACGGCGTCAGCCCCGGACGCCTCCACGGCGGCGAGCACCGCGGCGGTGTCGAGGTAGCTCTTCGCTGCCGACGCCGGGCCGATCACCTGGACGTCGTCCGCGAGGGACGCCGCGTAGGAGTCGCGGTCCGGTTCGCTCGCCGCGAGGACCGT
This sequence comes from Arthrobacter burdickii, assembly GCF_030433645.1. Taxonomy (NCBI): domain Bacteria; kingdom Bacillati; phylum Actinomycetota; class Actinomycetes; order Micrococcales; family Micrococcaceae; genus Arthrobacter; species Arthrobacter burdickii. The sequence continues at coordinate 198,618 of NZ_JAROCG010000002.1, forward strand.
CTGCAGCCCGAGTTCCCGGGCCGCGCGGATGATCCGTACCGCGATCTCCCCGCGGTTGGCGATCAGGACGCGTTCCATCGCTAGCCCTCCGACACCGTGGCGATGACGTCCCCGGGATTCACGGTCCCGGAGTCCTCGACCGCGAAGCTCTCCAGCGTGCCGGCGACATCGCTGCGGATCTCGGAGAACTGCTTCATGATCTCCACGACGCCGATGGTCTGGCCCGCCTCGATGGAGTCCCCCTCGTTCGCGAAGGGTTCCTTGTCCGGTCCGGGCTTGCGGTAGAAGATGCCTGGCAGTGGGGAGACGATGTCGGCCACGGGAGTCCTTTCGGGAGGTTGGGTCAGAATCGGGAAGTTGGGTCAGTGGCTGTCGATGGCGGAGCGGACGGCTGCCGCCACCGCGGGCGAGTTGGGTGCGTCCGAGTGGACGCAGACGCTGTCGAACGGGATGGTGAGCAGGGTGCCGTCCGACGCCTCGACCTGGCCGTCCCCGAGTGCCCGGGTCACGCGGCGTGCGGCTGCTTCCGGATCGGTCGGTTCCGGCCGCCGCTGGATCAGCAGTTCGCCGGCAGGGCCGTAGTTGAGGTCCACATAGAGTTCGGCGACGAAGGGCACGCCGAGTTCCTCGCAGACGGACTGGTGCGCCGTGCCGGCAATGCCGTAGACGGGGACGTCGAAGAGTCGGGCCACGCGGGCCGCGCTCCTCATCAACTCCGGATCCCGGGCCAGCATGCCGTAGAGGGAGCCGTGGGGCTTGATGTGGTTGAGGGGAGCGCCCTCACGTCGCAGGAAGGCGGTCAGGGCACCGACCTGGTAGAGGATGAGGGACTCCACCTCGGAGGGGGAGAGCTTCATCTCGCGGCGGCCGAAGCCGACGAGGTCCGGGAGCCCGGGGTGCGCGCCGATCAGCACGCCCTTCTCGTGCGCTGCCGTCACGGTCTCCGCCATCGTGTCCGGGTCCCCCGAGTGGAACCCGCAGGCCACGTTGATGGCGTCCACGGAGTCCAGAAGTGCGCGGTCGTTGCCGAAGGAGTGCAGGCCGAGGGACTCGCCCATGTCCGAGTTGATCATCGGCGTCGTGCGCCGCTCTGGAACGTCCACCATGCGTACACCCTAGTGAGCATGCAGCGGGCGGGATAGAGCGCCGTCGACTTTCGCTGGACCTCGCGTCCCGTGCCTACAGTCCGCGAACGACGACGGCCCCGCCCGCTGCCGGACGAGGCAGCGGACGGGGCCGAGGATCGGGACCGGACCTAGGAGGTCTCGATGTCCTTCGTTGAGTAGTCGAACCGGAAGGTCACCGACGTGTCGTGGAGCAGGTGCAGTTCGTGGTTGTCGCCGTCACGCACGCCGAACCGGCCGTAGTTCTCGTCCCAGGAACCGTTGACAAGGATCTTGAACTGGTAGCCCCCGGCGGGCAGCTGGAGGGTCCGCTTCCAGGCGTTCTCCGTCGGCTCCCAGTCGAACTGCAGCTCGCGGAGGTCAGTGCTCCAGTGGCCGGCCTCGCCGAACAGCGGGTCGAAGTTCCCGGAGAGGGCGACCGACTGCGGCTGGTCCTGCCACGCTTCATCGGCGGGCGTGTCGGTCGGCGCGTGCTCGGGCGCGGTGTCCGACACCTCGAGGGTCGCCGGAACCTCCGGGGGAGTGGGATCCTCGGCCCCCTCCGACGAGGAGGCGGGGCCGGACGGCGCCAGGTCCGCCATCGTCTCCGAGACCTCGGATGTCTCGGCCGTCTCGGGTGCGGGCACGGCCTGCACTGCCTGTGCCTCTTCACCCAGGGATTCGGGTGCCTGCGGCGCATGCGCCGGAGCGTCGGCCTGCTCGGGCACCGGTGCGCCGCTGATCATGGCGTTCACGAACTGGTCCGGGTCGGCGAAGGCGTGAACGGCCCGGGCGCCCTCGTCCGTCGCGGTCCAGCCGCTGCGGCCCTTGACGAGCCAGCCGGCCTTCACGAGCTTCGCCGTCGCCGTCGTCAGGGCCTTGTAGCCGCGGGGGACACCGCCGCCGAGGAGCTCGGATTCCTTCTCGTCGAAGGGGACCTTCGCCACGGCCTGGGACAACAGCTCGCTGGGCGCGAGGCCGGTTCCGGACGACTGGTGGTCGGCCAGCAGGGCGAGAGTGGTGCGCAGTCGTTCATTGGTGCGGTTGGCGGGGGCGATGGCGGTCTCCTTCGTGGGCTTCATACGGCGGTCTGCCGTCCATCATCACCGAATCAGCGCGCGCCCGGTAGTTGTTTCCGCGAACGGATGCCTGTCCGGGCAGGCCTTCGGTGCTGGCGCTATGGACGGCAGCACCCTGATTTTATCGGAGGCTGGGAATTCCCGGTGCTTGTGACGAAAGTCGGTAATTCATGATTCTCCCCCTGTCGGAACGACGGCCACTCGATGCACCGTCCTGCCGTGATGACGGCTGTTTGCAACAGTAGGAGAGGCCGGCGCGGGACAAGGTGCGGCCGAATACCCGATTCCCCGCAGGAGCTACCTATTCGGCGCTGAAAGGGCCGGAACCGCCCGGTGCCCGCGTGCGCCGGACGACGTCGGCATACCTCCCTGCCCCTGAGTCGGACCGGACCGAACCGGGTCGGATCAGGCCAGTGGCGGGATGACCCTGGCGGTGGCCAGTTCCTCGAAAAGCTCGAGGAATCGATCCTCTGTGTCGAGGCAGTCGGCGAACCCGTGCTGCCGGGCCTTGATGGTGGAAGTGACGTTGTCAAAGCCGGAGCGGAAAAGGAAGTCGCCGAAGGACCAGCCTGCGAGGTCTTCGTACGGCGTGGGTACGAGGTCGTACTTCGTCACCATCTGCTGCCAGAGGTCCTGGTGCTGCGGCATTGCCTCGGAGAGCAGGACGGGCTGCGGTTCGGCGTAGTCCATCTGGAAGTGGCGGGCGAAGATCGGCCACAGGTGGCGCCACCGGATCTGGTCCCCGTTGGTGATGTTGTAGACCTCGCCAGCGGCTCGGGGTTCTGAACCTGCCCAGACAGTGGCGCGAGCCAGCAGCGACGCGTCGGTCACCTGGTAGAGGGCGTCGTAGGCGGCGTGGGTGCCGGGGAACCGCAGGGGCTGGCCCAGCTCCCGGCAGATGCTCGCGTAGACGGCGATGACCATGAGGATGTTCATCGGGTTGCCGACGGCGTACCCGACCACACCTTCCGGGCGCAGCATGGTGGCGTCGAAGCCGCGTCGAGCTGCGGCAGCGCGCAGGATGTCCTCCTGCTCGTAGTAGAAGTTGGGCTGGATCAGCCGCGGATCACGTTCCTTCGCGGGGGTGTTGAAGTAGCCCAAGTGGGCCCCGTACGCCTTCCCGCCCTGGTACAGGGTGACGTGCCGTAGCGGTGCGCCTCCGTCCTCAAGGCCCTGCAGGGCATTGACAAGGAGGGCACTGTTGACCTCGATCTGCTCCCTGGTCGTGGGGCGTTCGATGTAGGCGCCGAAAACCAGATGGGTCGTATCCCGGGCGCTGCCCAGTCCGGTCCGTGCTGCATCCCGGTCAAGCAGGTCCACCGCCAGGTGCTTCCACCGGGCGCCGGCGACTGGTCGGCGGCTCAGACCCCGGACCGCTGTTCCGCGGCTGAGGTACTCGTCCGCAACATGCCGACCGATGACCCCGCCGGCGCCAGCGACCAGCACGACCTGTGACTCATCTGCATCGCTTGGAGGCGTGGCCGTCGTCGGGTTGGTGGCGGCATCGGTCATAGCAGGAAGCTCCTTCAACGTCGGGGATCAGCACCGGTGGCGGCTGCAGAATTCCTGCTCTTCCGTTCGACGTCAACGATAGCCAGATGACGTGCTCGTCTGGCGGTGTGCAGCCGGGATGCTCCCTGCCCGCCTGATGGTGTATCAAGGAGGCCGAAGTAGACACCCCGTGGTCCAGGTCGCCCTGTGCTCGCCCGTAAGCTGGCAACTCGGTGTTAGGCTCCGCCGGGTGAGGTCTCCAGTGCGCACCTCCTTGGTCCGAACCCTCGGGTGCATCACCCTCGGAGTCTTCCTTCTCGTCGCCGGAACCGCGCACCTGACCGTGGCGCGGTCCGAGTTCACCGCCCAAGTCCCAGCTTGGTTGCCGCTCGATGCCGACGTCGTGGTGGTCGTGTCCGGCGTCGTCGAACTGGTGCTCGGGGTGGGCCTGGTGTTCTTCGGTCGGCACCGTGTGTTGGTCGGCTGGGTCGTCGCGGCCTTCTTCATCGCTATCTTTCCCGGCAACATCGCTCAGTACGTCGACGGCGTGAGCGCCTTCGGACTGGACACCGACCGCGCCCGCCTCATCCGCCTGTTCTTCCAGCCCGTGCTGGTGCTCTGGGCATTGTGGTCCACGGCCGCCTGGCGGGACCGACGGTTGCTCCGGCGCTGACGCCTTCGCTTCCGGCGCGGGCAGCTGACGGGGATTAGCGGGCGACGGCAATCGGGTAGAGGTCCGTGGCTTCAAGCATGACGGACTCGATCTTCGCCGCCAGTGCGCCGTCGACCTCGGAGGCCGACTTTGCATCGATCCAACGCTGGTCCGCCTGGAAGGCCGCCCAGTTCGCCTTCGGGTCACCGTCGTGCTCGAGGATGTAGACGAGGACGTCGTCGGTTCCTACGGGGGTCCAGTATCCGAGGCTCTTCATCTTGTGTTCGGTGAAGAGGTTGATGGTGTTGTCCCGGAAGCGTGACATCAGGGCATCCATCTTGCCCGGGTTGGCGGTGTAGGTACGGAGTTCGTAGGTCATGCAGTTGCTCCCTCTGAGGACGACGATGTAACGGCCGCGGCGGCAACCACGGCCCTGCCCAGCATAGGCACGGCGGTGTGGCGACGCGCGGAAGGTTCCTCGGTCAGGTGCTGAGCTGAAAAATATCTGGGGTCTAAGTGCCTGCAGGCCTATACCATGTGTCTCACGGCTGGGTAAGAACGGGCTGAAGTAAGTCCGAAAAGTAGGTTCTTCGTCTTTCAGTGTGGTGAGGAGACCGAAGCCGATGGACGACCGCATCGATGCGGGGAGTCTTAGAGGTGCTGTCTGGCTGACGCTGGCCGGATGGGCGGTCGGGCTCGTTGTGACCGGACTTGTTCTGTGGAGTCCCGCCGTGCTTTTCGGGTACCGCAGTCCTTCCCTGCACCTCGTGGTGGACTCGGTTGATTCCTGTGTGGCCTTGCTGGTGGCATATCTCTTGTCCGGTCGCTTCGTGCGACGCGGCAGGCTGCAGGACCTGTTGCTAGCTCAGAGCCTCGTGGTCCTGGCTGTCGCTGGGGCTGGCTTGTCCTGGATGAGTGAGTCCTTGGGCGAAGATCGCGACGGAACCTTCGATGTCTGGTTGCCACTGACGCTTAGGCTGATCGGCGCGATCCTCATCGCGTCCGCTGCGCTGGTAAGTCGGTCCCGCCAAGTGTCTTTCAAATCGGCGTGGTGGGTGCTGGCCGTACCCATGGTGGTCGTCGTCGTGACGTCCTCGGTCATGTGGCAAGGGCGGTTCCTGCTGCCCCTGGCTCTCGGTCAGCCTGTGGACGAGGCCAATCAACCTATGCTGCTTGCAGTTCATCCTTTGTTCCTGACCGCCCAAGGGGCGGCGGCGGTGTGCTTCATGGTGGCGTCGATTGTCTTCACCAAGCGCGCGGTTGAGCACCCGGACCCGCTGCTGTCTTGGGTAGGACCGGCATGCGCCCTGGGTGCCTTCGCCCGCGTCAACTACGCTCTCTTCCCCTCGCTGTATACAGACTGGTTCTACATCGGTGACTTGTTGCGAACCGGCTTCTACCTGCTGCTCTTGATAGGGGCCAGCCGTGAGATCAAGCAGTACTGGGACGCCTACTCCCAGGTGGCCGTATTCGAGGATCGGCGGCGGCTCGCGCGAGAGCTGCACGATGGGGTCATTCAGGAACTTGCGCTGCTGCGAATGGAAGGTTTTTCCCTTCCGCCCGGCCTACAGGCGAGGGACAGGATTCTCACAGGCTGCGATCGGGCGCTGGATGAGGCTCGTGCCGCAATTCATGCTTTTGGTCATGGCGGGGACGAAGCCCTGGGACTTGTCCTGCACCGGACCGCGCGGGAGTTGTCCCAGAGGTATCGAGTCCGCTTGGAGGTTGATGTCGATGACTCCATCGAAGTCAGCGCAGAGCAGCAGCACGCGCTGGTCCGCATCACTCGCGAAGCGGTGGCCAACGCCGTTCGCCATGGTCGGGCTGAGCATCTGCGCATTCGCCTGAGCGCGGACAGTGACCAGCGATGCCTGGCCATTCAGGACGATGGAACGGGTTTCGACGTCTCCGGTGCCACGGGCCTCGGCGCGGGCTATGGTTTGATCAGCATGCAGGAGCGGGCACGAGCCTTGCCCGGGTCCCTCGACATAACATCGCGGCCGGGAGAGGGAAGCGTGGTGACGGTGACATGGTAGATGAGCACCGGCTACGGGTTGTGATGGCCGATGACCATGCCCGGATCCGCGCAAAAGTTCGCCAGACGCTGGAAGCGGATGGCTGGGAAGTGTGCGGGGAGGGAGCATCCGCCGAGGAAGCAATCCAACTCGCCATGGAGCATCGTCCCGACGTGGTGCTGCTCGACATCCACATGCCCGGCAACGGAATCTACGCCGCCCAGCAAATCAGCAGGACGTTGTCCGAAGCCGCCGTAGTGATGCTCACCCAGTCTGCTGACGACGAGGATCTCTTCGACTCCCTGCGGGCGGGAGCCTCTGGGTACCTGCTCAAGAGTACGGATCCCGCAACCCTCGCCGAGGTGCTGCGTGGGGTACTCTCCGGCGAGGCGCCGATGTCCCCCGCGCTCGTCACTCGCATCCTGCAGGAGTTCAGAGCGCCCGGTCGGAGCATCCTGCCCCGCAAATCGGCGGCCGCCGCCAAATTGAGCCCGCGCGAGCGGGAGGTCATGGAACTCCTCGCCCAGGAGTTGTCTACCGAGGATGTCGCCCACAAGCTCTTCGTCTCCCCAACCACGGTCCGCGTCCATGTCTCGACGGTCCTACGAAAACTTCGCGTCAAGGACAGGAAGAGCGCTTTCCACCTGCTGAAGGGGTAGCGGGGGTCCGTCGCTGGAAGGTCACCCAGCGTCGTGAAGTTCTTTACTCCTGACCGCAATCAGCGTTTAGGCATTTGAACGCAGGCAAACGGTTCTACCGCCCCGTTTCGCCGTAGCCTTAATTTCATTACGAGGGGTCGGCTGCCACACCAAGGGGCTGGAGCCCAGACCGCTGATACACCGTAGAAATGCTTCCGCCACTGCTGATCCGCGTGAACGGCAGGGTTACTCGCGTTGAATGAACGCCGTTGCGCGACCTTTCCAATCATTCACTCAAAACTGCACGCCCAACGGGCCTGAACGAGGGAACACCATGAGCAAGAACATTCGGACTAGCGTCGCAGCCGGGTCCACCGCGAAATCCGTCCTTGTCCGCCGCGTCGCAAGCGCTGTCATCCTGCCGGGGATCCTGACCAGCATGCTGGTTCTCGCCCCGCAGGCGTCGGCCGCGACCACCGCCCCTGTGTCGGGCATCTGCAACGGGGTGGTCAACCAGCAGGCACATCGCGGCAACGTCCAGCCGAACCTGCTCAAGGCCGCGGCGCGTCAGAACGCGGAGCAGATCGCGACGCTGACCGCTGAGCGGGCCGCGCTGGTCACCACGCAGAACACCCTGACCACGCAGATCAAGGCAGCCGAGGCTGAGATCGCGGCGCTCGACGCTGAGCACGCCACGCTGGTCGGGAAGGTCGACTTGGTGACGATGTCGCTGACCAAGCTCGAGGCCGATCAGGCGACGCTGACCGCAGCGATCGCCACCGCGAATACCGAGTTGACCACCCTCCAGGGCCAAAAAACGACGCTTGTGAACCAGATCACGCCGCTGGAGACGCAGCTGACCGCCGCACAGACCGAGCTCGCCGGCCTGAACACAAAGAAGACCCAGGCGCTGGCCGACAAGGCAACCAAGGAGGGCGAGCTCGCTGCCGCCAATACCCGCCTGCAGACCCTGACCGGCGCAGCGACGGCGGCGCAGAACACCGTCAACGCCCAGCTGGCCCTCATCACAACCGCGACGGACGAGCTGGCCGGTCTCACCGCCCAGGGTGACGCGGCGCAGGGGCTCGTGGACGCGGCGGAGAAGAAGCTGGCCGATGCCCGTGCGGCGCTGCCGGCGCTGGAGACCGCGGCTAAGACCGCTGACACCAATGCCGCCGCAGCGACCGCCGCCATGGTCAAGGCCGAGGAGAACCTGCGCCTGGCCGAGCAGAGCGTCACGACCTTCACCCAGCGGATCGGCACCATCGAGGCCAGGCTCCCGGTACTGCAGACCGAGATCGCGGGTGTGCAGGGTGACATCAGCACGAAGAACGCCGAGATCGCCGCGAAGCAGAAGGAGATTGCCGCTGCTACCGCGACGCCGGTCGCCGACGCCGCCGCGCTGAAGACGCAGCTCGCCGCCCTGGAGGCTGAGCTCGCAGCGGTCAAGGGCAACTCGGACAAGAAGAAGCAGGAGCTGAACGCTGCGATCACCGCCAAGAAGGCGGAGATCGCCGCTGCAGAGCTCGCGGCCGCGAACAAGACGGCGGTGATCAACGCCCTGAACGGTGACCTGACCAAGCTGCAGGGTCAGCTCGCGACGCTGAACTCCCAGCTGTCGGCCAAGCAGCAGGAGAGCAGCAACCTGCAGCAGCAGCTCCCGGGCCTGCAGACCAGCCTCGCCGGGGCCAACGCGCAGGTCACCAGCGCCACCGGGACGCTGGCCGACGCCAAGACCACCCAGACCGCCGCGAACACCGCCCTGACCGGCGCCAACGCCGCCGTGGCCGCGAAGAAGGCGGAGATCGCCGCACTGGAGGCGGCGCTTCCGGGCCTGACCGGTGACCTGACCGCGGCCAAGGCCGAGATCACCAGGAAGCAGGGTGAGCTCACGGCCCTGCAGGACGCTCTCCCCGGGCTGCAGGCCACCCTGACCGCTGCTAACGCCGCGGTGACCACCGAGACGGCGGAGGTCACCCGTCTCGACGGTGAGGTCGCCAAGCTCGTCGGGACCCTGGGCACGCTGAACACCTCGATCACTGCCGCGGAGAACGCCATCCTCTCACTGCAGAACCAGCTCACCCCGCTGCAGACCTCGCTGAACACGCTCAACACGCAGATCAGCGAGAAGGAGGCGGCCCTGACCACCGCCAAGGCGGACCTGTCGAAGATCGACGCGCAGATCGTCACCCAGGCCGCCACCCTGCGGACCCTGGAGAGCGCCAAGAAGCCCAACCGCGACGCGGTCGCCGCGCAGAAGGCCGTCGTGGCCGGGCTGCAGGCCCAGTACGCCGCGGTCCTGGACAGGATCGCCGTTATCGACGGCACGATCGCCCTAGGCGGTTGCCTCGCCTGATCGACCGTAATACCCCGAAGCGCCCCAAGAGCCGATTCTCCTGGGGCGCTTCGCTGTCTGCCTGCGATGCAGCACGGACCAGGCGCGCTCACGCTTCATGAGCTTGTGCACGACCTGCCCGAGGAACCGCAGCGCCAGCCCTGGCCCCTCGTGCGCCTGATAGCGCCTTCGTACCGTTCGGCGACCTCTCGAAGGCCGCAGGGTGCCGTCCCGAACTGCCGGGTTCGGCGCGGAAATCCACCGGACGTGGATCTTGATGGTCGCCTTGGGACGAGCACGGTTGAACCAGGTCTCGGTGGGGTTTATGAGCGCGATCTATACGAGAAATCGTTCAATGGTTTTCTTCTTACGCCGCTGCACCCGGTGCGGCTAACCTAGCGGCGCAGCTTACAAAAACTTCTAGTAGCTCTCATATTCTGAGATGCCAGGCCGCCCGCTTAATCTCTGGATATGACGACAAAACAGAACGGGCTCAGCCCTGTTGAGCGGTGTCCCCGATGCAGGTCCGAAGCCTGGCCGATTGCCTATGGCATGGTCCTGCCCTCCCTGCAGGAGGAGAACCCGCGCGTGGTCTACGCGGGCTGCGCGATGACTGTGGAATGGCGTCCTGACCCTGCCACCGGTGAGCCTCGTGGCGGAACGCCCGAATGGGAGTGCCAGGCAGGCGAGTGCCGCTACCGCTGGTGGTAGGAAGCCCACGCGCCCGAAGCACTCCAGCCGCGCCACCGTCTACTGCTACCTGAGCATCGGCAGCAATGAACCGATGTAATCGGAGTCTGCAGCAACATGTCCCGGATGCCTGCTCGCGCAGCGTGAGGACTTGACCGCCCTATGTCTTGGGCCTTAGGCGGTCACAAGCTTACTGGTGCGCTCTGGGGGTGAGATCGGTGCCCGATGACCTGTTCGAAGCCGTAACCGACGGCGAACATCGTGGGCTCGTCATAGGGACGTGCCAGTATCTCCATGCCGACGGGCAGGCCGGAGTCGGTCAGGCCGGCCGGTACCGTCATGGACGGCATCCAGGTCTGCGAACCGATGACCGTGTTTGTGGGGAAGTTCAAGGTGTTCCACAGCCCGGAATCAGTGTCTTCGTGGGTGGGCGGGGCGACCTGGCAGGTTGGATAGACCAACGTATCGAGGTTATTGGCCTCCATGAGATTGACGACCGTTTTCATGAACGCTTCGCGCGCGGTGTAGGCGGTGTAGTAGCTCACGTCGTTCAGCGGGTCATCAGGTCCGGCTGCCAACGCCTCGAGGAGGTCGAGTTTCCTATGGTACCGGCCGGAGTCGATGATCTCGGCGACGGTGCGGGCCGGCGGGTTGGGTTTGGATGAGAGCCAGTTGTTGATGTCGTGCTTGGACTTGATCGTGTACATGGACGTTCGACCGATCCACCCGGACAGGTCATCGATCGTGACATCGACCAGCGTGGCGCCGCCTGCCCTCAGCTCATCGAGGGCGCTGACCATCACCTGATTGACGGGGGCAGCGTTGGGGTCGGTGTCAGCACCGAATGCGCTACGCAGTACTCCGATACGTCGTCCCTGCAGGGCGTTGGGGACCAGGCAATCCACGTAGGACGCCGGAGCGCGTGCCACGGAGTAAGCGTAGGTGAGTGGGTCGCTCTGGTCGAAGCCGGCCATCACGGTGAATACGCGGGCGGCGTCTTCGACGGATCGGGCCATCGGGCCGATCGTGTCCTGGACGCTGACCAGAGGGTTGCATCCTGTTCGACTGATCAAACCGGGGGTGGAGCGAACCCCCACCAGGTTGCAGAATGAGGCCGGTAACCGCACTGATCCTCCGCAGTCCGTGCCGAGTCCCACGGTTGCGTACCCTGCCGCGATGGCGGCGCCGGTTCCGCTGCTTGATCCTCCTGGATCGCGGTCAAGGTCGTAGGGGTTCTTCGTCACCCCGGTACGGGAGGAGTAGCTGAACCATGACGTGGCCCAGTCAGGGAGTGTTGTTTTCGCCAGGATGATGGCACCCGCGCCCCGCAGTTTGGCGACCACTGTTGCATCTTCCTCCGCCCGGAAGTCAGCGAAGATTTCCGATCCGAACGAGGTCGGCATATCAGCCGTTTCCAGACAGTCCTTGATGACCATGGGGATGCCATGCAAAGGCCCGACCGGTTGCCCTGTTTGCAGGTAAGCATCATCCAGCGCATCGGCTTGTTCCCTGGCGGCCTGATTGATTGTGACCACTGCGTTCAGCTCAGGGCCGGCATGGTCAAAGGCCTCAATCCGGTCGAGGTAAGCGTCGACCAACTGCCGGACAGTAACCCGACCGGTAAACAATGCGGCCTGGATTCCCGCGATGTCAGCATTCTCGAGCGACGTACCGTTGAGATCCATGAAGCTTCTCCCATGAGAGGGTCAGATAATCTTCTGCCCTGACGCTAGGACCAGCAAGAAGCAAGGTCAACCCTTCAGTGAGGGGTATCAGCCTCCCAGCAGAACTGCCGCCCTGCTGGAACTGGGCTGGAGGTTTGGGACAGTGCTTCCCTAGTTAGTTTGCTAGCTGGTTGTCTCCGCATGGAGCCTTGACCCTCCCACAGGGCCGGCGGATGATTGGCGCACCCGGTGTGACATCTTGTCCAGCTGTGGAGGCATTCCGGCGTGACGCAACCGGTCACCAAATGAATCGATTCGGCATGCCCCTCCACAAACCAAAGGACATGATCATGAAGCCCATCCTCAGGAGAATGACGCTCCTCATAGCGGCAACTCTCTCCCTCATCGTTGCAGGAGCTTTACCGGCGCCAGCCATTACCGGCGGCGAACCGGACGGCAACCGCCATCCCAATGTCGCCCTTATCGCCTTCTACCTCGACGGCAATGGCCCCTACACCTGCTCCGCCACACTGATCTCGCCCACGGTCCTGCTTACCGCAGGGCACTGCACGGTAGGGACCTCGGGTGTCACCCTGGTCACCTTCGACCCAGTCATCGCCGAGGAGCCACCGTTCCCGCTGCCCTTCGCAGCAGATCCCACTGTCGGCTATACGGCGGAGGAGCTCGAAGCGGCGGACCAGCTGTGGGGGACGCCGACTGCGCACACCGAGGTGAACTTCATGGATCGGTCCCGCTTGAATGACGTGGGCATCATCGTGCTTCACGACCGGGTCACCACCATCACACCTGCGACGCTCGCTCCTGTCGGATACCTTGATCAATTTAAGTCTCCCCGCCTGAGCAAGACCCTCTTCGAGCTCGTCGGATACGGGACGGAAGTGCGGAAGGCAGAGACCGGACCGCAGAAGCCGCAACCGATGGCCTACCCGCTGATTCGCCGCACCACGACCTCACCAGGCCAGAAGCTCACGCCGTATATCCTTCAGCTTCAGGGCAACCCGAACGATAACCGCGGTGGTGGCGGGACCTGCTTCGGAGACTCCGGCGGGCCAGTCTTCCTCAACGGTTACCTCGTCGCAGTGACGAGCTATGGGTTCAACGGAATCTGCCGGTACATCGACGGCTACCAGCGTGTAGACACTGCCCTGGTGCAGAACTGGTTGATTCCCTGACCATAGGTAACAGTCGAGAAGCACCTCGAGCCATCGCTGTTTTTGTAGCTCTCATGCTGATGCTGAGTAAGGTAGGAGCCGCGGACGTCCCGTTCGACGTCGCGGACCTGATCGCGTGTTCCGTCGTGACGGATTTGGGGGCGGTGGTGAACGACGCCGGCGTGGAGGCGGGCACGTCCGCCGTCGTGGTCGGAACGGGCGGCGTGGGACTCTCGATTATCATGGCGCTGCGGCTCGTCGGCGCGAACCCGATCATCGCCGTCGATCTCAGCGAGGAGAAGCTCGCTGCTGCCAGGGAGTTCGGTGCCACCAATACGCTGCAGCCCTCCGACGGCCTCGCCGAGGAGGTCCGCACGCTGACGGGCGGGGGAGCGGCGTACGCCTTCGAGGCGATCGGCGGGTCCAGACCATCGAATCCCTCCCATCCCTCATCGCGGCGGGCGGCAAGGCCGTCATCGTGGGACTGCCACCCGAGGACAGCCCCGTGTCGATCGACGCGCTCGCGGAGAGCGGCAAGTCGCTCATCGGCTCCAACTACCGTTCGACCGTGCCGGGGCGGGGACTTCCCGCGCCTGGCGGCGCTGTACCTCGCGGGGCGGCTGCCCGTCGACCGGCTCATCTCACACCGCATCGGTCTTGATGAGGTGAACGAAGCCTTCGACGCGATACGCCGAGGAGAGCGCGCCCGGAGCGTGATCGTGTTTGGTCAGTCCCTGGCTCGCCGATCCTGACGTCCAGCCTGCGCTGCACCGCACCTTTGCGCGGGCTTCCCTCGACGGGTCGCTCAGACGTCGGGTTCGAGGTAGGCGTTAGCGCACCTCGGGGCGCTGGGTTCCTGACCAGCGCCCCGAATGCTGCTACAGGCGGTGCTGTTGTGGACCTCTTCCTCGAATCGAGCCGAGGGCCGGAGTCGCTTCAGACCCAGCAGGAATGCTACGTGTGGTTGAACACCGGCTTCTCGCGTACCCGAAACTCGTTGGTAGGAACCAAGGGTTCCTTCCTGGTGCGCGCTTGACCGTCGAGAACACGAGCTACAAGTCTGGTGAGTGAATCAGAAGGCTGCAGTCCCATGTCCTCCTCCAGTTTTTTCTGATACCGCTGGTAGTTCCGGAGCGCAGCGGCCGGATTGCCGTGCTTCAATTCACCTTCGATGAGTATTTGGATTGCTGCCTCATACAGCGGTTCGATCTCCAGAGCCGCCTCTGCGGCAGCGCCTGCAGTTTCGCAATGACCCTGATCAAGAGATTGTCTGGCGATGATGGTGAACGCGCGAAGGCGGTCCTGTTGCAATCGGCTCTGTTCGGAGACGACCCAGTCGTCATACCAACCGGGTAGTAGCCGTGCATCACGCAGATCAGCCAACAGTGCTGCTGCCTCCACCTCAGATGCCACCCTCCTGAAGTCTCGGAGACGGGCTTGGACAGTGTGCAGGTCCACATCGGCCCGCTCGCATAGAGAAAGCATCGGGCCATTGTTGACTATGAGGCCCGGAACCTGGCGAGAAACCAGGTGCATGCTGACCCTTAGGCTCTCCAGAGCCTTCGCATCGGGGTACTCCGGCCACAGCAGGCCGACAAGGTGATTTCGGAGACTTGGGCCCTTGACGGCAAGCGCGGCAACGAGGCGCTGCTGGCGTGGTGCAACATGAATGCTCACTCCGTGCCGGTGAAGCATCCAGGTCCCCAGAAGGTGGAGTCCAAATTCTCCGTCGTTGGAGTAGCCCATGGGAACCTGATCTCGGTTCGTCAGAACGGGTGGAGTGTGCAAAAACTAGGATCCTCACCCGGATGGACAGTGTCAATGAACCGTCCCACTTTTCCATCGCACACATCCGCTGAAGGTTGCTCAACCGTGGAGAGCCTTACGGTGCGAGCCGGACAGGGCCTCCCTGAGGGAAGGCTGTTGGCAGAGCTCGTCCTGAAAAAGGGGGGAGTAACGGCCCAGTAACGCCTCGGTAACGGCGTAGTAACGCCACCGGCAGTGCAATGGAACCCGGCGCCGCGCCCGCGGTCGTCTGGGCCGGTGTAGGGGTAGTTGCGAAACGCAGGTGCTTCACGTTGTGGACGGCAGCATCCTTCCCGGATTAGTCAGGAAAGTAGGACTCGCCGATGTCGTCGTTCCAACCTCCGGCCCCCGGGACCGGTCCTCATGCCTCCGGCCGACGCCGGCGCACTTCTGCGCTGGCGGCACTGCTGCTGTGCGCTGCCGCGTTGCCCGTTTCTTCCGCCACGGCCGCAGAAACCACCTCGGAATCCACACAGGAAGAAGCCCTCTCGGGTGGAGCCGATTACCAGCCCGGGGCACCCGGGCTGGGTGATCCCTACTTCCCGCTGGACGGTAACGGCGGCTACGATGTCGACCAGTATGTATTGGATCTCAGCTACGATCCGCTGACCGACACCCTGAGTGGGACAGCGACAATTATCGCCAAGGCCACGCAGGACCTCTCGGCCTTCAACCTGGACCTGGAGGGTCTGACGGTCCGCGAGGTGATGGTCAAAGGACGTCCGGCTCAATTCACGCGCGACGGTGGCGAACTGACCGTTACTCCGCAGCGGGGTATTCGGGACGGTCGCCGATTCACCACGGAGGTGCGCTACGACGGCGTTCCGGAAACCACCACCAACCCGTTCGGGCAGTCCGGGTTCTTCCACACCGACGACGGCTCCCTGGTCATCGGTGAGCCACATGTGGCGGCGACCTGGTTCCCGGTCAACGACCATCCGCTGGACAAGGCCTCCTACACCTTCCACATAACGGTTCCTGAAGGTCTCGAAGTCGTGGCCAACGGTCGCTTGCTCGACGACCGGACGCGGGACGGCCTGACCACCTGGACGTGGGAGGCGCGCGAACCGATGGCGTCCTATCTTGCAACTGCCAGTGTGGGGCAGTGGGATTTCAGCCAGTACAAGGTCGGGCGGATCCACTACCTGGATGCGCTGGACCCTGACCTCTTCGACCCGGTGGCGGAACCGCGGACCGGCACCAATTTCGCTTGGTCCCAGACAGCGGAAGGTTCCTATAAGAGGCTCACCCGGACAATCAAGGTCCCGGACAGCGGGGCGGAGTTGTCCTTTTGGCTGACCCGCGACACCGAACCCGACTGGGATTTCGCCTTCGTGGAGGCCCGCACCGTCGGTGCCGAAGACTGGACAACCCTGCCCGATGCCAACGGGCATACTTCCGGGGAGACAGGCGTGGTCTGCCCGGTGTGGCACGGTTTGCATCCGTTCCTGACGCACTATCAGACGGACGATGCCGCGGGCGGCTGCACAGCATCGGGCAGCTCCGGCGCGTGGTGGGCGGCAAGTGGCGCCAGCGAAGGCTGGGAACAGTGGTCGGTCGACCTGGCCGACTTCGCCGGCAGTGAGGTCGAAGTGTCCATCAGCTACGTCAGTATCACTCAGCGCCCCGGCGTATTCGTCGACGATGTGGTGGTCTCCACGGGCGAGGGCAGCACTTCCTTTGAGGACGACGGCGACACCTTGGACGGCTGGGCGGTAACCGGGCCGCCGGCGGGCAGCCCAGGCAATGAGAACGACTGGGTAGTAACAGCCGACCCTCCCCCAAGCGCCGGGGAAAACGCGCAGGCTTCCCTCGCCAGGCAACCGGAGATCATCGGATTCCTCGAAGGCTACTTCGGTCGGTATCCCTTCCGGGACGCCGGCGGAACCGTCGACGACCTCCGGGGGGTGGGCTTCGCCCTGGAGAACCAGACACGGCCCATCTACTCCAGGGATTTCTTCACCGACCGTGTACAGGGCGATTCAGTAGTGGTGCACGAGTTGGCGCACCAGTGGATCGGGGACAGTGTTTCCGTGGAGGCCTGGCAGCACATCTGGCTCAACGAGGGGTTTGCCACCTATGCCGAATGGCTGTGGAGTGAACGCGAGGACCTGGAAACCGTCCAGGAGATCTTCGATTCCATTGCCTCGATCCCGGCTGACAACCCGTTCTGGAGCGTCAGGATCGGCGATCCTGGGCCCGACGCGCTCTTCGACTCTGCGGTCTACGCTCGGGGTGCCATGACCCTGCACGCGCTGCGGCAAGCCGTCGGCGACGAGGACTTCTTCCGCATCCTGCGCGAGTGGGCGCAACTCCACGCCGACGGCAACGTCTCCACGGACGATTTCATCACCCTCGCAGAGAAGATTTCGGGCGAGGAACTGAATCCGCTCTTCGACGAATGGTTGTTTACTGCCGAGAAGCCGGCCAGTCTGGAGGTTGCTGCGGGAGCTCAGAGCACGGCACCGGGTACCAACGATGTGCCGCCGGCCATCGGAAACCTGGAACGCAGGCTCGGAGACGGCAAGAAGCGATGATCCAGTAACCTGCTCCAGAACGCAGATAACGCCCTTCCCGGTTGGCGGAGGGGCGTTATTTGCTGTCCTTCATCTGTGGCTCCACGGAGCTGCAGCAACTTCCTGAGTTATAGCGTGACGCCGGCGACGTTGAGGTGCGTCGTACTACTGTCTCTGGAGGTTGGACGCGGGAAGTTCGTGTCCAGGGCAAACGAAGCCGAGGGCGACGACGACGTCGAGTCAGCGGCCCGGGTCGGAAATCTGGTCAGCTAAGCGGAGCAGGTCGGCGCCGAGTTGGCGGGCCCGGTCCGCAACCAAATCGGGGGAGTCGGCGGGTAGCGACGAAGACGCTGAGGGCACGTCTAAAATCGACGGCTCCCGCTGGATGTCGATGTCGAACACCACGTGGTCCGGATGGTGCCAGGTTGAGAAGACCTCCACCGGCCGCCCGTCCTGGTCGAAGCTCGTGCCCTCCAGCAGGAGCACGGGCGACGACGCCTCCAGCTGCAGCAATCGCAGCAGGTCCTGGTCTCCGGGGACGGCCCGGATCTGGCGTTTGCCGGAGGTGACCTGCACGCCGAACTTCTCCCCGAGCACCGCGTGCAGGGACGCGTCCCGCAGGTCCTCGGCGGTCAGACCCGAGAACGCCGGCGCCGGAAGCGAGGTGTGGATGACGGCGATAGGAACACCGTCGGCCGTGCGCAGCCGCTCGAGCGAGAGAACCTGCGGAGTCCCGAGGACCGCCGTCGACGCATCGGCGTCCTGCACGGTCAGAGACAGCACCTCGGTGCCGACGCTCGCCCCCGTGCTCCCGAGCTGCGCCGAGAGCCCCGACGTTTGGTGCACCAATCGGTGGTGCTCCCGCCGGGGCGCCACAGTGCTGCCGCGCCCGCGTCCACGCTCGATCAGCCCTTCATCAGCCAGCGCACCCAGGGCCTGCCGCACCACGGACCGTGATACCCCGTACCGCACCTGCAACTGCGCCTCACTGGGCAGCGAGGTGCCCGGCGGCAGCGAGTGGTTCAGGATCTGAGCCCGCAGGTGCCCGCGGAGCTGAAGGTGCAGCGGATCGTTGCTTCCGGAGTCCAGCGGACGTGCCGGGGCATCAGGGGTTTCTGTTCCAGCCATGAGGTCTGCTCCGGTTCAGGATGATGGTCGAGGGCGTCGGTGTAAGGGAGGGTTAGAAGGGAGCGCACAGCACTACGTCAGCTGCTGGGCTCGGTTCGTGTCGGCACGACGACGGCACCGCCGGGTGTCAGGGGGCGTTCGCTAAGCCTGAACCCGGAGTCCGGCCCCGCAGAGAAGGAGCTATTTGTCTGGGCCGTCCGCTGGTGACGAGTCCTCGTCGTGCTCCTCGGTGACCTGACCGTCGTGGACCCGCTTCAGCGTGATGCCCTCGAGGTAGCTGGGCACGGGAGGGTCCAGGTCTTCGTCGCTTGCCATGATCTCGATCCTAAATGCGGACCATCAGCAATGCAGACCTAATCACTGCAGCCGCGCCCAGCTACTCGTCGAAGCTCTTACTTCTTCTGCGCGGTCCGCCACACGTGGTCCCAGCCCGGTGCCAGGGCAGCGGCCCGCCGCATGGACAGCACCAGGCTCGCCTCGCGCGCGATGCCCTGGCCGGCGATATCGAACGCCGTCCCGTGGTCCACCGACACGCGGACGACGGGCAGACCGACGGTGATGTTCACGCCGTCGTCGCCGTAGACCGCCTTGAAGGGTGCGTGGCCCTGGTCGTGGTAGCAGGCGATGACCATGTTCCACTTGCCCTTCACCGCGGCGGGGATGAGCGCGTCCGCGGGGATGGGCCCGTGCACGTTGATGCCCTTCTCGCGTGCGGCGGCGACGGCGGGGGCGAGGATGTCCGCGTCCTCGTTCCCGAACAGGCGGTTCTCGCCGGCGTGCGGGTTGAGTCCGGCGAGGCCGATCGGCTCGTCCGGGTTGCCGAGGGCCTTGGTGAACGCGCTGACCAGCTCGATGACGTTGCCGGTGCGCTCGGGCGTGACGTCCTCGATGGCCTGCCGCAGGGAGACGTGGGTGGTGAGGTGGAAGAAGTACAGGTCGCCCGCGGAGAGGACGAGGCTGAAGTTCTCCACGCCGAACTCGTGCGCGAGCAGCTCCGTGTGGCCGGGCCACTTGTGCCCGCCGGCGTGCATCGCAGCCTTGTTGAGCGGCGCGGTGACGATGCCCTGGACCTGACCTTCGCCGGCCAGGCGGCAGGCCTCGACGACGAAGCGGTAGGAACCGTCGCCCGCCGCAGGGCTGAGCTCGCCGAGCTTCACGTCCGCCAGCGACGGGCCTGTCTGCAGGAGCTCGATGATGCCTGGCTCGTTCGTCGCGTCCTCGATCGAGGACAGCACGCGGACCGTGTCCGGGTCGCCGCCCACGTTGGACACGCCCTGGCGCATGGCGGCCTCGTCCCCGATGACGACGGGCCTGCACTCCTGCCGGACGTCGTCGTGCCCGAGGAGGGACTTCGCAGTGATCTCCGGTCCGATACCGGCGACGTCGCCGAGGGTGACGGCAAGGGTGGGGATGCTCATGAGGATGCCTCCGTGGAGTGGGCGAGGGTGTGTGTGAGGGTTCGGGTGAGTTCGGTGACGGTGTCGAGCAGGGCGGGGACGGCCCCGAAGCCGCCGGCTTTCGTTACGACGATCTTCCCAGCCGCGGTGCCGCCTTCGACGACGCCGACCGGGATGCCTTCCTGGATGGCGCCGGTGATGCGCAGCGCCTGGGCGCGGGTGGCGTCGAGGACGGCGCGGGCTCCGTCGCCGCCGACGAGCACGAGGGCGCCGACGGATGCGCGGGACAGGGTCTGCTGCACCACGGACGCGAGGCTGCGGGCGATGGCTGCACCGCTGAGGGTCGCGGAGCCGCCGACCGCCTCGGGGGAGATGATGACCACTACCCGCGGGAGGGACTCCGGGAGCTCGAGCTCTCCGGCGGCCCATTGCGCGAGCCGGTTCGGCTGGTCGAGCAGCGACTCGTCGGGCTGCACGATGCGCAGGTCGACCGACTCCAGCTGGGAGCGCAGGTGGTCGGTCTGTGCGCGGGCGACGTCGTGCAGCGAACTGACGACGACGACGATCCGCTGCCCCAGCGCGGCCGGGGCCGGTTCCGGGGAAGTGCGCACGGCTCCCGACTCCGCCCAGGCTGTTGCCAGCGCAGCGGCGAGGCCGGCGGACCCGGCGGGGATCGCCGCCGGACCGACGACGACGAGTGCTGCCGCAAGGGCGCGGAGGTCGTCGTCGGACGCGGCATTGACGACCACGACGCCGTCACCCGCCGCGTTCCGGAGCGCCTGCGCATCCCGCTCGGCGGAGCCGCTGAGGCTGATCGTCGTCGTGCCGGGCAGGAGCTGCGAGAACTCGCTCGTCGGAACCGGCGTGACCGGATCGCGGCCCGCGGGGGAGTCCTCGACCGGTCCGCCGTGGACGCGCAGCAGACCGTCCTCGACGGTGCGCCCCATCGCCGGGTAGGCCGGGCAGACGACGGCGAAGCAGCCGGGGTGCTGTTCCTGCCACGCGTCGAGGGCACCGGCGACCTGCGCCGGGACGCTGCCGCGCATGGTGGAGTCGATCTTCAGGTACAGGTGGTCCGCCCCGGCGCTGACCAGGTTCCTGATGGCGCTCGCCGTGGCCCGCCGGGCGGTGGCGGCGTCCATGGCGCGGGCGTCGGTGTTCACGGCCAGGGCGCTACCCGGTGCCACCGAATCCGGGAGCAGTTCCCCCAACAGCAGCCGGGAGGACCAGCCGCTGCGGGAAAACTGGACCACGGAGTCGGTGGCGCCGGTGACGTCGTCGGCCGCGATGCCGACGATGGGTGCGGAAGATGTCACGGTCGGTCGTCGTCCTGCGTCCGGCGGGGGCGGTCGGTTGGTGCGGACGGATCACCTGAAGGCGGGAGCTCGGAGGCGGAGGTGGGGAGGACCCCGACGGCATCGTCCGTGTCCAGGCCCCCCTGGCGCTTGAGCACCCAGGTGGCGAGGAGTGGGGCGAAGATCGCGGTGACCAGGACGGCCGAGGCGACCTGCGCCGTCGCGACCTCGACGAACGGGGCGAACGATGGGTCGGCTGCGGCGACGATCGCCGGGGTGGCGATCGAGTTGCCGGCCGTGGTCGCCGCGGCGATGCCGATGCCGGACTTCCCGCCGCGGCGGAGGACGAACCGGTAGCCGATGTAGACCAGGGTGCCGGTGATGAGGGTGGCGGCGATGCCGACGAAGATGCCGCCGATGCCGCCGGTGATGACGTTCCTCAGGTCGATGCCGGTGCCGAGGGCGAAGGCGAAGAACGGGATGACGATGTTCGGCACGGGCCGCATGATCTCGGTCCACTTGGCGTCGAGGTTGCCGACGATGAACCCGAGGATCAGGGGGATGGCGGCGGCGAGGAGGGTCAGGAACGGGATGTTGCCAAGGCCCGAGATGCCGAGGAAGAGGAGCGTGAAGAAGGGGCCGTCGTTGATGGCGGAGGCCATGTAGGCGCCGCGGTCGCGGTAGTCGCCGTAGCGGCCGGTGAAGGCGAGCCAGAGGCCGCCGTTGCTGTTGTCGAAGCTGGCGAGGAGGGCGAGGATCGAGATTCCGAGGATGCCCTCGACGCCGACGAGCAGGCCGAGGCCTGCGACGAGGGCTGCGGGGATGATCGTCTTGAACAGCAGGACGACGCCGGTGGTCGCGAGCACGGGGCCCGAGGCCTTGGCGGTGATCTGCATGCCGGTTGCGAAGATCAGGACGGCGATGAGGGGGAGGGCCGAGTCGGCGAACAGGGCGGTGGTGAAACTGCCGAGTTCGAGGAAGCCGGGGGCGAACGTCCCGACGATCGAGCCGAGGATCAGGGGGATCAGCATGAGGCCGCCGGGGATGCGGTTCATGCCGTCGAACAGGGGGACGCGGGACTTCGGAAGCGATTCGGCTGCCATGGCGAATCTTCTCTCTTTGCGGGAGGTCTGTGCGAATGGAGGAGGGCGTACACGCAGTACGGACAAGTAGTACCAAGGGTACGGCGAGTGCGTTGCGTCATACAAGGAGGAACCGCGAGGTTGACCTACCGCGGCGAGGGCTGCCCCGCATCGATTCGCGCCGTGATTAGGTGCGTCCGCATGAAGGCCTCGGCGCGTTCGCCACGACGAAATTACGGTGCGGCCACGAATTCGTTCAGTGCTGCATCAATCGGGAGTGCGTTCACCGTTTGGTCGGGCGTCTGAAGAACACTGTTAGGTACCACCGGAAACCGTGCGTCGGTCCGTCACCGGTCTGTGAGGGGCTGAACGAACGGGGAGCTAATGTTACAGAGCGGTCATGGTGCCCCTCGAACATAGAGGAGCGAGAAGAGATGGAGTCAGCTTTGTCGGAGAAACCTATCCTGCTGTTTCTGCATGGTGTCGGTAACGGCGATCCGGATAACGTATGGCAAGAGCACCTGACGAAGGCTTTTGATCGCCTAGGGTATCCGGCGCTGGATCCGGGGCAGGTGATCGTGCCGAAGTACGCGCATGCGCTGAAGGGATTGGACGAGAAGGTCCCCTTGCCGAAGGTGACCATCAAAGAGCCTTCTCGTGACGCCGCGAGGAAAAACCGGAGGGACTTCGAGCGCCGTATCGGTGCCATCGAGTTCAGGCTGGGACGTCATAACGGGGGCAAAGGTTGGGCGGGCACCGATGCCGTCGTTGACGTTGCTTTTGCGCTTCCGTGGTTCATCCAGGCGCGCAACTACGTGAACAACATCGATATCCGAGCTCAAGTGCTCACCCGCATTCTGGCCCAGCTCCCGACATCCGGACGACTGGTGATCGTCGGGCACAGCCTCGGCTCGGTGATTGCCGCGGATCTGCTGCGTCGGCTGCCGATCGGATTGAATGTCGTCGGCATGGTGACCATCGGGAGTCCGCTTGCGAACGGTAACTTCGACGTCGAGAAGATCAGTGAAGCGCTTAGAGAGCCTCCGACGAACCTTGGATGGTGGGTGAATTTCTGGAACGACACCGACCCTGTTGCTGCTCATCGAGGTGTCTCCTCCGTGTTCCCATGGTTGGTCGACTTCCGTATTCACACGCCGTTGAGCCCGCATGTGCACGCTGCAAATGAGTACGTGGGTCACGAGTCAGTCGCCACAGCAATCGGGTTTGCGCTGTTCGGCTCCAAATCAACGGAGCTCGCTCGAGTGGAGAATGGAATTGACATCCCATTGGACGAATCGGAAACCGTTGCCCTTCTGGCTTTGAGGTATGCCTACCTGTTGCAGCGACGGCTGAAGGGCGAAGAGCAGGACAAGTTCTCCGGAGCACTTCGTCAGGTACAGGCGGCGGCCGTGGAAGGCATTAGGACACGCAACGCCGAGAAGCATAGGCCCCTGCCGGCTGAGGTGGCTCGTCTCGACTTCGACTTGGCTGATCCTGATGCGCCCGTTCCTACACCGCTGCCTGGAAGATACGTCTCGAAGGATGACGCGGTCATCTGGCTGACGGTCCTTGCAGCCGAGAACGTCATCCGACCTTTCGAGATCGGCATCTCGAGAGACGAATGGCAGGAAGCAATGAAGGATCTGACAGCCGAGCTGGGCCTCGGCGGTCAGTATGGCACGGATGTCTTCACAGCGGCGAAGGAAGCTCAAGCCGTGCTCAGCGGTGGCCGCGGTCGCAACTGGGTCAAATGGGGAGCCTTGGGTGCTGGAGCGGCGGCGATCGTTGTCGCAACGGGAGGGCTGGCGCTTGCGGCCGGCGCGGGCTTGACCGGGGCTGCGGTAATCACCAGCGCTTTAGCCAGCTTCGGGCCCGGCGGGATGATCGGGGGCTTGCTGACCGCAGGGTCCCTCGTCACCGCGGGTGGTGGCGGTATTGCCTATGGCCTTGCAAGTCCCGGGACCACGGCGGAAACGCTTGAAGCAGTTGTCCAACGCTGGCTTGCCGCCGCGATTCTGCGGCAGCGACAACACCTCGACCCCGATGCGACACTCTGGGGGACCCTCGTGAAGATCGAGATGGAAGTACGGCGCGAATTTGAGCGACTGGACGAGTTCTCCGATGCAACATCCCCGGCACTAGCTGAGCTGAAGCGGAAGATAGACGCGATCGCGCGAGCGTTGGCTTACCTCCGCAAGAACGGCCTAGAACCAGGCCTCCCGTTTGATGCCAATGAACAGAATTGAAGGTTTCCCTGGTTGGAGCCGGAGATTTGTGAGTGCAGCGACGCAGGATCCGATCCCGAGTGGCGGTGACGAGGCGCTGCCGGTTCATCTGTCAGTCGACTGACAGATGAACCGTTAAAGCTGTGTGCAGGGCGATGACACACTCCAACTCCGACTGCCTGACCTAAAAGCTCGAAGTCTTCTTACTGACAGCTACATGCGGGAGTGTCGAACTGCCGATAAAATGTCATGGCCAAAGGGCTGGAACTCGTCATCCGTCGCTCACCTTCGGTTTCGCCGCTGGACTGAGTTGCGCCATCGCGTACGACGGTCAGCCCATCAGCCGACTCACCATCACGAACGACGGACCGAAAATCAGGGAGGCGGTTGTCGGAATGGGAATGGGGGGAGCGTTGGAAGGAAGCACACACTTTCTGACCGGGAATCCCATTTGAACGACCACTAGCTCGTGTCGGCATACCAACTTTCCGTGGCTGGTCTCTAGGTGGTATCAGTAGTCAATGCCAGCAGTAAGAAAGCTTCCGCCCGCTCACATCCTTCGACAGTTGCGACTTCAGGGGAAGACCCTGAAGGAGATTGGCGAAGCCTACCAAGTGACGGAGTCGTCCGTATGGCGAGCGATGGATCGAGCAAACATGCTCGAAACGCGCAGGACTGTGAGTGACATCTTGCCTTGGGATGTCGCCGCTCACCACAAGACGACCGCTGTGATGGAACGCTTCCGCACAATCTCCAAACAACAGAATGGGTTGGATACGTCGCCCGTCGAGGAGCGGTTGCTCGAAGCCTGGCTCCAAGGTCTTGCCGACAATGACGTAGTCGTGAACTATCACCCGGACGCGCCGCCGAATGATGCCTCCAGCAGGGGTGGCTTTTACTACGTACCCCGGCAGCCCCGTGACAAGTGGATCCTCCGTGCTCCGGTCACCTAATCGCCCAGGCAGTAGGAGCTAAGCAGCAACCGTTAGCGCGACGTCGTTTCGGTGTCCGGCGGCGTCCAATCCAGCACTCGAAAACCCGGTTTACGAGGCACGCGACGGGGAGGATTCGCCGCTGAAGGTCTTCCTCGAGACGGTGTACTCGTCGTCCTTTCCAGAACTTCGCGCAAGGGACGAGCATGCTCAATGCAGAGGTCGCTGCTGACAGTGGCTTCTGGCCCGATAAGAGTCCATGAAGTGACTCCTACCGTTCCGCACACTCCGCATGACCGAGCCGTACTGATCTTCATGGCAACCAAGAATAGTCGAATACGATCGTGCGATTGAGCCGGGCTTAAAGCTGGTTTGGTGACATCAGCTGAGCGCTGCTCAACACTGGCTTCGAGTGGCCACTTGGCGAGTATGTATTTCGACAATGACACTACGGAGCGACACGACCCGTCCTTGACGGCGGCAAGTGCCGATCACGTCACAACAGCCACTAGTATCGAAAGGTTAGGTCTCGCGCGCGTACTGCTCCGGAACCTGCTTGGCACCACCACCTAGGGGGCAGAACGTGATGGAGGAACGCTGGGTTGAAGTCAGCCCGTCGCAGTTTTCCCATGAGATCGAGGGCCTGCGGTACCTCAGATCGAAGCTCCCTGACTCGACGCCCTTCCGTGCATGGACCAACTTCGAGTTTCTGGACAGCCAAGGCCGATGGCACGAAGTCGATGCACTGGTTCTTGCCCGCGGTCGACTTCACCTAATCGAGTTGAAGTACTACTCGGGGCGGCTGAAGGGAAACGATACCCAGTGGCTTCGTGACGGTCGTCGCGCGGAGGAATCCCCCCTCCTCCTGGCCCGTCGCAAAGCGCAGCGCTTCAGCTCGAAGCTGAAGGACGAGCTCCGTGCCTGGGCCAAGGAAAAGAACGTCACTATCGAGGACGAGCGCAAGATCGTTCCCTTCGTTCAGGAGTCAGTCTTTCTCCACCACCCGGGACTAGTAAGTGATCTCCAAGGTGCCACAGCGCTGAACCTCTACGGACTGGACGAGCGCGCAGGCGAATCAAACCTGCCTGGCATCAGTGAGCTGATCTTGGAGGAGCCACGTTCTGATCGAGTGATCGGGCAGAACCAGGAAATCATCCTTGCTGACCTTATGACCCGGATCGGGCTTGTCCAACGCCGCGAACGCACGGCCGGCTCCTGGATCATTGAGGACGGCGCACTCGATGAAGGCGACGGCTGGCAGGACTGGCGAGCGTACCACCAGGTTGTTAAGCAGGACACCGCGCGCATCCGTTTCCAGGTAACGGATCCAGGTGCCGGCAGCACTGAGAAGACCCGGGCTCGAAAAATAGCAGAACACGAGTACCGCGTAATGAACCGCCTGTCACACGACGGCCTACTTAAGCCCCGGGACATGGTCGAATCAGACCTCGGCGTCGGCCTCGTCTATCCCTTCAACGAATCAATGCAGCGCCTCGACCTGTGGGTCGCCGAACAGGCGAACGGCGTCAGGCTGGCAGACCAGCTTTCCATCATCCGGCAAGTAGCGGATGCCATCAACTACGCCCACCGCAACGCTGTCGTCCACCGCGGACTGTCCCCAAAGGTTGTGTGGGTAGGGGCCGCCAAGGACCGACTCCGGGTACAGGTGAGCGATTGGCAGACGGCGGGAGTGGCCGCCGAAGCGGCCACCGGGTTGCCCGGCGACGACGGCGTCACGAGGCTTTTCGGCTCCGACGTCACTTCCGCGTCCCATAGGACCGATGACGGATGGCTCACCGATGCCTTCCGTGCACCGGAGGGCAGGTGGAGTGCGGCCACCACAGACAGGGTGGCGTTGGACATCTTCGGTCTCGGGGCTCTGACCTACTATCTGGTGACTAGAGATCGCCCAGCCGCGAACGCGGTCGCTCTGGCCGAACGACTGCGGGAACAAGGCGGTCTGGATATCGCCCCGGTCCTCCCACAGGTTGGCAAAGCGCTGCGCGCCGCCGTCTTAGAGGCAACAAGGCCCGTCCCGAGGGAGCGCCTGCGCACGGTTCAGGATTTCTTGAACGTTCTGGACAGCGCTCCTCTCGCCGCAGTGTCAGAGCCCGACATTGACCCACTCGATGCCGTCCCTGGTGCGCTGCTCGGCGGTGGCAGGTTTACCGTCCTCAGGCGGCTGGGTAAAGGGTCCACCGCCCTCGGACTGTTGGTCAAGGACAGCGAAGGCCCGGATGGGCTGGAGGTTGAGCGTGTCCTCAAGCTTGCGCTCAATGACAAAGCGGCCGCTCGTCTCGCCGCGGAAGCGGAAGTAATCTCTCTCCTCAAGGGTGCACGCTTTGCCGCACTTGTTGAGGGTCCAATCAGTCTTGGAGGTCGCACCGCGCTGCTGTTAGAAAGCGCAGGCTCGCAAACCCTGGACGAGCTGATCCGGGACCGCGGCGGACGACTCTCCATCGACCTCCTGGAACGATTCGGCACTGACCTCTTGGACACCATTGCGGCGCTCGATAAGGCGGGGGTCGACCATCGCGACATCAAGCCCAGCAACCTGGGCGTACGTGAGGACAGTCGCAAAGCCAAGCACCTGGTTCTCTTCGATTTCTCGCTTTCGCGCGCACCGGCAACGGCTCTCGACGCCGGCACACCCCCGTATTTGGACCCCTTCCTAGGCGGAGTCCGTCCCCGTTTTGACACGGCTGCTGAACGGTACGCTGCGGCCGTTGTGCTTTATGAGATGGCCACAGGGCACCGCCCATACTATGGCGATCCATTGGCCAATCCCGCGGCGGTTCCGGACGAGGCTGCGGTAGAACCTCGGCTCTTCGATCCCGCGGTTGCTCCATCTCTCGTAGAGTTCTTCCGAAAGTCGCTTGCTCGGGACGCCACCCAGCGGCACCACACTGCGTCTGAGATGCTGGCGTCGTGGCGAAGTGTCTTCACGCGTGGCACTACAACGGCACCTGACGATGCCGACGAGCTCGCCGCAAAGGCCACACCCGAAACGGACCTCGAAGAAGCCGGGTTGTCCGCCCGAGCACTGTCCGCACTGGAGCCATTCGGACTCAAGACTGTGGGTGACCTCGTAGCCGTCGACGCAGTTCGCCTGAACCGCCTGTCCGGCGTGGCCGAACCGACCCGCCGTGAGGTGAAAAGCCGGGCAAAGCAGTGGCGGGACCGATTCGGGGCCGGAGCGCAGGCACACGAAACGGGCAGCCTCCCTGCCCTGCAGGACATCGCCGCCGCACTCACGGCCAGCGTTGCCTCCAAGCGCTCACCGAGCCGAGAGCAGATGGTCTCGCTGATTCTTGGGCGGGAAGGACACACGGAAGCATTCGCCACTCAGGCCCAGCTTGCGGGTGCCCTGCCAGTCCCCGTCACTCCGGGTAGGGCTAATCAGCTCTTGGACGCGCTGCACAAGACGTGGGCCGAAAATTCGGCTTCTCTGGAAATTCTGCGGACTCTTGAATCCGTCCTGGACGACCGTCTCACCCGTTTGGGTGGCGTAGCAGCTGGCAAAGAACTGACCACTGCTCTCCTGCGCCAGAGCGCGAGCAACGACCTCCGATCGGATGTCGCCCGGCGACTAGCGGAGGGACTGCTACGGATCGTTGTCGATCGGAGGCGTGCTCAGATCCGTGCTGGGGAGGCGCTGGGCGCTCTGGAACTCCGGCGCCACGATGCGTCCGTTCCCGTGATCGCACGTGAGCCCATGCTGCTGGACCTCGCCGATTCCCTTGGCCGCGAAGCAGACGCAATCCTAGACAGAAGTACGCCGGGTGAAGATGTCGTCCCTTCGGACAGAGTGCATGCTTCGTTCCGGCGCATCGCAGAAGCTGCAGGCGTCGAAAACCCACTGCTCTTGGATGGCTTGCGCCTTGTCAGACTTGCTGCAGAGTCTTCCCGTACCGCCGCATCGACCGGCGCCGGCGAACTCCACCGGCGCGATCTTGACCAGTCGAAAGCTCTCGCGCTCACCCTGCGAGGTATCAGCGCTGGAGAGCGACTCAGCGCCAAGGAGATTCAGGACCGAGTCCGTGCACGTTTCCCGTCAATTCCGGACCTGCCTCGTCGGCCTGGGCTCGACGAGCTGGTAGAGCGGGCGGGACTTGGTCTGCGGTTCGACGAGGTGTCGCAGTGGTATTACAGCCCAAGTGTAGGTGGGGATACCACCGGCCTTTACTCGTACCTTCCGACAGTGGTCGTTCAGGACGAGGAGGACGTCGATGGCGGCGGTGCGATCGGGCGCCGGCTTGAGGACAGCGCCCGCCGCCGCTCCTTCCTCACCTTAGGATCACCAGCCGACCGTATCCCCAAGCTTGTGACCGTTCTTGAGAGCAGCTACAGCGCCCAGGTGCTGGATTTGACCGGCATACTCATGGACGAGATGAAGCGACTCACAAACCAGCCCTCCATGCCGCCGTGGGACCTCCTCCTGCGCGCCGACGCCGAACCCGCCGATAGCCGAGGCGGTCGCGGTCTTGCAGCCATCGTTGCCCGCGCTTTGCCTGTGGTAGAAGACTCGATCGCACGAGCCTTGAAGGAACCCGACTACGGCAGAGCGCCGCGTCCCGTTCTGCTCACCGAGGCCTCACCATTGGTGCGGTACGGACACGCGCAGATTCTTCGCAGGCTCAGCGATCTTGCAGTGGCCCGTGGGCAGGCCGTCTGGCTGGTCGTCCCGCAGCTGGCTTCCAACCAAGGGCCGCTGCTGGATGGAGTTCCCGTCCAAACTTCCCCCAATCAATTTGTCCGCATTGATCATGCATGGGTAGACACAAAGGCAGGCCAGCTGCTGAAGACGATATCTGCTGAGGGAGTTTTTGAATGAGTGCGACGTCGGGGTTGACGGGGGATCTGCGCCGGTTGGTGTTGCGGGTGGAGGATGATCTGCGGGAGCGGCTGGCCGGGGATGGGGTAAACCTGAGCCGGTGGCAGGATGAGCACCGGTCCGCGCTGGAGGCGCAGCGGACATCGGCGTCGTGGGTGGCGTGGCGGGATGACCGAATCACGCAGTCGGCAGTGTCATGGGTCCTGACGACGGTATTCGTCCGGTTCGCTGAGGACAACGCTTTGGTGCGTCCGGTATGGATTTCCGGTCCGGGGCACCGGAGGCAGGAGGCACTGGATGGGCAGATCGCGTTCTTCCGCGAACATCCCGAACTCACGGACCGGGAGTGGCTGCTCGAGCCGGTCGATTACCTGAAGAACCTTGCGGCGACGCGTGATCTAGTGGGGGAGCACTCAGCGCTGTGGCAGGTGCAGCCTTCGGGTCGGATGGCCACGGAAATTCTGGAGTTTTGGCGGCAGGTCGATGGTTCCGGCCGGCCGGTCCACGATCTTGCCGATGTGGAGCTGTCGACCCGATTCCTGGGGGACCTGTATCAAGATCTGTCCGAGCATGCGAAGAAGACGTTCGCGCTGCTGCAGACTCCAGAGTTCGTGGAGGAGTTCATTCTGGAGCAGACGCTGACCCCGGCCCTAGGGGAGCGGCCCCTGGAGGGCTTCAAGCTGATCGATCCGACCTGCGGGTCCGGGCACTTTCTGCTCGGCGCGTTCACCAGGCTGACTAACGAGTGGGCACGGCAGGCCCCCGGGCTGGATGCGCGGGCCCGGGTGCAAAAGGCACTGGACGCTGTGCACGGGGTCGACCTGAACCCGTTCGCCGTGGCCATCGCTAGGTTCCGGCTCACCATTGCGGCGCTGAAGGCCTGTGACGAGGCCTCGCTGGAACTGGCGCCGGCCTTTGAGTTTCACTTGGCGGCGGGAGATTCCCTGCTGCACGGACAGGTCCAGCGCGAGTTCCAGTTCGAGGGATTCGACGCGGACGCGAAGCTGTCCGGGTTCGCCTACGCCATGGAGGACCTGGAGCAGCTCAAGCGCATCCTGGCCCCGGGTCAGTACGACGCTGTGGTCGGCAACCCGCCCTACATCACAGTCAAGGACAGGACCCTCAACGAGGCGTACCGCAAGCGTTACAGCACGTGCAAGGGGACGTATGCGCTGACCGTACCGTTCATGGAGCGCTTCTTCGGACTGGCCAAACCCGGCTCGGCGTCGCAGCCGGCGGGCTGGACCGGGCAGATCACCTCAAACTCCTTCATGAAACGCGAGTTCGGTTCCAAACTAATCGAAAACTTCCTTTCCCGTCAGGATCTGCGGCTCGTCGCTGACACTGAAGGGGCATGGATCCCCGGACACAATTCTGACGGCACGCCTACGGTCATTCTTATTGGGCGGCATCAGCGCCCAGTGAGGGCGTCAGTTCGTGCCGTGTTAAGCAAGGGCCTACGCGAGACCCGGGCCGTTGGCGCGGTCGGAGGCGGCCCGTATTGGCAGGCAGTCGTTTCAGAGATAAACAATCCAGGATTCTCCAACCGCTGGGTCGACATAGTGGATTTGTCTCGTGGCATCCTGTCGCACCACCCTTGGAGTCTTGCAGGTGGGGGGGCGGCTCAATTGAGACAAACCATTGAAGTAGAAGGCTCAAGAAAATTAGCTGCGGCTACCCGCGAAAATGGTTTCGGTGCCATCACTCGAGAAGACTCCGCTTACCTTATTGGTGGCAGAGCGCTTCAGCGGCGTGCGATACCGAGTCGCTACCGGCGGCCGATGGTCGAAGGGTCCACTGTACGAGACTGGAGTATCACCGGTCCGACGATCGCTCTTTGGCCTTACAATGCTGTATCACTCAAGTCGGAAGAAAACGAGGTGGTCACAGAATTTCTTTGGCCCTTTAAGGTCCCGCTCTCGAGTAGGGTGGCGTACGGGCTCACGCAGATAGAACGTGGCCTCAACTGGTTCGAATATTCAATGTTCTTCGAGAAGCGTTTCGCAATACCGTTCTCTATCGCTCTAGCCGAAATCGCCACTCACAATCACTTCGTGCTAGACCGGGGCGGCAAAGTTTTCAACAGCACCTCTCCGATAATCAAGCTCGACGAAAAGGCAAGTGAGGACGACCACCTTGCACTCCTTGGAGTTCTTAACTCCTCGACAGTCTGCTTTTGGTTGAAGCAAGTTTGCAAGGCTAAAGGCGGAGCCGCAGACTACGCATGGGCCCGCACTTACCAGTTCAATGGCTCTAATATAAGCGATATACCACTGCCCGCAAATCTACCCCTTGATGCGGCGCAGAGAATGCACGGGTTGTCTGAACGTCAGTTGGACCATTTGCCAGAATATTTGGCTCAGAGAGGTGTTCCTGCGGCTAATACTCTAGCCGACGCACGCGAGCAATTCCGATTGCTGAACCGTCAAATGATTGCTCAACAAGAAGAACTGGATTGGGAGGTCTACCGGCTGTACGGGCTGATCGAGGAGGATCTGACCTATTCGGGCGGTGAGCTGCCAGAGGTGGCTTTGGGGGAGCGGGCATTTGAGATTGCCCTGGCGCGGCAGATCGACGGTGGTGAGTCGGATACGGCGTGGTTTGACCGTCACGGCTCGGTTCCGGTGACCGAGATTCCCCCGCATTGGCCGGCCGCGTATCGGGAGCTGGTGCAGCGCCGTCTGGATCTGATTGAGTCCAACCCGTCGATCCGACTTCTGGAGCGCCCCGAGTACAAGCGGCGGTGGGCCTCGGAGCCGTGGGAGAAGCAGCAGGAACGCGCGCTGCGCGGCTGGCTGCTGGACCGGCTCGAGGACCGGAACCTGTGGTTGGACCGGCAGGGCCGGCCGGCCGCACGGAGTGTCGGTCAGCTCGCAGATGTCGTCTCCCGCGATGAGGACTTCCTGTCTGTCCTGTCGCTGTGGGACGGCAGCCGAGACGTGGATGTGGTCAAGGCACTCACCGCGCTCCTCGTGGATGAGTCTGTTCCGTATCTGGCGGCCCTGCGGCTGAAGGATTCCGGGTTGCGCAAGCGCGAGGCCTGGGAGCAGACCTGGGAGCTGCAGCGACGGGAGGAAGGCGGCGAGGACGTCGGGATTATCCCGGTGCCGCCGATATACACCTCGGTGGACTTCCGGAGAGCGTCCTGGTGGCAGGCACGCGGGAAGCTGGATGTGCCTAAGGAATGCTTCATCGTCTATCCGGAGGCGAACCGTTCCACGGATCAGACGCTGCTGCTGGGCTGGGCGGGCTGGAACCATGTGGAGCAGTTCCTGGCATTGGCCGCGGTGATGGATCAGCTTATTGAGGACGGGGCCGGCGATGAGCAGCTCGTGCCGCTGGTTGCGGGTCTGGGGGAGGTCCTGCCGTGGGTGAAACAGTGGCATGCGGAGGTGGATCCGGCCTACGGGGTGAGCATGGCGGACTTCTGCTCCCAGCAGTTCGAGGAACGAGCCGCCCAAGTTGGTCGGTCTCATGACCAGCTCAAGGCCTGGCGCCCGACCGCCCCCATCCGCGGACGCAAAACCAAGGCCACCCCATGAAAACCACCATCGAGAGCAACCATGAGCAGGAACCCATGAAGGAGAAGCGATGACGTCAATGCTGTTGAGGGACGTTTTCGACATCCCGGAGCGCGCCGGCAGTGAGGATTATGTACTCCGGCTCACCGACAGCGTGTCCGGTCAGGGTGCCAGACACGCGGTCCAAGACTACGTAGTAACCCCCGCCATTGCCGACGCCTTCGACGCCGCACTCGGGCTCGTCGGCAACGCGCTGGAGACTGGAATCAACCGCGGCGCATTCCTGGCTGGTTCATTCGGCTCCGGTAAATCACACTTCATGGCCGTTCTCCACTCACTGCTGCGGCACAACCCCGATGCCCGCTCCTTGCCGGAGCTGCAGTCCGTCGTTGCTCGTCACGACCCGGCCTTGCAGAATAAAAAGATCCTTCCACTGGCCTTCCATTTCATCGACGCGAAGTCGATGGAACAGGAGCTTTTCGAGAGCTATATCAAGCAGATTCAGACTCTTCATCCTGAAGCTCCGCTGCCCGCGTTCTTTCCCTCGGAAGCTCTTCTGCGCGATGCCGATGGCCTACGGACGCGGCTCGGCGATGACGCCTTTTTTGAAGGTCTCGGTTCCCAAACCGGTGATGACGAATGGGCCGGCGTTCTCGGCTCCAGCTCATGGGACCGCGCCCGTTACGACGCCGCCCGCGCGGCCGCACCACAAAGCGCAGAACGCCAAGAACTGGTCAGTGCCTTAGTGGAGGCCTACTTCCAGTCCTACGCCCGGCATGCCGAGTATGTGGATCTGGATACCGGGCTGGAAGCCATGTCGAACCATGCCAATGCGTTGGGGTACGACGCCGTCGTCCTCTTTCTCGACGAACTCGTTCTCTGGCTTGCATTCGCCATGCAAACTCCCGAGTTCTTCCGCCGTGAATCTCAGAAGCTGACCAAGCTCGTTGAGGGTACCTACAGCAGGCTTCCCGCCCCGCTGATCTCATTCGTCGCCAGACAAATGGATCTTCGTCGCTGGTTTGCAGACTCGGGGGCCAGCGGCAGCGAGCAGGAAGCCCTGGACCGCGCGTTTCGCCACCAGGAGGGTCGCTTCTCCACGATCGTCCTCGGCGACGACAACCTGCCCTATGTGGCGAGCCGCCGCTTGCTCAAGCCCAAGGACGATGTGGCACGTCATGCGGTCGAAGACGCCTTCTCCCGGCTGGACCGCGCGCCGTCCGTCTGGGACGTGTTGCTAGACGGGGTGAATGCCGACGACCAGCACCGAGGCTCCGACGAGTCCGCGTTCCGCATGACCTACCCATTCTCGCCAGCGCTCGTGTCCACTCTGCGGTTCCTGGCAAGCGTCATGCAGCGAGACCGGACTGCGTTGAAGGTTATGCAGCAGATGCTGGTAGACCGCAGAGATACGCTGAGTATCGATGACGTCATCCCTGTGGGCGATTCATTCGAGTACATCGTCCGAGGCAAGGGCGACGCGGTACTGGACCCGCAGGCAGCCGCACTCTTCCGCTCGGCCACGCAGCTGTACCAAGAGAAGCTCCAACCCCTCATCCTTCGCGTCCACGGGCTCGTGCCCTCGGATCTTGATATCCCCGAGCGCGTCACGAGCGGTTACCGCGCCGACGACCGTCTAGCCCGAACACTTCTGCTGTCGGCGGTGGCACCGAAGGTGCCGGCCCTGAAGGGTCTAACCGCGGGGCGGTTGGCGTCGCTGAATCATGGATCCATCGTCTCGCCGCTGCGCGGCGGCGAGGCCGGCGTCGTGCTCTCGAAAGTTCGGGAATGGGCACGGCATGTTCCAGAAATTCATGTCGACGCGGACCCCCGCAATCCGGTAATCCGGGTCCAGCTCTCCGACGTGGATTATGAGTCGATAGTTGAACGGGCCAAGGGCGAGGATAACGCCGGACGACAGCGTGAACTCCTGCGTGGACTCGTTGTAGAGAGCCTTGGGGTGGACCTGGGTTCGCCAGATATCAGTGGTGCACACCGCTTGATGATTACCTGGCGTGGCTCGCGACGCGAGGTCGAGATCGTCTTTGGCAATATCCGTGACGCGGGAGATATCACCGAAGATCGGCTACAGGCCGGCGCCGGTGCGTGGCGCTTCGTCATCGACCACCCCTTTGATGAGGCGGGACATTCCCTACTCGAAGACATTCAGCGCATTGATTCACTCCGATCCCGCAATTTCACCTCCCGGACCGTGCTGTGGGTGCCCCGTTTTCTCTCCGCCGAGCGTCTGAAAGATCTGCGGAGGTTGGTTATCCTCGACTGGCTCCTAAGCGGTAGCGGAGATCGTTGGACCAGTCATGCCGACCATTTGGGCGAGGTAGACCGCGCCCAAGCGCGCAATATCCTTGAGGCTCAGCACAGCTCCCTGCGCGACAGTCTGTTGCGCCTCGTCCAGCAGGCCTATGGTGCGTCTTCAGCCGAACCAGGAGCGCTGCTGGATGACGGCGGTACCGGACAGGTGTTGTGGTCACTGGACCCGGGATTCGCGCCAGCACCTCCGGTAGGCGCCAGCCTTGCAAGCGCCTTCCAGCAGCTCGCAGCCCAGGCATTCGACGCGCTGTACCCCGATCATCCCCGTTTCGAGCCGGTGGACGCGGAAGTCCGACCGGGTGAACTCAGGGCGGTGCTGTCTCACTTGGAGCGTGCAGCGGGAGACCCGGAGCATCGAGTCCCGCTGGAAGGAGACACAAGGGCTGTCCGTCGTGTTGCCAATGCACTTCGCGTCGGCGAGGCCACTGAAACACATTTTCTCTTTGGAGATGACCGCTTCGGCGACTGGGGAGCGAAGCTCGTCCGCGGTCTGGCGCGCAACGGAGTCGACGAAGCTGGTCCCGTCACCGTCGCACAGCTTCGGGCGGTGATCGACGATGTCGAGCCACCTCAGGGCCTGCGGCCTGAAATTTCCGACCTGGTTATCCTCGGTTGGGGATTGCTACGGCAGCGAGCCTGGTTTCATTTCGGCGCCCCTCTATCAGGGACTCCCCTGCCGGGGACGCTACAGCCGGCAATGGAATTGCGTCCGCAGCCGATGCCCTCGCTCGAGGAATGGAATGTAGCGCGTAAGCGCGCATCAATTATCTTCGGTGCGCCGGATCGCCCATACCTGACACCATCCGCGGTGGCCGCCCTTGCCAGTGACGTTCGGGAGAAATCGAGATCGCTCTACGAGCCTTCGCAGGACGTCGTCGCCCGACTGGACGACGCATGTTCCCGCCTGGGGATTGCTGGAGAAACCGGACGGTTAGAACTTGCGCGGCGTGCCTCTGTCCTCGTTGGCACGCTGCGGGACCAAAACGGTGTCGTCCTCATCCGCCATCTGGCAGGAGTAGAGCTGCCCGGCAGCGACGAGGAAACTGCGAGGTCACTCTCCAGCGCCCGAATTGTCGCCGAAGCGATTAAGGAATTTCCTTGGGATCGGCTCGATCCGCTGAAGCAGGGAAGTGTTGGACCTGATGGAAGGGCGGCTTCGGCACTCCGGATTTTGGATGAACTTCGCGGTGCCCTCCGCCGTCACGAACTGGCAGAGTCCGCTGTGGCAGCCCTGCGGAGAGCCGAAAATGACGGGTTCAAATGGGTCTCCGACGGCATAACCCGGCCGATACCGGGACCAGGACCGGGTCCCGGGCCTAGTCCAAACCGCTGGACGAAGATCGAGTTGACCGACAACGGTGGATTCAGCGCGCTGGAAGCGGAACTAGCGAAAGTTCTCGAGTCAAAGCGCAAGGTCGAGGTTCAATGGCGGGTCGTCGAGTGAGTGCTGAGGCGCCTGCGGCCGTCTCAGTCACGAGGGCCGCGATTCAAGCCATGGTCGCGAAGGCACGAGGGTCGGATGGACGCCGCAAGGGCGGGGTGATTGGGCTCCGGGCGGTACCCGAGGTAGCAGCCGCGGCAACTCTGACCGACAAGGGACAACGCATTGACGTCGTACCTTGCGTCTCCGCGCTGGCGGTCCGGGACGCGCTCCGTGAGCATCGGGACGCCGACTGGCTCGTGATCCTGACTGACCGTGATGAAAGCGACTTGGGCCCTGGCATCTTGGCACACTTCGTGTGGCAACAGTTGCGCAATCCCGATCCATGGGACGCCGTGAAGCAGCGCTTCGACGCAACGGCACTCGACCGCGCATTGCTCAGCGAGGGTCACCGTGCCGAGCTTGCCTACGGCTTGCTCAAGATCGCGCCCGAGGAGGGCTGGCCAGCGGCGCCGGCAGGAGTTCTCTCCCGTGATCACGCGCTCGGTTCGGTTGCGAGCCAACAACTCGGGATGCCGCTTCACAGCATGGATGCATTCGCTGTGTTGGCGTGGGCATCTCGCGCTGGATCAGCGGCGACAATCGCCGACCTCCGGCGTGATGCCGGAGATGCATTGGCTGAGGCCGTTCTCCGATGGCTAGCGGGCCGGCTCGGCGAGGGCCAGCGTCCCATGTTGCGGCTACTCACCGGAGGTCAGCCGGAGCAGGCCTTGCCGCTCGGCGTCGTACTCCACATCCTGGTGTCCGCCAAAGTTGACGGTGCAGGAGACCGTCGCCAGGCTGAACTTGCTCTGGCGCGGCTCGAACACCGTTGGTCCGGCACGTCCGTGTCCGCAACAGAGCTGCAGGCGTTCGGCGCCACCTGCCACGGAGTCGTCCGGGACATGCTGGCTCGTTCGGAAAGCTGGCGTGCCGGCTACACGGCCCTTGGGACTGCAGACCGAATTTTCACTGAGGCCGGCGCCGACGCACTTGCCCGCGACTCCTACTTACTGCCGTCCTCTCTCACACAGTGTTATCGGGAACTAGCCCAAGCGATGGGTGGTCCGCTCCAGAACGTGGAGGCAGCGTGGGATTCAGTGGGGAAGCATCCGCTGAACACACCCGCTCTGGATGGGACCGCAGATCCTCGGTTGCAGCCGTTCGAAGCAGCGGTCCGCTTGGAGCGTTGGCTGGCGTCCGACGATGATTCTGAAGAGGATCTTGCTTCCTTGGTACGGCGTCAGAGCGCTGTCGACTCCTGGGTCGACGCCGCTGTGAACACTGCCGCGCAAGGTACAGATGATGCCGCTCTGGCGCGTGCTATTGAAAAGACGGTGGTCAAGGCTCAAGAGCGGCGTACGGCTCATGACAGGCAGTTCGCCCGTTGTCTCGCCGCCGCGACCGATCTAAGCGGCTCTTCCCTTGGGAATTCTGACAACGGGGCTGTCTGGCTGATCGAGGATATTGTTCCAAAGGTGGCAGCCAAGCTGGCTCAACAACACCCCACCCTTCTGCTTGTCCTGGATGGAATGAGCACAGGCGTGGCAACGCAAGTGGTGAGGAGCATTCTGGCCCGCCCCGACGGTTGGGCTGAGATCATCGCCCAAGGTACCAGCCAACGGGCCTGTGGCCTCGCGGTCTTGCCCACATTGACCGAACATAGCCGGACGTCGCTTCTCAGCGGCAAGCTCGTGTCGGGCTCGCAACCCCAGGAACAGGCTGGGTTCGCAGCAGTCGCCAAGGCCGCGGGACTGGCTGGGGCGCGGCTCTTCCACAAGAAGCCATTGGACTCATCACGGCCGGGATTCCTGCTATCCGATGACATTGCGGCCGCGATCGCTGATACCAGCGAGCTTCCTCTGGTGGCGTGCGTACTGAACTCAATTGACGATGCGCTGGATCGTAGCGACCCAGCTGGTATCTCATGGACTGACGAAGCAGTGCGCCACCTGCGGCCACTTCTGGCGAGTGCCCTTGCCGCTGGCCGCGCCGTGATGTTGACTGCAGACCACGGACATGTCGTTGAGCGACGGGCAGGTACCCAGCGCGCGGCGGCCGATATTTCCAGCGCACGGTCACGTCCCGCGGTCGGACCTGCAAGCGAAGACGAAGTACTCGTTGCCGGCACCCGGGTGTTGGATCACGGCGGCCGGGCAATTCTCGCCGTCGACGAAGGTCTACGATATGGGCCGTTGAAGGCGGGCTATCACGGCGGCGGGTCGCCCGCCGAGGTGGTCGTACCTCTGATCGTGATCGCGCCGGAAGCCACGATGTCAGATTCCGGGGAGCTTGCGGGTTGGAAGCTGGCACCCCCTCAGGAGCCACTTTGGTGGGCGCTGGCGTCCAATGAGCGGCTCCCGCAATCAGTCCTCGTCGGAACTAGGGGCAAAAAGAAGCGGGACGAGGGACCGGACCTGTTTTCTGAACTGGAAGAAACCATTCCTCCAGCGCCCGGCGGTACTCCTTCGAGCGTGGGCCAGCGTGTTGTGACATCGGCTGCCTACGTTGCACAGCGCAAGTTGGCAGGCCGAATCTCACTGGACGACGTACAGGTCAGATCTATTTTGGACGCGGCAGCCTCTGCTGTGGGGACCAGACTGCCGTTGGCGTCCGCCGCCATTGCACTTCGAGTGCCGCCGACGCGGCTTTCGGGTGCCGTGGCGCAGCTGCAAAAGCTGCTCAATGTCGAAGGGTATGCGGTCGTACGGGTTGACGGTGGCATGCTTGTCCTCGACGTCGTTTTGCTGAGGGAACAATTCGGAGTCGCCGGATGAGCGCGGAAGTCTCACCCCGACGGCGGCGAGAAGTCATCGACGCTCTGCGCCGAGGAACAGTTCCGGCTAACGGGCTCGATCTCTTGGCCGTAGGGCTTGACCGGTTCCAGGGTGCTCTGGCCGACGAGCTCGACACCGTGGCATCAGGCGGAGCAACCGTGAAGGCAGTCCGCGGAGAGTACGGCACCGGCAAGACATTTTTTGCGCGGTACTTGGCAGAACTGGCACTGAAAAGCGGATTCGCCACTGCTGAGGTGCAAATCTCCGAGACAGAAACCCCCCTCCACAAACTCGAGACGGTGTACCGACGCATCACTGAATCATTGCGGACAGCGTCGGTGGCGCCAAGCGCGTTCCGTTCAATCCTTGACGCGTGGCTTTTTACATTAGAGGACGACGCGATAGCGGCAGATCCGGGACTTGCTGAGGCTGGTGGCGTCGCGCTGGAGGAAGCA
Organism: Arthrobacter burdickii; assembly: GCF_030433645.1. NCBI lineage: Bacteria > Bacillati > Actinomycetota > Actinomycetes > Micrococcales > Micrococcaceae > Arthrobacter > Arthrobacter burdickii. The sequence continues at coordinate 239,176 of NZ_JAROCG010000002.1, forward strand.
ACCACGCGTCTCTTGGACGATCGATTGGCGTCAGTCAGTGCCAAAACCCCCGCATTTGCGCAGGCGTTACGGGGCTACCGATCAGCGGTTTCAGGTGGGGACGCACCGACAGCTGACGCTCTTGCTGCGTGGTTGGGAGGACAGCCGCACGTCTCCGCAGTGTCGAAGCGAGCCGCAGGTGTGCGCGGGGACCTCGACCATTTCGGTGCACTCGGGTTCCTGCAGGGACTGCTCCTTGTCCTTCGAGATGCCGGGCATCCGGGCCTCTTGGTCGTGCTGGATGAGGTGGAGACACTGCAGCGGGTCCGTGGGGATGTGCGGGACAAAGCGCTCAACGCTTTGCGGCAACTCATGGACGAGGTGGATTCAGGACGATTCCCCGGTCTTTACCTCGTCATGACTGGCACCCCGGCCTTCTTTGACGGCCCCTCCGGAGTGCCGAGGCTTCCACCGTTGGCGCAGCGGCTCGCCACTGATTTCGCCACAGACAGCCGATTCGATAATCCTCGTGCAGTCCAGATTCGGTTGGCTGGTTTCAGTCATGATTCACTCGTTGAGCTGGGCAAGCGGGTTCGGGATCTATATTCGGTCGGAAGCCCGTCGTCCAACCGTATAAATCTTCTAGTTGATGATGATTATGTAAGCGACTTGGCGACAGGGGTGGCCGGTCGACTCGGGGGGCGAGTTGGTATTGCCCCTCGACTGTTCTTGAAGAAGTTGGTGGGGGATGTTCTCGACCGGGTCGACCAGTTCGAGGATTTCGAGCCCCGTCGACATTACTCGCTTACCTTGTCGCGGGAGGACATGAGCGAGGTGGAGCAGAACGCCGGTGGCCTCTCGGCTAACGATATCGAGTTGGAGCTCTAACGCATGAGCGGCTTTGACCAGCTGAGTCCAGCGGTGCAGCATCATATCGCGAATTCTCTCGGATGGGCGTCGCTGCGCCCGCTTCAGGACGAGGCCGTAGAACCGCTGCTTCGGGGGGATGACGCACTGCTGCTGGCTCCCACAGCGGGAGGCAAGACGGAAGCCGCCATGTTCCCGTTGTTGTCCCGCATGTCCTCTGAGGAGTGGCGGGGAACATCAGTGCTCTATGTTTGCCCATTAAGAGCGCTGCTGAACAACTTGGAACCCAGGATTGCCGGTTACGCTTCCTGGCTTGGCAGAACAGCTTCTGTTCGGCATGGAGACACAGGAGCGGGAGTCAGGCGTCGGCAACTTTTGGACGCGCCCGATATCTTGCTCACCACCCCAGAATCGCTCGAGTCGATGCTCGTCTCCACTACCACCGATGCAGAACGCTTCTTTGCTAGTCTTCGTGCCGTCGTCGTCGATGAGATCCACGCGTTCGCCGGAGACGATCGCGGGTGGCACCTGCTTAGCGTCCTAGAGCGAATCACGAAGTTAGGCGGCCAGCCGCTGCAACGGATTGGACTTTCCGCCACGGTCGGCAACGCCCCGGAATTGCTGCATTGGCTGCAGGGTGGGAGCAGGGGGAGGCCCGCCGTGGTTGTCGCTCCCGACGGTGGTTCCGGCCCCACCCCGATAATGGACCTTGATTACGTCGGTAGTACCGCTAACGCGGCCAAGATTGTTGCAGCTCTGCACAGGGGACAGAAACGCCTGGTATTCGCTGATTCCAGGCGTGTGGTCGAAGAACTGGCCCTAGCACTCCGAGATCGGGACGTAGAAACTCACGTGTCTCATTCGTCGCTGTCTCTCGACACTCGACGCCGATCAGAGGCTGCGTTCGCCGTCGGGCGGGATTGCGTTATCGTTTCTACCTCCACGCTTGAGCTTGGCATTGACGTGGGCGACCTCGACCGAGTTATTCAGCTTGGTTCGCCCCGAACTGTTGCCTCCTTGTTGCAGCGGCTTGGGCGAACAGGACGGCGCGCTGACACGACGAGGAATATGTTGTTTCTCGCCACGGATGAACCCGAATTCCTTCGCGCTACCGGTCTCCTTCTTCTCTGGTCGGAAGGGTACGTCGAGCCTGTGGTACCGCCACTGTCACCGAGACATGTGGCCGCGCAGCAAATGCTCGGGTTGACGCTGCAGGAACGACGGGTGGGTGACAACCTATGGCAACGATGGTTCGGAGGGCTGGAACTAGCGACGCCGGAAGAGTGGACGTCGATCAGAGATTGGTTGCTCGATCAAGGCCATCTGGACACCGACAGCGGCATGCTATTCGCCGGTCCTGAGGCCGAAAAGCGGTATGGCCGCATTCATTACAGGGACCTGATGGCCGTATTCACCGCGGATCCGCAGGTGCTGATTCTTCACGGTCGCCAGGAGGTGGGGGCGGTGGACCCCATGCTTTTGCAGAGAAAAGTGGAAGGTCCCCGATTGATTACCCTCGGCGGACGACCGTGGGAAGTGACTTACGTTGATTGGAAACGGCGGCGGGCATACGTCGAACCATCGACCCAGGGGGGTGTCGTGAAATGGGCCAGCATGCCTCAGCCTTACTCCTTTGCCCTCTGCGACGCGATCAGGCGTGCCCTTCTTGGTGCAGATCCTCAGAGCGTCCACACGACGACGAGGGCCCAAAACATGCTGTCCGAACTTCGGGACGATTACTCGAATCGAGTGGACGAGGCGCGCACCGTCGTCGGATCCGGAGGAGGAAGTCGGGTTCGGTGGTGGACGTGGGCTGGCGCACGGGGCAACGCAGTTCTGGTAGCAGCGCTTTCTGCCGTGCAGCCGGAGCTGTTCGACACCACGACGGCCTACGACAACTGGCAAATCGCTCTTCGAGGCGACGCAACTGCCAGTGCTGTAGCGTCGGCCGTGAGCGCGGCCAAGTCAGCGTTCGGGCCGGACTTCCGCGGAGTTGTACCGACAGTCGACGAACGCGCTGTCAGGCAGCTCAAGTTCTTTGAGATGCTGCCGCCGGAACTGGCTATGCGGACAGTGGCAGAGCGGATGACCGACTACGACGCGGCCGCTAACGTGGCGTCGCGAGGGTTTCTCGACCTAAGTTAGAGCTTATCGATCCACGTATCCTCTTCGCGGAGGTCCCAATCGGAACCTCCAGCGGACCGTGATGTGGTTGCGGCGCTCTCGCTAATCCGTTGCAACACCCGCCTGGCTTCGTGGGCCTGAAGCTCACGCAAGGACGTCACCTCACGCAGCGCCGCACTCTCGACGATTTCCTTCCGCCGGTCCTGGTCGTTGATTGAGGCCTTTGCGAACGCCTCTCGGATCGCATCAACCTGCTCGTCGCGGATTGGGGTGGCAAGCGGTGCCGGCTCAGGGTTGTCCGTGTCTGCTGACCCGAAGTCGAAGAGGGAATCGTTCATCCCTCGATGATACGAGTTCTACGGAACCTCCCGATCAAACTCGATGTCATGAGGTTGCATGCTCAGCTACCGACTCGGACGTGGAGACACGAATACGTTGGTAGGAGCCGGAATGAGATGTTGGATGGCGGATACACTCGGGAAAGATCATGGGCAGGGTATGAACGAAACAGAGTAGGACTGGGGAGCTCATGGAAGCGTTGAATAGACCCTTGAAGGATTGGTTCACCTCGGTGGCCGAACGACGTCTCCGGCTGCCGCGATTCCAACGATTTGAGGCTTGGAGTCACAACGAGGTAGGGAGTTTGCTGGAGACTGTTCTGCGCAAGTTACCTGCAGGCGCGGTTCTTGTTTTGAAGGTGGGAGCGGAAGAACCCTTCGCCAGTCGAGAGCTCGAATCGGCACCCGCACTTCGGCCCGGGGACCGAGTCACCGAACATCTCCTTGATGGTCAGCAGCGACTCACGGCGTTGTGGCGGGCGATGCACGACAACTACTCGAACCGCACATACTTCGTCCGGTTTGAGAACGACGACGAAGAAGGATCGCAGCCGGCGCCGCGCGTGCTGGGTCAGTACCGGTGGAACAGGGGCGGAAAGCTCTACCCTCTGTGGTGTGAAGATCCTATTGAGGTGCACCGACGTGGTTACATCCCATTGCGGCTTCTCAACCCGTTGGGTAACGATCAGCGCAATGAGTGGGCGCTCACGGCTACGGATGGAAACTTCCAGGATGCTTGGCAGCTCAATCTCAGAGTTCAAGAACTGGCCACCAATGTATCCCAATACAACATCCCTTATCTAAGCCTCCCCGAGGAGACGCCCAAGGATGTTGCTTTGGATGTCTTCATCAAGATGAATACGTCCTCCGTGCGGTTGTCAGCATTCGATATCGTTGTCGCTCAGCTGGAAGAGGCAACAGGATCGTCCTTGCACGAGCTTGTCGAGGATCTTCATGCTGCCGTGCCTACACTCCAGCGATACATCGATGGCGGAACACTGGCGCTTGACTGTGCTGCTTTGAGGTCAGACCGAGCACCGAATCAGCGTAGCTACCAACGAATGAACATCAGTGATGTTGCAGGCGATTGGGACCGGATCATCGCCGGCATCAAGTGGGCTATCGAGATGCTAGACGCGGAACGGATTTATGACGCACAGAGGCTTCCCTCCGTGGCGTCGCTTCCGATCATTGCGGCGCTGCATCAGTACTTTCCGTCATCCCTGGACGAAGCAGGCAACGCGCGGCGGCTCTTACGAGCCTATCTTTGGAGGTCGTTTCTGACACGGCGTTACGATCAGTCAGCGTCGACGAGAGCGTTGCAGGATTACCGCGGGCTGCGGCGCCTACTTCTGGGTGAGGAGAGCGACTGGAAGACTGCTCCGATTTTCGACGAGGAAGTCACTCCGCTACCAACCGAGGACGATCTTATAGGTGCCGCGTGGCCGCGAGGGAGGGAAGTTCTCGCTCGAGGACTTCTGGCCGTCGCGCTTCGCGAGGGCGCGCGCGATATTGCCGATGATCAGACCGTCACTGCCGGTAATCTCTCAAAACGGGAGTATCACCACCTTTTCCCGGATAGCTTGCTTTTGAAGATCGGCAAGGCGGAGCAGCAGAAAACTATGCGGGCTCTCAACTGCGCACTCATTTCGTGGAGTACCAATCGGAACATCTCCAATAAATCCCCGTTGCAGTATCTGCAGGATCGGGTAAGCCGAGCGGATATGGGAGAGGACGCGGTACGTGCTCGTTTTGCGTCCCATCTTATTCCGTACGCCGAGCTGGCCGAAGCGGGCCCATACCTTGAGTCCGACGGCGAGAAGCTTGTTCGTGATTACGACAACTTCCTTGCTGCCCGTGCGCGGATGATGCTTCCCGTCGTTCAGTCTCTGTGCGAAGGGGTTGGCTCTCAGTCGTCCCGCGGACTGCGTGCTACTGAGGTTCAAGCGGCTCGTGTTCCGTAGGCCTCGGCGCATCGGTCTCAGGGCTCACCTCGTGCGTCGCGGGGCTGTCTTGCCCTCGTCATTGGTAGACCTACTGGTGTGCCCCAACGCAACGGCTGCACTCGAAGCAGTCCTATTCGCTTCGCAGCGTTCCTTCGCCAGGCATGATGAAGCCGACCTCAGAGCAACCGTCCCTCAACGTACTGCCTCAGCGAGGAAGGGGAGATCGTGGCACTTCCGTCGAGGAGCGAAGCGAAGGTCGTTCCTTCAATGGTGTCGAACACCGATAAGCGAGCCAGACGGAAACCGATGTTCGACAGCGCCGCGGCATCCTTCACTGAGTCATAGAGGGCGCGTTGCTTCCAGCGCGGCGCAAGCCACAGGGCACGCGGGGAACTGGGACCGTAGCTGGGGGCGTGGCCGAGTGCCCTTCTAGCGTGAGCGTTCGCGAAAGCCGTCGGTGCTGCGCTGGCGAGAGCAACCAATCCTTCTAGCGGGTTTTGTGTACGCAACCTGCTGCGCTTCACTATTTTTCTCACTCCTTGTTGACACAGGCGCTACAAGGAGGTCCGTTTGCCTAGATCTTGCAGAAGTGCACTCGGCATGGGGGGTCTAGTTTGTCGATAGATGGACATAACCTGAGACGGTGCACAAAGACTTTGGGGGGAAGGCTCGGGAATCATTGCCCGAAGGCCTTTACGAATCGCTCGTTACTCGCTTGCTTTCCGAGCGGATGGCAACTTCATCTGAGCTGGAAGCAAGAGTTGAGCCGCTAGGCGAAAGTGACACGCTGGCCGCCGTGTCTCGGCACCTAGCAAGGGTGATGAGGGACGCGCTATTCAAGGCCGAGCCGGAGAGTCGGCTCGGCCTAGCAAATCAGCTCCTAGTGGCACTGTCAGCGGACGAGGCGATCGATGAGGGGCCGTCCCAGCTCCTATCACTGCACAAGCCTGAGTCAATCAAGCGGCGCGACCTGCGGCGGCCTACGACAGCACTTTCGGATTCTGCGCTCCTCACAAACGGCAGAGATGAGCCGAACCTTGCGGCGGAGCTGCGTGCTGAGATGGAGTCAGCGAATACGGTCGACCTACTCTGTGCCTTCGTGCGATGGACCGGTCTCAGGCTTCTCCACCCGACGCTCGAGCGGCTAGCCGAACGAGGCGTGAAACTCCGTGTCATCACGACCACCTATATGGGTGCTACTGAACGCCGAGCCATTGACGAGTTGGTGAATCGATACGGCGCTGAGGTCAAGATCAGTTACGAATCGCAAGCGACGCGGTTGCACGCAAAGGCGTGGCTGTTCCGTCGCGATACCGGCTTTGACACGGCCTACGTGGGCAGCTCAAATTTGAGCAAGGCAGCTTTGGTCGACGGGCTGGAATGGAACGTGCGCCTCAGCTCCGTCGCCACGCCAGACCTGCTCAAGAAGTTCGAGGTGACCTTCGATAGCTACTGGGCGCAGCGCGCCTTTCAGTCCTACGACCCTGAGCGGGACGGCGACAAACTTGATGCGGCGCTCGAACGAAACGGTGGTCGACGCACTGGTTCACCAAAGACCGAAACTGGACTTGAGTTAGAGCCGTACCTGCATCAAATCGAGATGCTCGAGGATCTCGAGTCTGAACGACTCAAGGGTCACACGCGAAACCTCATGGTTGCGGCAACCGGCACCGGTAAGACCGTCATTGCCGCTCTCGATTATCAGCGCCTCTGCGAAGCAGTGGACCGGCGCCTCAAGCTGCTCTTCGTGGCGCATCGGCAGGAGATTTTGAAGCAAGCGCTGAGTACGTATCGCACTGTCATGCAGGACGGCGCGTTTGGCGAGCTCTACGTGGGAGACAACAAGCCGACGCAGTGGAACCAGGTCTTCGCGTCGGTACAATCGCTCGCCTCGCGCGGAATCGAAACGCTGGAACCGGACTCCTTCGACGTCGTCGTAATTGACGAATTCCACCATGCCATGGCGCCAAGCTATCGCCGCATCATCGACCATCTCCGCCCCCAGCAGTTGCTCGGGTTGACGGCCACTCCTGAACGGGGCGACGGCGTGGACGTGGCTCAGCAGTTCTTCAATGGTCGGACTGCGAGCGAACTTCGCCTCTGGGATGCTTTGGACGCTGACCTCCTAGTGCCGTTTCATTACTTCGGAGTGTCAGACGACGTCGACCTCAGCCAGCTGGAATGGAAGCGCGGCAACTACGACGTTGCACAACTCAACCGCCTCTACACGGGGAACGACGCCCGCGCAGCGAAGGTGATCCGAGAAGTGCGTGACAAAGTCACCAATACGGACGACATGCGCGCGCTCGGGTTCTGCGTATCAGTTCAGCACGCGCACTACATGGCAGAGGTCTTCAACCGGGCGGGGATCCGCTCACTTGCGATCGATGGTGGTACCGACGACGCTGCGCGGGCGCTCGCCCTCGCGCAGCTTCGAGACTCAACTATCAACTGTCTCTTCACCGTCGATCTCTTCAACGAGGGCCTCGACCTACCGCAGGTAGACACGGTGCTCCTCCTGCGGCCCACTCAGAGCTCGACGGTTTTCCTCCAACAACTTGGCCGTGGACTTAGGAGAGCTGAAGGGAAGTCTGTACTCACGGTGTTGGACTTCATCGGCCAACAACGCCGTGAGTTCCGGTTCGACCTCCGGTACCGAGCCCTTACTGGTTACGGACGGAAGCAACTTGAGAAGGCCGTGGAGGATGAGTTCCCATACCTCCCGTCGGGGTCGCAGATCATCCTCGATCGTCTCGCTCAGAAGGTCGTACTCGACAACATCAGGTCCCAGCTTCGGTTCAGCCGGAAGCAGCTTATCCAGGACATTGCGTCCTATGGCGAGACGAACTTGGCTTCGTATCTCGAAAAGTCTGGCAACGACCTTAAGCAGCTGTATCGAAACGCAAAGGACTCCTGGACCGGCTACCTACGTCAGGCCGGTTTGATCGGTTCCCTCGCGGAAGCCGGCACGGGCCTGCAGATCCTCGCACTGTCCACTCCAGACGAGCAAAAGCTCCTTGGTCGGATGGTGCGTTTCCTTCACGTCGATGACCCCGAGCGCGGAGAGGCGTATGCGAAGCTCTGTGATCCGTCGTGCCCGCCCTACGCCGATCTCGGTCCGCGCGAGCAGACCTTCGCGCGCATGCTGTTCTATACACTCTGGAACGACGGCGGCGGATTCAGCACGTACGACGCCGGCCTCAATCACCTTCGCCAATACCGCTTCGTGTGCAGCGAGATTCGGCAGTTGATTGAGCTTGGGGTGGCGACATCGCGGCACGCGGGCAAGGGCCTCGGCTTAGGTTTGCAGCACATTCCACTCCTGTCGCACGCCACTTACCGCCGAGAGGAGGTACTCGCCGCGCTGAACTACGGTTCCCTCGAAGCGGGGAAGAACGTGCAGCACCGCGAAGGCGTTGCCTGGTGTTCTCAAACCTCCACGGACGCCTTCTTCGTTACGCTCAACAAGGACGACAAGAATCATTCAGCGTCGACGATGTACAAGGACTATGCGATCAGTCCTGAGCTGTTCCACTGGGAATCTCAGAATGCGACCTCGCCCTCAAGCCCGACTGGGCGCCGGTACCTGGACCGGAAGGGGCACGGTTCTCAAATACTGATCTTCACGCGGCCCACTGCAGAGGACGAGACCGGGCTCGCCGTGCCTTACACCTGCCTCGGTGCGGTGGACTACGTACAGCACTCGGGTGAGAAGCCCATCGCGATCACGTGGAAGCTGCACCGTCCCATGCCGGCAGATGTGTTTGCAGAGGCAGCAGCGGTGGCGCAATAAATCCCGCCTTGACTGGTGACGCACACCGGATCTTGTGCGAACCAGCATCACACTAATGTCACTAGCCGGAACTTATGCTTCGAGCTTAGTGCGGCGAACGACTACCTAGGAGAAAAATGCGAGGAAAGGCAACGTTCAGTGGGGTTGACCAACGGCTTGAAGGTGGTTGGACCGTTTATTCTATCTCGGATCCCAATGCTCTAACCCAAGTAGTGGGATGGTTGAAGTTCACGTGCGAGGCAGGTGTTGTTCTCTATCGCGGGCAGTCGCAGCTTTACGATGATATGACGGCAACGGGCTTTCGCTCACTGACTGAAAACAGTCATGCAGACTACGCAGAAAAATTGAAGGATTACATATCCTCGATATACGGGCAGGACTGCGCCTGCCGTCATAACAAGAATTTCTCGAGTTTGCATTTATGCAATGAGCAGTCTCAGTTTGTCAAGGACAACCCGAATGCGCTGGTGAGTGGGACTTATCGGGCTGTCGTTGAGCCTCTACTTCAGCATTACGGGCTGAAAACGCGTTGGCTGGACGTTGTGGATAATATTTGGATTGCCCTTTGGTTCGCATGTCATCAGCAAATTACGGAGGGAAGATACGCGCATCATCGAAGGCGGTCCATCGCCCAGGAAGGGCCAGACGCGAAAGCATATATCGCAGTATTCGAAACTGGGTCTATCGACCCCACTTCCGTGCCTGGCTATCGAGTCGGGCCTTCAACGAGATTTGTTGACCTTCGCTATGCGGTTCCATCAGTGTACCTACGACCTCACGCGCAGCATGGAGCACTCATAGCACCTTCTCGACTAGATAGTGGCGGAGTGCCGTTTGGATCTATGAAGGAACAGGTTGTTGGTGTGGTTGAGATTAAACTAGGTGACGCGCTCGAATGGTTAGGCACCGGGGCGATGACGTCAGGCCATGTGCTCTTTCCTCCTGCCACTCGCGATCACGGGTATCGCCGCTTGCTTGATTGGAACTCACCGCCGCACGAAAAGCTTGGTCACGTAACCCAGTTTGGGCCTGGGAACTAGGGACAACAGGTCGTGCGGTTGCAAGGTTGCTTGCGGTAAGTCGTATCCTCAGGTTCTGGGAAACAACGGAACCTGAGGTCCACGGCGGCCCGCTATCCTGCAGCCCCGAAGTGGGGAAAGTCTCGTACCGCGAGTTTTGTTATTCGCACGAGCCTAAAGTAATTTGCTCGCTGACGATTCGATAAGCAAATCACCCGCTCGCAGTACTCGGATAGAGTGGTTGGGGACCCGCCGGATCAACTCTTTGATGATGCTCTCCGCCCACGACCGGGTCATGTTCGTGGCGACGAAGATTGGTCCGTGCTGGGTCCTAATAGTCCTCGCCTTAGTGGAAGGATTTAGATGGTTTCGTTCGGTGGAGATTGCTCCTTCGATGGAAACCAAATCAACACCACCGAGGTTCGCGACTAATTTCGCAGTTTCGCGAACTGCACTTGCCGCGGTCAGAAGCCGCGACGGTCGCTTAGCGACTTCGACAGTGTAGATCGCAAACTTTCCGCGGACTCTGCGCAAGCGGAGGCGGAGAAACTGCTTTCGATCCTCCCCCAATGCAGTCTCTACATATGTGTCCGTGAAGGTTGCCAGCAATTCATCATCCAACCTTCTAACTCCGCTTGTGTCGCTTGGGTAGTCCATGAGTCGGGCAACTTGGCCCTGTTCGAGGTTCACGAGCGCAGCCTCGAGCTCGCCAACTGTTGAGACCCGCAATTGTTCAAGATGGGTCAGTAGCTCTTCTACAGCTCCCGTCTGCCCGGTGTCGTAACCTGGAAAGCGGGCTGTTATGACATCCCGAAGCGCTTCCTCATCAAGAGGGCGAGGATCGTCGTATTCAGCAAGATCGTCATCGATGTCGTCCCCCTCTTGCTGCGCCAAAGGAGGTTCATGGTCGACCGGTTGCGGTAGTTCCTGCTCTCCAATGAAAACTCTCGCCTCGATACGTTCGAAAATCTCGTCCATGTATCTCCGCATGCCACCCGCTTCAATAAACCATTGATTTATCTGGCCTTTACCGTCGTCGGAGAGCTCTTGGTAAGCTCCGGATTTGTAGCGAAGATCGTGTTCGTACTCGGCCCAAGCGTGACCGGCTACGCTCCTAATCTGGATTTCAAGCCCGCGGTATTTCTCGAAATATTTACCAAGGGCACCATAGCGAGCGCGTTCATCTTGCTTCTTAAGACTCTTAATGACTAAGTGTTCGCTGTCATATCCGTTGTGTTTCAGATCGCCGGGGTTCACGCGCTCGATTACTTCTGCGTGGTTCTCAATGAGATCGGCAAGATCGTTCCTGGTTCGAGTCGTGAATACTATGACCCGTGCGGCAACGCAGTCATGAATCTGAGTAGCAGGGTCAGAATATTTACGCGAGCCATCTTCAAGTTCCTTTTCAGACTTATTTTGGTAAGAAGAAAGGCTTTTGGCGCGAGACTCGATCGTGTGCAGATTTATGCTCCCTCTTCGGGCAAGTTCCTCGAGGTACCGGCGGATGTCCTGGGCGGCCTCGGTAAGAACAGACTGATCCTGCGCGTAATCCCAGAGGTGACTGGGTATGACTGTGTGATCACGATCGGAACCGGCCGCTTTGGACTCGTCGCTTGTGGTATCACTCATGGGGCTATGGTTGCACAGCAGATTACTGATGTGATCTCGCAACGAGGAACCTGTCTACGTCGCAGCATCCTCCTGGCGGATAAGCGCGGCGATGGCAGCGCTCGTCCGCTAGGAGAATTGGTAGGCACTGTGCCGCACCTTGCACTCGGCCCGCTATCCTGAAGGCCCGTGCGCAGCGTCGCGCCGGGTTGCAGGAGACAGGTGCCGTACATGCCGCAGCTTCCCACGCCGAACCAGAGCCAGAATCGCCCGACTCAGACCCCGCTCTCGGAACTTGACCGCATCACCGAGCTCGCCGGAGATCTCGCCGGGCAATTTGAGCTGGTCCCGCTACTCGAGCGCGTCCTCGGGCACGCCGTCGCACTCCTCGACTGTGAGAGCGGCTCCATCTCGATAGTCCATGAAGCCGAGGGGTACTACCGCAAGGAAGTGGATCAGGGCGTCGGGTGCCACCAGGGCCAGACTTTTCCACTGACCGAGGGTCTGACCGGCCGAATCGTCGCCACGCGCGGAACGGTCATTCTCGACCGCTATGCGTCCGTGCCCAACGGCCACATTGACTCCGCTGACCCACGCTGGGGGAGCGCCGTCATCGGAGTGCCCATCGCGTGGGACGGGGCCATCATCGGCACGTTCGCGATCTTCAGCGGTGGCCCGGACCGCAACTTCGCCGCAGCAGACGCCTCCCTCGTGGAACTCTTCGCCAACCACGCCGCCATCGCCATCATGAACTCCCGGCTCCACCAGGCCGCCGCAGCAAAGGCGCGCGAGGCGGCGGTCGCAGGTGAACGCGAACGGGTCGTTCAAAGCGTCCACGAGACCATCGGCCGGTCGCTCGGCTCACTCCTGCTGCACCTCGACCGGGCCGACAGGGCGACGCCGGGCGGATCGCACTCCATCCAGCACATCGACTCCGCCCGCGTGCTCGCCCACGAAGCGCTTTTCGAGACCCGACGCTCCGTGCTGGGCCTCGCACCGTCCAGCCTTGCCGGCAGTACTCTCGAAGAGGCAGTACGTCGAGAACTCGACAGTGTCGGCAGCAGTTACCCCATCGACCTGACGCTCCTCGTGACCGGCGAACCGCACGAACTGGCGCCCGTCGTCGCCCACCAGCTCTTCATGGTTATCCAGGAAGCTGTGGCCAACGTCGTCGCCCATGCCCGAGCCACCACGTGCCGAGTAGGCATTTTCTACGACACCACCGGCATGACCGTGGTGGTCGAGGACAACGGGCGCGGCTTCGAGCGCCCGGACATCGCGAGTGATGCAGTAAGCGTGCAGTGCAGCCGGCTTGGCCTCCATGGCATGGCGGCCCGCGCCCACTACCTCCGGGGTGAACTTCATGTCGACTCGACCCCAGGCTGGGGAACCAGCATCCGCGCGCAGGTGCCCTACTCCTCCAACGGCGATGCCTCCCGGGACCGCTGGAAGGTCATCGTCGCCTGTGCCCAGCCGCTCGTCCGGGCCGGGCTCGTCCGGTTGCTGGAAACCTCCGAACCGTCCGTCCACGTGCTCGGTGAACTCGCCACTTTCGAGGACCTCACCGACGCGGTGTCCCTGCTGCAACCGGACATGATTGTCCTCGACGAGCACCTGCTCGGCCAGTACGCCGGGGCCCAAGTGACCAGCGGGGACACCGTCGAGCGGCCCGTGGTCGCCGTCGTCGACTGTCCCACGGACGAGCAGCTGGCGACAGCGGCGTCGTCGGGCGTGCGGGGTTTTCTCTCGCTGTCCTCGACGCCCACCGAGGTGGCGCGCGTCGTCGTCGCTGCCGCCCGCGGTGACGCCCTGCTGGACGGGGCGATCTTCACGCGGCTCGCCGAGACGCGGCAAGCAGCCGAGGCAACGCCGAGCACAGCTCACCTGACCGTCCGCGAACTGGAGGTGCGCGACCTGCTGGCCGAGGGGCTGGCGGACAAGCAGATTGCCACGCGCCTCGGGATCTCCGCCAAGACGGTGGAGAAGCACGTGGGCGCGATGCTCCGCAAGACCGGAGCCCGAAACCGCACCATGCTGGTGGGGCTGCGGCACCAGCTTCAGGCGACCACTAACTCCACGTAGTTCCCGGCGCCCGTCCTCAGCCTATGTACTGAGGCGCCACCCCAGTGGAGTGTTGTCCCCTTGGACGAGAACGACAGGGAACGGATACCGAACGCTACGTGCTCCTCTGCGTTGGTAAGCCAGAAACTGTCTTAAAACCGACTGCTCCTTAGCGATTCCGCACCTCTGCTTGCGTCATAGGGATGCAAAACAGGAGGGAAGCAGCGCTGGCGGGGAAGCGGTATTGTCCTGACGGAAAGTGTCGCACCCAACGGTTACGAAACCTATTTTGTTGCGCCCTCGGAAGTCAGGTTGGGTTGAAACACGGACGGAATTTGTGGCAACTTTTCATTTTTCCTACAACTAGAATACCCTCGAAAAAACTTTGGTACATTAGGTCGCCCGCTTGAGTTCCACTCAATCACTACTGAGGATGACTTTTGGCATTAGCAAGATTCTCTAGATAGGTCAGAGTTGAGGGGTGGTGTGGCCCCAAAATACTCTGTGATTCGGCGAGGTTCTGTTCGTATAGAGGGATGGCTTGGTCGAGTTTTCCCTGCTGGTGGTAGGCATTCGCGAGGTTATTCCGCGACCGCAGCGTATCCGGGTGTTCTGGTCCCAGAATCCTCTGTGATTCGGTGAGGTTCTGTTTGAATAAGGGGACCGCCTGATTGAGTCTTCCCGCAGTCTGGTAAGCGCCAGCAAGGTTGTTCTGCGATCGCAGCGTGTAGGGGTGATTTGGGCCCAATAGTCTTCGATATTCGGAAAAGTTTCGTTCGTAATGTTCGATTGCTTGGTCGAGGTTTCCATGTTCTTGGTAGGCGCCGGCAAGATTGTTTCGTGCATTTAAGGTGGAGGGGTGTTCTGGTCCTAAGGTGCTTTCGAAGTCAGCAAGGTTTTGTTTGTGAAGTGGGATGGCTTGGTCGAACTGTCCATGTTCTTGGTAGGCGCCAGCAAGATTGTTTCGTGCATTTAAGGTGGACGGGTGTTCTGGTCCTAAGGTGCTTTCGAAGTCAGCAAGGTTTTGCTCATGAAGTGGGATGGCTTGGTCGAACTGTCCATGTTCTTGGTAGGCGCCAGCAAGATTGTTTCGTGCATTTAAGGTGGACGGGTGTTCTGGTCCTAAGGTGCTTTGGAAGTCAGCAAGGTTTTGCTCATGAAGTGGGATGGCTTGGTCTAGCTTTCCTGCTAACTGGTAGGCCAAGGCGAGGTTATTTCGCGAATTAAGTGTGTCAGGATGGCCTGGTCCCACGATCCGTTGGAGGGTCGCTATGGTTTGCTTATGAAGCGAGATTGCCTGCTCAAGTTTTCCCGATGTCTGGTACGAGTACGCGAGATTGTTTTGAGTTACCAGTGTCCCCGGGTGGTCTGGTCCCAAAATTTGCAAGCACTTAGCGAGGTTTCGTTCGTAGAGGGGTATCGCTTGGTCGAGCTTTTCCGCAAGTTGGTAGGCATAGGCGACAGTGTTCTGTAAAACTAGCGTGACCGGGTGGTCTGTTCCAAACCGTTGCTTTGCCTCCTCGTATAGTTCCTGGTGGTACTGGATGGCTGGTCCGATTAGTCCTGCTTCGTTGAGGGACTGTCCGCTGCGAAATAGTAGGGGATGGGCTCCGTTGCTGTCCCATAGCCCGGTAGGAGCGGTGCTGGCTAGGGCAGTTGTATTGGACCTCAGCGATTCCGCCAGCAGGGGGTTATCTGCGATCGGGGGCCAGATCTCGAGTAGCCCGTCGGCCACGCTGCGGCCGGCTGTAGTGATTGCTTCCGGGCTGAGGGTTTGTTGAATGGCCCGGCCTGTCAGGTTGTGCATCCGTACCGCGGGCGCACTGCCGAGGCCAAGGTCGTGGTCGATGAGTGATAGGCGATGCAAAGCCCGCAGCGCTTTCCGCGCCATGAGTCCGGTGACTGGTGTTCCGGTCGTCTCCGACAAGTAAGTGCAGGCCGCTTGGCTCGTCAGTACCGTTTCGGGTGCCCCGGCGGGATCAAGCATCGCAATTAGAACCGCCATGGGGCGGGCCAATCCGGTCGGGTTGATACGGTCGGCGGCTGTTACGGCCAGCTCCCAGGTTGTTGCCACTGTCTTGGCGTACCCGTCGGCGTCTGCGTCCGTCGGAAACAACTCGTCCAACGCGTGGGTGCGGTCAGCGAACCAGGTGCGATATTGGGTGCAGGTGATGCCTTGGTCGATGATCACGGCTGCGGCCTGTGCCAATGCCAACGGTAACCGGCCTAGATCCTCAGCCAGCTCGCCGCTGTCGGTGAGCGCGTCCTCAGGCAAGTCCTCCAGCAGGGGACTTATGCGCTCGTGCAGGTAATTGTTGGCTTCTGCCTCCATGAAAACGCCGACATCGCTCACTGTCCGGCCAGCACCAGAGAGGGCTGCGTCCCGACGACGGGTAGTTACGATCAGGTGCCCGCCGGCCGGAGGCCACAGCCCGGCGAGATCGGGAACTGCATCGATGTTATCCAGCACCACCAACCATGCCCGGTTCGTGGCGGCCAGGAATCCTAGAAACAAACCGGCCAACTGCTCCGGGTCACCATCGACATCGGCAAGATCCAGGTGGATGGCAGCCTCGGCGAAACTGACAAGCACCGACTCCCGGGATTCTGCGTTCACCCACACCCGCAGGTCCGCCGAGCTGGAAGCAAACATGCCCGCAGCAATCTGCGTTTTGCCCACACCGCCGGTCCCCGACAGCACCCACGCAGCTGCATGCTGCGACGCATCCGTGCCGGCGACTGGGGCTATCTGTTCAATGATCGCTGTCCGCGGCTGGAACGCCGAAGCCACGCGTGGGGCAGAACCCAGAACCATCGGCCAACTCAATGACCGCCGTGGCATCACCACTGTGGCGTGATCGCCGATCACGCCGACTGTCCCACCCGACACGTTGACGGCGGGAACCGTTGCCTTGTCAGGGTCCTGTTGGGGCTTGTTCATTCCAGTACCTCCAATTCAGTCACTGACGTGGGCGAAATGCCAGCTAGTTGAAGGTTACGGTTCCATGATCCCCGATGATTCCGACCTTCCCGCCGGTCACTGTGATGTGGTATTTCGTCTTCACTCCGGCTTGTTCGGCTGCTTTGAGGACTGCCTCCGCTGCTGCCAGGACTTCGGTGTCCTGGTCTGCTCCGGTTTCCTTAAGCTGCTTGGCCAGTGGTTTCTCGTAGGTGTCGGGGTCGGCCTCGTAGTCAGCCAGCGCTTGTTCGGACTTAGGGTTGCCAGCGAACTTCACAGCTAGTACGTTTTTCAGCCCTGCATACCCATCCTTGACGGCTTGGGAAACAGTATCTGTCACTCCTGAGGTGGCTCCCGCCACCAGTGCTGCCACAATCAACGTAACCGGATCCACGACACAACCGCCCTTTCAAAAAGCACCCTTAGCTGTTGGCGCCAGGATTGTTCCGAAGCCTACCGAAGTTATACACGAAGCGCACGAGTAGTAAGCCGTCATGTGCCTTGATCGCCGCTCCCGCGGCTACTACGACACCGGTGTGAGCGCGAGCGGCAACTCAAGGAAGGCAGCTGGGAATACCATAGTTGCCTGATGCCTGCTATCTAGCCAGCCAAATGTAACCACTTTGTTCTAAAACTACCTGCGCCAAAGGGAATAACCTTAGCACTTACAGTCAGGAAGCTCTGGGGAGCACATGGCAAAGTTCGGGCCTTCCTTGAATACGACTTCGAGATCCGCTGAGTCATCTGCACGATGAACGCGATCGAGTTGACTAATTTTGTTACCGGCTGGCGGTCGAGGCGCGCGCGCACTTCCCTGACAAAACACTGCTTTAAAATGTTTTCAACTCGTCCCCCTGTCTCTTGATCCAACCGGGGTGGTATAACACGCTGAGTAGTGAGGTAGACATCCGCGCTAAACGCGTCGCAATCATTTTCGTGGGTTTGAGGGGGGACTGTAAGAAAAACGGTGTGTGAGGGGCCGGCCTGATCCGAGAGGAGATTGCCGTGAACGACTTCACGACCGAAGTATCAGAGACGATGATCGATCCTGTGACGGGAGAATTCATCGATCAAAAGGACCTTGCCGAACGCCTGCTTGCCCAGGCTAAGGAGCAGGGCGTGAGCTTGGTCGGCCCTGGTGGGCTGTTGAACCAGCTGACGAAGAACGTTCTCGAGACGGCGTTGGATGCCGAGTTGACGGAGCACCTCGGGCACGAGCACGGCGGGATGCCGATCGCAGCGAATATGCGCAACGGCACGAGGTCGAAGACCGTGCTGACCGAGATCGGCCCAGTCGAGATCGAGGTGCCAAGGGATCGCGACGGGTCGTTCGAACCGGTGATCGTGCCCAAGCGGAAACGGCGCCTGGACGGGATCGATCAGATTGTGCTCTCCCTCTCCGCCCGCGGGCTGACCACCGGGGAAATCGCGGCGCACTTCGAGGAGGTCTACGGGGCGAAGGTCTCCAAGGACACCATCAGCCGAATCACGGAGAAAGTCGCCGGGGAGCTGTCCGAGTGGTCCTCTCGGCCTTTGGACCCGCTCTACCCGGTGCTCTTCGTCGATGCGATCGTCGTGAAGGTCCGCGATGGACAAGTGCGGAACACTCCGTTCTATGTGGTCATGGGCGTCACCGCGCATGGGGAACGGGAGATCCTGGGCATTTGGGCCGGCGACGGAGGTGAAGGCGCGAGGTTCTGGCTGCAGGTCTTCTCCGAGCTGAAGAACCGTGGCGTCACCGATGTGCTCATTGCCGTCTGTGACGGGCTCAAGGGCCTGCCGGAAGCGATCACGACCACCTGGGAGCGGACCGTGGTGCAGCAGTGCGTCGTGCACCTGATCCGCAACAGCTTCCGTTACGCCGGCCGCCAACACCGTGACGGCATCGTCAAAGCCCTCAAACCCGTCTATACGGCCCCGAGTGAGGCTGCGGCAAAGGACCGGTTCACGGAGTTCGCCGCCGAGTGGGGCTCACGGTATCCGGCGATCGTGAAGCTCTGGGAAAGCTCTTGGGCGGAGTTCGTACCCTTCCTTGAGTACGACGTGGAGATTCGTCGGGTGATCTGCACGACGAACGCGATCGAGTCGATCAACGCGCGCTACCGCCGAGCGGTGCGGGCCAGGGGTCATTTCCCGAACGAGGCCGCAGCCCTGAAGTGTCTCTACCTCGTCACCAGGTCCCTTGACCCGACCGGCGGCGGCAGAGCACGCTGGGTGATCAGGTGGAAACCCGCACTCAACGCGTTCGCGATCACCTTCGCGGGCCGATTCGAGAAAACCAACCACTAATGAAATGCCGGACCCACACACCGTTTATACGACAGTCCCTTTGAGGGCGCCACTCGCTGATGAAAACCGCCAGGCGCTACGCAGGTCCCCGGACAGTCCCTGATCTAAAACCGCTTATTGGTTGTGAGATTGTAGTGTGCTATGCCTTGCGGGATTTCAGACCCTGTTAGTGCTCGAAAAGCTGAGTTACTTGCTCCGGTTTTCCTGCTGCTTGGTAGGCGGAAGCGAGGTTGTTTCGGAAGCCTAGGGTGTATGGGTGATCCTGGCCTAGGACCCGCTGGGAATTGGTGAGGGTTTGTTCGAAGAGCAGGATTGCCTTCTCGAGTTTTCCGGCCGCTCGGTAGGCGTAGGCGAGGTTGTTCTGCGAGTTGAGCGTGTGGGGGTGGTCGGGTCCGAGGACCCGTTTCCGGTCGGTGAGGGTTTGCTCATAGAGGGAGATCGCCTTCTCCAGTTTTCCCGACGATTCATAGGCGCACGCGAGGTCGTTCTGTGACCCCAGGGTGTCGGGGTGGTCGGGTCCGAGGACCCGTTTCCGGTCGGTGAGGGTTTGCTCATAGAGGGAGATCGCCTTCTCCAGTTTTCCCGCCGACTCGTAGGCGCAGGCGAGGTTGTTCTGCGAGTTGAGCGTGTGGGGGTGGTCGGGTCCGAGGACCCGTTTCCGGTCGGTGAGGGTTTGTTCGTGAAGGGGGATCGCCTTCTCGAGTTTTCCGGCCGCTCGGTAGGCGTAGGCGAGGTTGTTCTGAGAACTTAGGGTGTCCGGGTGATCTGGTCCCAGGATCCGTTGCGAGTCGGTAAGGGTCTTTTTGTAGAGCAGGATTGCCTTCTCGAGTTTTCCGGCCGCTCGGTAGGCGTAGGCGAGGTTGTTCTGCGAGTTGAGCGTGTGGGGGTGGTCGGGTCCGAGGACCCGTTTCCGGTCGGTGAGGGTTTGCTCATAGAGGGAGATCGCCTTCTCCAGTTTTCCCGACGATTCATAGGCGCACGCGAGGTCGTTCTGTGACCCCAGGGTGTCGGGGTGGTCGGGTCCGAGGACCCGTTTCCGGTCGGTGAGGGTTTGCTCATAGAGGGAGATCGCCTTCTCCAGTTTTCCCGCCGACTCGTAGGCGCAGGCGAGGTTGTTCTGCGAGTTGAGCGTGTGGGGGTGGTCGGGTCCGAGGACCCGTTTCCGGTCGGTGAGGGTTTGTTCGTGAAGGGGGATCGCCTTCTCGAGTTTTCCGGCCGCTCGGTAGGCGTAGGCGAGGTTGTTCTGAGAACTTAGGGTGTCCGGGTGATCTGGTCCCAGGATCCGTTGCGAGTCGGTAAGGGTCTTTTTGTAGAGCAGGATTGCCTTCTCGAGTTTTCCGGCCGCTCGGTAGGCGTAGGCGAGGTTGTTCTGCGAGTTGAGCGTGTGGGGGTGGTCGGGTCCGAGGACCCGTTTCCGGTCGGTGAGGGTTTGCTCATAGAGGGAGATCGCCTTCTCCAGTTTTCCCGACGATTCATAGGCGCACGCGAGGTCGTTCTGTGACCCCAGGGTGTCGGGGTGGTCGGGTCCGAGGACCCGTTTCCGGTCGGTGAGGGTTTGCTCGTGAAGGGGGATCGCCTTCTCCAGTTTTCCCGCCGACTCGTAGGCGCAGGCGAGGTTGTTCTGCGAGTTGAGCGTGACCGGGTGGTCGGGTCCAAACCGTTGCTTTGCCTCCTCGTATAGTTCCTGGTGGTACTGGATGGCTGGTCCGATTAGTCCTGCTTCGTTGAGGGACTGTCCGCTGCGAAATAGTAGGGGATGGGCTCCGTTGCTGTCCCATAGCCCGGTAGGAGCGGTGCTGGCTAGGGCAGTTGTATTGGACCTCAGCGATTCCGCCAGCAGGGGGTTATCTGCGATCGGGGGCCAGATCTCGAGTAGCCCGTCGGCCACGCTGCGGCCGGCTGTAGTGATTGCTTCCGGGCTGAGGGTTTGTTGAATGGCCCGGCCTGTCAGGTTGTGCATCCGTACCGCGGGCGCACTGCCGAGGCCAAGGTCGTGGTCGATGAGTGATAGGCGATGCAAAGCCCGCAGCGCTTTCCGCGCCATGAGTCCGGTGACTGGTGTTCCGGTCGTCTCCGACAAGTAAGTGCAGGCCGCTTGGCTCGTCAGTACCGTTTCGGGTGCCCCGGCGGGATCAAGCATCGCAATTAGAACCGCCATGGGGCGGGCCAATCCGGTCGGGTTGATACGGTCGGCGGCTGTTACGGCCAGCTCCCAGGTTGTTGCCACTGTCTTGGCGTACCCGTCGGCGTCTGCGTCCGTCGGAAACAACTCGTCCAACGCGTGGGTGCGGTCAGCGAACCAGGTGCGATATTGGGTGCAGGTGATGCCTTGGTCGATGATCACGGCTGCGGCCTGTGCCAATGCCAACGGTAACCGGCCTAGATCCTCAGCCAGCTCGCCGCTGTCGGTGAGCGCGTCCTCAGGCAAGTCCTCCAGCAGGGGACTTATGCGCTCGTGCAGGTAATTGTTGGCTTCTGCCTCCATGAAAACGCCGACATCGCTCACTGTCCGGCCAGCACCAGAGAGGGCTGCGTCCCGACGACGGGTAGTTACGATCAGGTGCCCGCCGGCCGGAGGCCACAGCCCGGCGAGATCGGGAACTGCATCGATGTTATCCAGCACCACCAACCATGCCCGGTTCGTGGCGGCCAGGAATCCTAGAAACAAACCGGCCAACTGCTCCGGGTCACCATCGACATCGGCAAGATCCAGGTGGATGGCAGCCTCGGCGAAACTGACAAGCACCGACTCCCGGGATTCTGCGTTCACCCACACCCGCAGGTCCGCCGAGCTGGAAGCAAACATGCCCGCAGCAATCTGCGTTTTGCCCACACCGCCGGTCCCCGACAGCACCCACGCAGCTGCATGCTGCGACGCATCCGTGCCGGCGACTGGGGCTATCTGTTCAATGATCGCTGTCCGCGGCTGGAACGCCGAAGCCACGCGTGGGGCAGAACCCAGAACCATCGGCCAACTCAATGACCGCCGTGGCATCACCACTGTGGCGTGATCGCCGATCACGCCGACTGTCCCACCCGACACGTTGACGGCGGGAACCGTTGTGGCAACCGTTCGCTCGTCGTGGCGTCGTTCGGGCTTGCTCATCTCCTCCGCCTCCAACCCAGTCACCGCTCAGAAATGGAAGGAATGCTGATTTATGCTTACGAGCCTGCGGTTGCCGATGATACCCGCCTTCCCGCTACCCTGTGCGATGGTTGGGCGTATGGGGCAATCACCTTCGTAGTCGGCCGCTACTACTGCCCGGAGAACGTCCATGAATTCTCCACCAGCAACGCGAACCAGCAGACAATGCGCCACTTGGGATCGTTCGGGTCA
This sequence comes from Arthrobacter burdickii, assembly GCF_030433645.1. Classification (NCBI taxonomy): domain Bacteria; kingdom Bacillati; phylum Actinomycetota; class Actinomycetes; order Micrococcales; family Micrococcaceae; genus Arthrobacter; species Arthrobacter burdickii. The sequence goes on from NZ_JAROCG010000002.1 coordinate 261,496, forward strand.
AGTCGATCAAACCTCCGAAATGGATCCGGACCGCGACCGAAACGAAGGGATGGAACTCTTAGCGGTTAGCGGAAGAAGGTTCTACCTGCGGTAGGGAATCTTTCCTCTTCTTATCGCCTACTGGTCAGTTCGCTGGCACAGGTCGCCGTGCAAGACGCAGACAGATTTCTCAGTGGAGCAAGCTCAGAGAACAGTTACAAGGACCGAGCGGCGGTGGCGTCGAGGATGAGTCGCGCTGTCTCCTGCGGCTGGTCCCAGTGCGGGAAGTGCCCGCAGTCCTCGAAGACGTGCAGGGTGGCGTCCGGATAGAGAGACATGGCGACGGCGGCCTCACTGAGCGGGGTGACCCTGTCCGACCGGCCCCAGCCGAATGCCAGCGTGCCCTTGATCGTCCCTCGAGGCGCGCCTGCCTGGCGTGGTCCGTGCGCGAGTGACTTACGCGCTTCGTCAAGACTTGGCGAGGCGGCGAATCCGCGGAGCTCCGTCAGGACGAGGTCCGGGTCGAGCTTCCAGGGGGCGGCGGAGAACTGGGCGAGCAGCGCCGTCCGACCCGCAGCCTGCTGGACGAGCGACGGCAGGACGGGCTGGAGACGCCGTACCAGTGCAATGGACGCGGTGATGCTGCCGTTGAAGATGCGCACCTGGGTGTCGTTCCAGAATCCTCCGGGATCGAGGGCGACGACGTTGCCGGCGTGACCCCGCCGCGCCAGCTCGACCACGATCCGCGCACCCATCGAGCTTCCGACAATATCCGCGTTGCTCAGGTCCGCCTGCTCGAGGAACTGCTCGACGGCGTCCGTGAGGGTCGCGACGGTAACTTCCCCCGCGAGCGGCTCGCTGCCGCCGAACCCGGGGAGGTCGAGGGCGATGACCTCGCGCTGTTCCTGCAGCAAGGGGAGGACGGGATCCCAGGTGCGGACGCTCGAGCCGAGCCCATGTACGAGGACGAGTGGCTTTCCGGTGCCGGTTCGTTCGGTGCTCAACATGTGGGGGCCTTCCGTAGCCGGCGCGAGAACCCAGTCTATGCGGCTACGAATTGCTGCAGCCGGTCCCCTCGGTAGCGAGGGCCCGGGCCATCCGTGCTGGAGGCGGTTTCCGCAGGACGAGGGGATTCTTCTGTGAGAATGGGCGCATGAGCCAGACAGAGATCCGCCGCCACCAGGAGTCCGTCACGATTCAGGCGTCGGCGGAGAGCATCTACGATTTGGTCTCCGACATCACCCGCACCGGCGAGTGGAGTCCGGTGTGTACGCGGTGCTGGTGGGAGGACGACATCAGTGCAGGCCAGGTCGGAGCCTGGTTTACAGGGCGCAATGAGCTTCCCCACCGCACCTGGGAGACCCGGTCGCAGGTCGTGGCCGCAGAGCGCGGCCGTGAGTTCGCATGGGTGGTTGGCGGCGACAGGGTTCGCTGGGGCTACACGCTGACCCCGGCCGGCACCGGGACCACTCTGACCGAGTCCTGGGATTTCCTACCGGGCGGCATCGCCATGTTCGAGGAGAAGTTCGGGGCTGACGCGCCCGCGCAGATTCTTGACCGGACCCGGCAGGCGCTCCAGGGCATCCCGCAGACGCTCGCCGCCATCAAGCGGATCGCCGAGTCCGGCACGTCACGTGAAAATGATCGCTCCTAGCGGGCTGACACTGCAGCGCCAGGGTCAGGCAATCGCGAACTCTAGGTAGGCTGCGGCGCCGGCAGAGGCGACCTCCTGATCCTGCTCGATGGTGCCGGTGGAGACGCCGATGGCGCCCACGATGCTGCCGTCGCGCACCAGCGGGATGCCGCCGGGGAACACCACGAGGCGCCCGCCGTGAGCATCGCTCAGCCCGTAGATGGGACCGTCGGGACGGGTGACGCCCTGCAGGTCCCCGGTCTCGCACTGGAACGCGATGGCCGTGTAGGCCTTGTTGATCGCGATGGTGATGCTGCCGATGTTCGCGCCGTCCATCCGCACGTGCGCCTTCAGGTTGCCACCGGCGTCGACCACTGCGATGTCCATCGGCTGGCCGATCTCCTCGGCCTTCGCCGCCGCGGCATCGATGACGAGGCAGGCCTCTTTGGACGTGATGGTTTCGAGTACTGATCCGGGAGTCATGGGGGTCCTTCGTCGTCGAAGTGGGTGGCCGGGCAGCCGCGGCCCACTCAACCACCCGCGCCGGCTGCTGGCGAGGTGGTGATTCCCCCCAGGGGACGGGTGGGAGAACCCCCATACCCAACGCGGGGATGCCGCCCTAGCGTGAGGGACAGCCTGACCAGGAGGTAACACCGTGGCTGTTGTACCGCTGAAGGACATCGTCGATCCGGCATTCGAGGCACGTTACGGGGTGCCCGCCATCAACATCTTCAATGATCTGACCATGGAGGGTGTGCTCGCCGGTGCCGTGGAGGCGAACTCCCCGGTGATCCTGCAGACCTCGGTGAAGACCGTGCGCAGCATCGGCTCGCGGGTGCTGTTCGACATGTGGCAGTCGATGACGCGCGGCATCGAGGTGCCCGTCACCCTGCACCTGGACCACTGCCCGGACCGCGACGTCGTCACCGAATGCCTGAAGGCCGGCTGGAACTCCGTGCTCTTCGATGCGTCCAACCTCCCGGTCGAGGAGAACCAGCGCCAGACCGTCGAGGTCGTCGCCGAGGCTCGCAGCTACGGCGCCCAGGTGGAGGGTGAGATCGAGGCCATCACCGGCGTCGAGGACGACCACGGGTCCGACGACGTCTCCAAGCAGCAGAGCCTCGAGGTGGCGCTCGCGTTCATCGACGCCACCGGGATCGACGTCTTCGCCCCCTCGATCGGCAACGCTCACGGCAGCTACAAGGCCGCACCGGTGCTCGACGCCGGACGCGTCACGCAGATCGTCGAGGCGCGGAACGTGCCGATCGCCCTGCACGGCGGCAGCGGCCTGAGCGCCGAGCAGTTCGCCGATCTCATCGCCCGTGGCTGCGCGAAGGTCAACATCTCCACGGCGCTCAAGGAGACGTACATGCAGTCCAGCCTGGCCTTCCTCAAGCAAGCCGAGCAGAACAGCAAGTGGGACCCGCCGTCGCTGTTCAAGCACACCCGGGCCGACGTCGTCGCCCTCGTGACGGACCTCTGCAAGCAATTCGGCAGCTCGGGCAAGGGCGGCCGCTGACCATGCCGGCCCTCATCTTCGACTGCGACGGCGTGCTCGCCGACACCGAACAGTACGGTCACCTCCCCGCCTTCAACCAGACCTTCACCGACTTCGGCGTGCCCGTGCAGTGGAGCGTTGACGAGTACGCCGAGAAGGTGAAGATCGGCGGGGGCAAGGAGCGCATGCGCAGTATTCTGACGCCCGCGCTGGTCGCCGAGCTCGGTCTTGATGACGACTGCTCCACCGGCGCCGCGATCCTCGCCTGGCACAAACGAAAGACCGAGATCTACAAAGGCCTTGTCGGGAGCGGCGTCATGCCCGCACGCCCGGGCATCGCGCGCATTGTTCGGGAGGCGCACGACGCCGGATGGACTCTCGCCGTCGCCTCCACCTCCGCGGAACCCGCGGTCCGTGCCGTCCTGACGCATGCCGTCGGTGAAGACCTCGCCTCGCACTTCGCGGTGTTCGCCGGAGACGTGGTGCCCGCCAAGAAACCGGCGCCGGACATTTACCTCCTCGCGCTCCGCGAACTAGGAATGCGTGCAGAGGACACGATCGTCGTCGAGGACAGCGGCAACGGGCTGCGCGCAGCGGTCGACGCCGGCCTCGCCACCGTGGTCACCGTCAGCGGCTTCACCCGCGAGGAGGACTTCACGGGCGCCGCGCTCGTCGTCAGCTCGCTCGGGGACCCGGACGGGGAGCAGGCCGAGGTGCTCGAGGACCCCCACGGCGTCGGTGTTCGCGGCGTCGTCACCCTCGCCACGCTGCAGGCCCTACTCGACGCCGACCCCCACGCAGCGTCGGTTTCCCACGCATCGTCGACCGGAACGGAGACACCATGAGCACCACCAAGATCGACGACGTCGAGTACGTCGTCCGCTCCCTGGCGCAGACCGCAGTCGAGAAGGAGAAGGAATTCGGCGACCTCGACGCCGTGGTGGGCGACGGCGACCTCGGCTACTCCCTCGCCCGCGGCTTCGAGAAGGTGCTGGCGGACTGGGACTCGCTCAAGCGCGACGACGCCGCCACCTTCCTGCAGCAGATCGCGCTCGCCATCTCCAGCAGGATCGGCGGCACCTCGGGGCCGCTGTGGGGGACGGCGTTCCTGCGTGCGTCCGCCGCCGCGAAGACCACCGAGACCATCGATGGGGCCGCCGTCGTCGCCATGCTCCGGGGAGCCACCGAGGGCATCAAGAAACGCGGCAATGCGGAACTCGGGGACAAGACCCTGCTCGACGCCCTCATCCCCGCCACCAACGAGCTCGAACGCCAGCTCGCCGCGGGCGCCTCACCGGAGGACTGCCGGAGTGCGTTCGCCGCGAAGGTCCGTGAATGCGCGGATGCGACGTCGAGCCTCCAGGCCAGGCGCGGCCGCGCCAGCTACAGCGGGGAACGCAGCATCGGCTCACCCGACGCCGGCGCGGTGGCTGTTGCCGTCATCATCGAACGCATCGTGGCCGACTGGCCCTGACTCTCTGTCCCTGATCCGTCCCAACTCACAATGATGTGGAGCACCCATGAAGAAGTTCGTCAATGATCCGCAGCAGTTCGTCCCGGAGATGCTCGAGGGCCTGGCGCTCGCCAACCCCGACACCCTGAAGTACGTTCCCGAGTACAACCTGATCATGCGCGCCGACGGCCCGGACGAGAGCAAGGTGTCCATCATCCAGGGCTCCGGTTCCGGGCACGAGCCTGCCCACGTGATGATCGTGGGCAAGGGCATGCTCGACGCCGCCTGTCCGGGCGACGTGTTCGCGGCCCCGCCGTTCGACTACGTGTACGAGACCACCAAGCTCATGGCGTCGCCCAAGGGTGTGCTCCTTCTGGTGAACAACTACACGGGCGACAAGATGGTGTTCGAGATGGCGGAGGAGATGTCCTCCGCGGACGGCATCGAGGTGAAGACGCTGTTCATCAACGACGACGTCTCCGTGGAGGACTCCACCTACACGATCGGGCGCCGCGGGGTGGCGGGCAACTTCTTCGTCATCAAGGCCGTGGCCGCCGCATCGGAGCGGGGCGCGGACCTCGGCGAGATCGTCCGCATCGGCGAGAAGGTGAACTCGGTGACCCGGACCATGGGCGTCGCGCTGACCGCGTGTACGCCCCCGGCCAAGGGCAGTCCGCTGTTCGAGCTCGGTGAGGACGAGATCGAGATGGGCGTCGGTATCCACGGTGAGCCAGGGCGGCACAGGGCGAAGATGATGCCGGCCAACGAGATCGTCGAGGAGATGCTCGTCCCGATCGTGAAGGACCTGCCCTTCAAGGAGGGCGACCGCGTGGCGCTCATGATCAACGGCCTCGGCGGCACCCCGATCAGCGAGCTGTACCTGCTGTACGGGCAGGCGCACAAGCGCCTCGCGGAGCAGGGCATCAGCGTGGGCCGCAGCTATGTGGGGGAGTACTGCACGTCCCTGGACATGGCCGGCGCGTCAATCACGCTGGTGCGGCTCGACGACGAGATCGAGTCGTTGCTCATGGACCCGGCGGAGATTCCCATTCGGGTTTTCTAGGATCGCGGCGTACGACGGCGGGCCGGTCACCTTTCGGTGGCCGGCCCGCCGTCGTGTTGGAAGAAGCAGGACCTTCGTGTGAGTTGGCGGTAAGGCGCTTGCTCAATCGAGGAAGGTTACGGCAATTCTAAGCGAGCCGAACATGCCGGTCAGCATGGCCTCGGTATTCTCCGTTGCTCGGTCTATAAGCCCCGATTCCTCCGCGGCAGCCGCTATCTTCGCTTCTGCGTCCCGGTAGTACTGGGACTGCTCGGGCAACTCGACCGCATCGGAAATCCGATCCAAAGCTCCACGATCCTCATCGAGTACGTAGGTCAGCTCCTGGTCAAGATTGGGCTTGTCGAGCTGCGGCTCCGGCAGTCGCACCTTGACCGACTTGCCGTCCGGGGACAGGACCAAATCGTCCTCGGCGAGTCCTGCCAAATCCACATATGCACCTACCGTGCCCACCGCAACGAATGTCGTCTGCCTGCCCGCGAGGATTTCGGGAACCCATGGGACGTCGTCCTCGATTTGGAGTACCTGCTGGAAGGTGCCCTCGACAGCGTGGTACTCGCTGATGTCTTTGACAGATGTAAGTAGGGCCGGCTGGCTCTGGTCGTCTCGGCTGCCCTGGAACGGATTGACCCCGTATGCACTTGCGACGCCGAGTCCGCCTACGGCCACAACCATGCCAGCAGCCACGGACGAGATGATTTTAAGCGTTGTAATCGTAGGGCTCCATTTCAGCCATTGACAGCCCTGGGGCCGGATTAGCGGTTGCGCTGTCCAGCGCGATGCCAGATGAGCTAATTCGGCCTCAGTGTAGCGCGTGTGTACGGTTCCGCGACGCGAGCGTGCCGCGCAAAGTATCGCGCCTCGTCTCGGATCACGAGCGACGATGCATTCTCATCGACCGATGACGAAACAAGCTTTAGGCCATGCCGAAGCTCAAATTGCCACGTTTGTTTCTACCTCGTCCGGGAAGAATTCTCGCCATCGGCTACAGTGCTCAAGAGCTACTGATCCCACATCCACCGGTTGATCTGCGAGTCAACGCGCGGAGAGTCTTCGGTGCTCTCATTCCAGAACTAGGAAAGGAACGGCGATGGCCGACGCGACCGTATTAGAACCCGAGGACTCGCTCAGTCTCGCTGAGAAGGTCTCCGACCAACTTCAGAACATGGTCGGCAAGGTGATCGACTCAGGCGCCGGTCCATTGGCTGGATCGATCAAGTGGGCGGAAGACCGTCTGGCTCGTGTTCAAGGGGGCCGCTACGAAGCAAATAGTGAACCCACGCGAAAAGTGCGACCAGACGAGTGCGAAGACATCGACAAGGTGATTAAGAGGTTGACCCTCGAGTCAGTGGAAGCGGCGGGTGTCAACGGCTTCGTGACGGGGCTAGGCGGTTTCATCGCTATGCCGGTAACCATCCCCGCCAATATGGCCGGAGCACTCGTGATCAACGCGCGTCTAGCCGCTGCAATCGCTTATCTTCGCGGATATGATCCTTCGGACCCCCATGTCCGAACCATGGTCACCCTCGTTGCGGTTGGATCGAACGCTCAGCAGATCGCGAAGACGATCGGGATCAAGGCAGGGGAGAAAGTCGCTATCAATGCAATCAAGAAGCTCCCGATAGCTGTGATTCGTGAAATCAACAAGAAGGTCGGGTTCGCGCTCGTAACCAAGTACGGGACTAAACGATCTGTAGTCACCCTTGCAAAAGGCATACCGCTCGTAGGTGGAGTGGTTGGAGGAGGGGTGGACGCAACAATGACCAGTGTCATCGGCCGGACCGCGAAGGCAATGTTCCCCGTTGACTAAGTGTGTCTGTTCGCCCGCACAATCCGATGCCCAAGCGCGGGCGGATCAGTGTCCAAGGGTGCTTTTTCAAGCTCATACCGCGGGCTAGCCACCCTTTGGGTGACTAGGCTTCGGTGCGTTCACTGCGACGCTTTGTCGAACAGGGATGCCAGGACTTCCCGCTCGGTGCGTAGCAACGGAGTATGTTATAAGCGGGGTACGGGTTCCAGGCCGCAGGCGGATCGGGAGGAACGTACTGGTGTGCCTACGGCGGGTTCCCTGCCGACCGGATGCCAGCAGGCACTAGAGAGTGTCGGGAATTGGGCGTCGCGGGAAGAGCGTGGCGTACTGCCTGCGATACAGTCTGCGCCCCACGAGACGGTAGGCGAGGCGGACCGGCGGCGGGATCTCCTTGAAGAACTCCTCGCGCTCGCCGGGCGGATTCGTGGCCAGCACCATCCCGAGGTACCCGACCAGGAACTTCTTGTCGAACGTCTCCACGCCATGCTTGCCGATCTCCTTCCCCTCCTTCTCGGTCATCACCCTGTCCACAGCGGGCATCACCTCGGTGACCTCACGGCGCAGGTGCACCTGGAGGACGGTCGATAGATCCTCGTACCGACCGGCGAGGCCCGCGCTCACGCCTGCATCGGCTGTCTCCATCCAGCGCAGGCGGACCGGCTCGATGCTCTCGAGCCGTTGCGTGACCTGCCGGTGCTGCTCGAGCATCTGCTCGATATGCAGCGCGCACCCCGGTGCTCTCTCCGCCAGCCGCGGGTACATGAGGAGGTCCTCGCCCTCGTGATGCACATGGAGCACCTTGTCGAAGTTCCCCAGTACCTCGCCGACGTAGGCGGCGCGGGCGGTGTCGCCAGGCTCGACGGACTCAACCAAGCCGGGCGCCTCGCCGTACGCCCACAGGAAGAAGCGGTGAATCCGCCGCATGCTCGCCGATCCAGTGCAGAGGATGGGCCCTGATGGCAGTGGCGCTGCAGTCTCGCCGGGTTTCATGGTGAAGAAGTCGGTCATGGGATTGCCCCTCATGGAAGTGGTCGAGACCAACTTCTTCCCCGGCTGAAGCATAGGCTTCGCCCCCGCTCCCCACAATGGTTGCGACCCGCACTCGCCTCGATGAGGGAGGATCAGGTCATGGAACATGACACGCTGCCACCGTCGATGATTGCCCGATTCCTTGAGGAAATCTCATGGGAGAAAGCAGTGAAGTACCGTCGTGGTGGATTTCTTGGGACGCCCTGGCATCGTCGGTCAGGGCACAGTTGGCGTCATTCTCATGCGGTGATTCCAGCACCGATGCTGCTGTCCAGCGAATTGGGCAACAGGCGTTGAATGCAATTGATTGGCACTCGTAACGACATCTGGGATTGCCATACCGACATCGAACGGGCCGAAGATGGGCCACGAGCTGCACAGCTAGTTGTAGATGTACTTCGCGCCGGCCGCGCTGCTCCAGGTGATCTTGCCGCCCTCGTAGACCTGGGTCTGGACACCGTTGACCGTGGAGATCTGGCTCTTTGGATAACCCATGCGTCCACGTTCGTAGCCCTGGGCGGCCCATGCGGTACGGATCGGGCCGCTCATGGAGGGCCATGCACCGGTCGCGGGAGAGTACATCATCGCGCCGTTCTGGAACCCCTGCCATGCTCCGCCGCGCACGAGGCCGCGCACCTCTTCGTTGGTCGGATAGCCCATCGAGCCGCCTTCGCTACCCCAGTACTCCCACTTCGTCTTGATGGCGCCGTTCGTCACAGCCTTTGCGCCGGTCTTGGGGGACCACATGATCCGACCGCCGCTGAAGTTGCGGTACGCACCTCCCTGGTACGGGCTGGCGAGCTCGTGCCAGGTGGGCTGCTTGAGAGTGCCGACCTGTCCGCCCATTGCGTGGTACTTCGTGTGGATCGCACCGTTCGGGTTGCTCTTGTACGGCGTGAAGATGTCATCCACCGCGCCCATGATCACGCGGTCGCCCGAGCGTGCGTTCTGGAGGAAGCGGGTGACCCATGCCTCGGGCAGGGAGATACAGCCTGCCGTGGGACGCGGATTCGAGTGCAGGAAGATGGCGAAGCCATCGCCGTACTTGATCGCCTTATCGGGCGGGCGGTTGTAGTTCAGGACCGCGCCCTGGGTGTAGTCGCCGTTCATCGCGAACTCCCACATGTTCTCGTCGGGGAAGTAGTGACGCGTGGACTCGAAGTACTTGTTGTAGTTGCCGGCGTACTCGCCACCACCACCCCAGCGGGACCGGGGGTTGAGCGTGCGATACGAAAGCGCGGTCCCCGGATTGCGGAGACCGAATCCTTCCGTCACCGAGAAGGAGCCGGTGGGAGACCACTCATACTGCGTGTGACCGCTGGGGACGCCGGGTGCCTTGAAGCCCGGACGGCCCGTGTAGCCCCACGCCTGCCAGTCCTGAACGTAGCGGGTGCCGCTCTTGACGCATGTGGTGACGAGTGCGCGGTTCTGAGTGCGGTCGGTGACATTCGCGAAGGTCACGCGGTTGGCGTTGTGGTGGTTGTACTTGACCTGACCGGCGTTGAGGCGGTCGCAGGCGTTGTACACGATGGGCGCTGCCTGAGCGGGGGTCGCCTGCACGGCAGACTGGACCAAGGAGCCTCCCAGCACGGAGGCGAGTATCGCCCCGACCGCAAGGGTGGAGCGAAGCCTGGATAGCCTGAACATGATTTCTTCTCCGCTGTGACGTGGTTTTCGCTGATCAGGATTCGGTGGCCCAATAGCCCCGTCGCTCAGACCCTCGGCGGTGCCTGGCACCTAATGTTGCCGAGGCTAATAACATTTCAAGTCTTAGCACGAATCAATACCTATGCAGGCCCTGTCATGAAGTGAGACGTTCTTCGAAAAGGCATCGGGGCACCGACCGTTCCGCAAAAGAAATCGGTTTCTCTGTGCCGAGACGGCGATCATGAGTGGTCCGATCTTGAGCTGAAGCTGAGCTTGCACTGCGTCATAAAAGGGAACTACCCGTCGCCGCCGCGCAGCACGTCCACGTGCACGTGATCCAGGTGCCGCAGGATCTCGTTGGCTGGGGCCGGTGCCTCGTAGGGGTGCCACTGCCCTCGAGCGATGCGCGCACTCCAGAACTGGTCGTCGAAGATGACGTACTGGATGTCCAGGTCCTTCGCGTGGGCCACCAGCCAGTGGGACAGCATCCACCCCTCGCGCCGGTTCTCCTCGGTCACCGGACGGAAAAATACATCGATGGCCCGCCCGTCGTAGTGCGTAGATTTCTCCCCGTGTCCCTGCCCTACGCCGCCCGGCGCAAAGCCTCCGAGGCTCTGGTCGCCGAACACCTCCATCATCTCCGTCCGCACCTGCTCGGCGCGGGGAGTCAGGCCGGAGGCAGTCATCTCCTCTATTTTCAAAGCGTCATCGACCGAACCCCTGCAGCTCAGCGCCGGCCCTGCATCGCCGGACGGTCCCTCGGCCAGCACCTGCAGAACGGCCTTATCGATACCCGAGGTGTCCGCAGACTCCGCACCGCGTGCTCGGAGCGCCACCGCCGTCGTCGCCACCTTCGCCTCCTCACGGTCGAGCCCAATCTCACCGTCCTGCGTCTGCACGACGCACTCCGGACCCATCAGGAGCGCTTCACCGCCGGAGCGCAGGCTGCTGAGCCAGCTGGGCCCTAGGATCACCAACGCCGCAGCGAGCGCGCCGAGCAGGAGGACAGTGAGGAGCACGCGGACTGGACGGCGTCGAGGTCTGGAGGTTGTGCTACCGGTCATGTGGACTGCTCAGGAGAACTCGGCCGGGCGACGAGAGGCGTAGGTTCGCCGGTCAATTCACCTCTGCAGTCGACTACCGCGGCGGATTTGCTCACGACGACCAATCCTCTTTCGTTGGGGCACGGTGCCCTCCTAGTAAGGAGCAACATGCCATTCGAAGAGTTAATCGACGGTTAGCGTCAGTAGTTCCCTCGGCGAGACGACGTAGCGGTCGACCCTGCGTCATCTGGCGATTCCAGCAAGGTCGGTCGCGCGGCTCCGATTCATGTTGCAGATCTAGCAGGGGCGGTAGGTCTTCCCACCGGGTGCGTAACAACGGGGACCGGTGTAGCCCGGATAAGGATCCTGTGCTGCAGGGGGAGCGGGAGGGACGTACGGCGCCACGGGCGGTATGTAGGGTTCTGGTGCCGGCGGGAGGTTCCGGATTCGCTCCTGCTCAGCGGCTGTTGCCGCTTCGGCGGCCAGACGGTCGGCCTCAGCACGAGCATTTGCCTCGGCTTGGATTCGTTCGTTCTCGATACGGGCAGCTTCCGCAGCTTCCGCTTGGATCCGTTCGGCTTCGACCCGTGCGGCTTCTGCAACCCTGGCTGCTTCTGCTTCAGCCGCTGCAGCTTGGGCTGCCTTTTCCGCTTCGACGCGCTTGCGCTCGGAGGTGGCCTCGGCTTCTTTGAGAGCTGTGGCTTTGGTGTTGGCGGTTGCCAGTGACTGCTCGCCCTTCGCGATCTGCTTGTCAAGGTCGCGCATCATCGCGGCCGTGCGATCGGCTCCGAGTGCAAGAACGCGGACAGTGTCCTTGCCTGCCTCAAGGGCTTCCCGTGCGGCCTTCACAGTGGTCAGGGCGGCAAGGATGGCGGCAGCGGTTGAAGCGGCAGCTGCTCCCGTCTCCCCAACCGGTGCCTCAGTTGCCGCTGCGAGGGTTTCCATTGCACCAGTCACCTCCGCCGGAAGGGTGCAGCCCGCGGCGGGGTCGAGTAGTCCAACACCCTGCGTCGTCGCCTCGTTGTAGGCCGCTTGCACCTCGTCGTAGTACTTCTTGTTCGGCTCGATGAGAACGGGGACACCCAGGCCCACCCGCGCGAGTTCCGCGTTGACCAGGGTCCGGTCTTCGATGAAGACGGCAGCCAACACGCGGTCGTACTTGTCAGTGCGCTCGATATCGAAATCCAGCGCAACCTTCGTTCCGGGCGGAGTCAGCGATTCGAGCTTCTGGGTGGCCTCCGGGCCGAGGCACTCGACGGGCTTGTCGGGGTGCTTGGTCTCAGGCGTATCCACGTTCAGTAGACGCACGGTCTGGTCCGCGTTGTCGAAATTTATGACGAGAGTGTCGCCGTCCACCACCCGCACCACGGTGCCTGACTGGTAAGCGGCTGTCGTATTGACTGCCGCTGCACTCGACTGGTCAGGGGTGGTGCAGCCCGCCAGGGTCGAGGCGAGGACCGCCGCGGTGAGGATGGTCGCGGGTGCGAGGCGGCGGAAAGGAGCAGGATTCATCGGCCTTTTTCTACGGGTACGAATACGGTGCTGGAGCGGTCGGGTCAGATGGGAGTATCCGCCACTACCGCTGGACAGGAGTGCCACCTGATGTGGATGTGCCTTCCGGGCCTGATGCAGGTTCTTCGGAACAAGCGCGTTCCCACGGGGGATGACATCAAAGACTTAGCACAGATCCATACCTCTACGAATTGAGTCACAGAGCGTGACACATTCTGCGTGGCCCAGCGGCTAGCTCCGCCGGCTCTACGAATCCCCGAGTCGATGAAGGATTGGTGCCTGTCAGTCGGCCCAACCCCTTGAACCAATCCGATCATCCAAGTCGAGGAAGGCACCCAGCTCTGCCGATCCTGAGCGAAAACTGAGCTAGCACCGCGTCACACACGGACTGGTCGATCGACCATCTCGGGCAGTTCAGGTCCTCGTGATGTCTACACGTAAACTTCCCCGAGACACTGCATCATCACTGGGGGCTTTCCATTAATTCATCATCCCGTCCGCCTGCGCGCACTCCGTCGTCAACGATCAAACTGGAGGTGCGGCGCTCGACGGCAATCGTCGCCGGCTTCGCCCTGTTCCTCGTCGTCATCGGCCTTATCACCAATGGCCTCAGCGGGGCGCTCACCATGGCAGCGACATTCGCCCTCTTCACGGGGCTCTACACGCTCCTGACCAACCGCCCGTCCTGGGCACGCCTAGCCGGACGCAAGGCCGGGGCCATCACGGCTGGAGCGGCCGTCGTAGCACTCCTCATCGGCGGTGCCATCGCGCCCGCGTCCGGAACGGTCCCGACGGCCGTAGCGGAACAGGCAACCGAGATAGCCGAGCCCTCCAGCGAGCAAAGCACGGGCACACCGACTGTGACAGCAGAGCCGACTGCGTCCGCGAAACCGACGCAATCTGCAACACCGACGCCATCGCCCAAACCCACCGCAACGACGTCCGACGCGGCACCACTCGATTCCGCCGCCGTCACCGAGGTGTCCGGTACGCCTCGGGCGCCGTCGGACCAGCCGGCCGCAAACACCGCAGCGCTCGCCGTGCTGGAAACCCTGCCCATCAAGGGTCGGGCACCGAAGACCGGTTACGACCGTGAGCAGTTCGGGCAGGCCTGGGCCGACGTCGACCACAACGGGTGCGATACCCGCAACGACATACTCAACCGCGACCTGACGGACATCGTCCACACCAACTCGGTGCCCTGCAAGGCGCAGTCCGGTGTGCTCGACGATCCCTACACCGGCACCGTCATCCCGTTCCTGCGCGGGCAGGCGACGAGCAGCGATGTGCAGATCGACCATGTCGTCGCCCTGTCCGACGCCTGGCAAAAGGGTGCGCAGCAGTTGACCTTCGACCAGCGCGTTGCGTTCGCCAACGACCCGCTGAACCTGCAGTCCACCGACGGCCCCACCAACCAGCAGAAGAGCGACGGCGACGCCGCCACCTGGCTGCCGTCGAACAAGGGCTACCGCTGCGAGTACGTGGCGCGGCAGGTGTCGGTCAAGGCGACGTACGCCCTCTGGGTGACGCAGGCTGAGCACGACGCCATGGCCGGAATCCTCTCAAACTGCAATGGCATCCTCGCACCGACCAACCAGATGGCGCCGTCCGTCACCCAGCCTCCGGCACCGGTGGAGACCGAGGCGCCCGCGCCCGTCGTACCGGAACCCGTTGCCCCGCCTGTCGTCGAGCCGGCTCCTGTCGCACCTCCGGTCGTCGAGCCAGCACCCGTGGCTCCCGCACCGGTAGTACCTGCCCCGGTAGCACCTGCTCCTGTAGCTCCGGCCCCGGTCGCTCCGGCACCCGCCGCTCCGTACTACGCCAACTGCTCGGAAGTCCGCGCCGCGGGTGCGGCTCCAATCGCCGCAGGCTCACCTGGCTTCCAGCCGAAGTTCGACCGCGACGGCGACGGGATCGGCTGCGACAGCTAGTAGTACATCTGAGAGGGAACGACGGCGGGGCAGGCACGAACAGTGGCTGCCCCGCCGTCGTTGTGGCTCACTAGGGCAACTCAACTCGCGATGTCAGGTTGGGATATTGATACTGACGATGCGGTCGTCACCCGGCTGCGGCTTGCTCCGTCCGTTGGTGTTGTTGGTGAGCACCCACAGGCGTCCGTCCGGCGACTCGATCACCGCCCGGAGCCGCCCGTACTCACCCACCAGGTAGTCGGTGCCGGCGGTGGGATCACCCACGGGTACGGCCCGCAGCCGCGCGCCGCGCAGATTGGCGATGAAGACCGTGTCGTCGACCACGGCGATCCCGCTCGGGCTCGCCTCGGACGGACTCCATTGCTGGACGGGATCGACGAATCCCTCTTCCCCGGCGATGCCCTCGACGACCGGCCAGCCGTAGTTCTTTCCGGCCTCGATGACGTTCAGTTCGTCCCACGTGTTCTGCCCGAACTCACTGGCGAACATGGTCCCGTCCGCCGCCCAGGCGAGGCCCTGTACGTTGCGGTGACCATAGCTGAAGACGAGGGATCCGGGGTAGGGGTTGTCCGCGGGGACCTCGCCGTCCGGCGTCATGCGGAGGATCTTGCCTCCAGAGGAATCGAGGTCCTGTGCCCTGTCCGGCTCGCCGGCGTCGCCCACCCCGGCGTACAGCATGCCGTCCGGCCCGAAGGCGATGCGGCCACCGTTGTGGATGCGGTTCGACGGCAGCTCGTCGATGAGCGTCTCCGCGTCCCCCAGGGCTAGGGAGCCGGGAGCGCCGTCGAGCGCCAGGCGCTGGATCCGGTTTCCGTCCGTACCGGTCGAGTAGGCAAACAGGCGGTCCTGGTCGTCGACGGCGAGACCGAGCAGTCCTCCCTCTCCGCCGTGTCGCACGCCCTCGACCGTGCCGACCTCCCGCCGGTTTCCGGCGTCATCCAGTTCGAAGATCCGCGCGGTGTCCCGCTCGCTGATGAGGAGCGTGCCGTCGAGGAACGCCATGGACCAGGGCAGGTCCAGACCCGTCGTGATGTCCCGCGCGCCAGCTGCTGCGTTGGCGCCGACGTCGGATCCTGACGTTCCATCGGTGGAGTTCCCCGCCGGGCCGGCACTGCTGCCCGTCGTGCAGCCGGTGACCAGGGCGGCGACGACGAGGCCGACGAAGCCGGTGAGGGGGATGTGTCTCAGCATGCTCGGCTCTTTCCAGTGGGTCGCTCAGCAAAGCCCGGTGCCATGCCAAACGATCCAGTTGTCCGGAAGTGCCCGGCACCCGATGCGGTGCCCTCGACGGCGCGTTCCTGGAGGTCGTCGAAGGCCGGCGGCATCCGTGGCAGAGTGACGGGCATGCGCCAGACGCCCTCTTTCGTTCTGTCCGACGTCGGCGAGGTCAAGAGACTCATCCGCGAGAATCCGTGGGCGACTCTCGTGTCCTCACCTGCGGGCGGTCTCGTAGCGTCCCACTACCCGGTGGTCCTCGAAGAGACTGCCGATGACACCATCAGCATCGTCAGCCACCCCGATGAGCAGTTGCATGAACTCGGCGACCACGAGGTGCTGCTGATCGTGCAGGGGCCGCACGGCTACATCTCACCCGGCTGGTACCCCAGCGACCAGATCATTCCGACGTGGAACCACGTCACGGCCCACCTCTACGCGACGCCGGAGATCCTGTCCGACGAGGAGAACTTCCTGGTGCTGGGGAAGCTGGTGGACCACTTCGAACACGTCATGCCAGAGCCCAGCTCACTGACCCTGGATCCCGAAGGATCGCGCCGCGTCGCTCGGGGAACCGTGGGGATCCGCCTGCGCGTGACGCGCTTCGACGCGAGGCTGAAGCTCAGCCAGGACAAAGCCCCTGCCGTGATCGAGCGTATCGTCGATGAGCTCGAACACGGCGAGCACTACCCGAATCCTGCCCTCGCCCGTGAGATGCGGCGTGTCCACGGATGAGGAGCGAGAGGGGCGATGTCCTGCTCCGGTCCGCCCGGCTGGTCGGGACAGCCGGAGATCCGCTGGACCTCCTCATCGAGGATGGCGTCATCACGGCGATCGGCGAGACCATTGATTCCAATGCGGCCCAGGTCGTGGAGGTCGGGGGACGATGGGTGTCACCGGGCCTATGGGACTCCCATGTGCACATGGGCCAGTGGGCCCTTCTGCGACAGCGCCTCGACCTGTCGTCAGCGACGTCCGCCGCCGGTGCAGCGCTCCTCGTGGGTGAGCGTCTGCGGGAGATGCCACCTCCCGCCGGGCAGCCCCTGATCGGCTATGGCTTCCAGGACGGGTTGTGGCCGGACGCCCCGTCGGCAGAGCTGCTCGATGCCGTCAGCGCCGACGTGCCCGTTGTCCTGGTGAGCAAGGACCTCCATACGGCGTGGCTCAATTCTCCGGCTCTCGCCAACCACGGACACGCCGGCCATCCCACGGGGTTGCTTCGCGAACAGGCCGCCTTCGATGTGAACGCACGCATCAGCGCGCTTCCCGACGAGCACCTCGACGCCTGGGTGGCTGATGCGGTCCAGGCAGCAGCCGCCAGGGGGGTCGTCGGCATCGTCGACCTCGAGATGACGCTCTCCATCGACCGCTGGGCGCACCGCGTGGCCACCGGAACGCGCGGCCTGAGAGTGCGGACCGGCGTGTACGCGCAGGATCTCGACGCCGTCATCGCACGGGGCCTGCGCACAGGGGACGTCATCGACGGCACCGATGGCCTGGTCACGATGGGGCCCTTCAAGATCATCACCGACGGTTCACTGAACACGCGGACCGCGTTCTGCCACGACCCGTATCCCGGACTCGAGGGTAAGGATGGGGGGCACGGGATCTCCACCGTGAACGGGAACGACCTTGTCGACCATCTCCGCCGCGCGTCGTCGGCCGGGCTCGTGCCCGCCGTCCATGCGATTGGTGATGCCGCGAACTCCCTCGTGCTCGATGCGTTCGAGGAGATCGGCTGTGGCGGCAGCATTGAGCACGCCCAGCTCGTCCGTGAGGAGGACTTCGGGCGTTTCGCGCAGCTCGGCATCACGGCCAGCGTCCAGCCCGAGCACGCGATGGATGATCGCGACGTCGCGGACCGCTACTGGCCCGGACGGACGCACAGGGCTTTTGCCTTCGCGAGCCTCGTGGCAGCAGGAGTGAGGATCACCCTCGGCTCGGACGCGCCCGTCGCGCAGCTCGACCCGTGGGTCTCGATGGCCGCCGCCGTGTCCCGTGCGCGGGACGGCCGGGAAGCATGGCACCCGGAGCAGCGCGTTCTGTCGTCGGTAGCCCTCGCAGCATCCACCGACGGGCGTGCGACGCTCCGGGCGGGTTCAGTCGCGGACCTCGTGATCAGCGAGCTGGATCCGCTCGTCGCTGGCGACCAGCAACTGCGGAATTTCCAGGTGTCGGCAACGATGCTCGACGGTCGCTGGACGCACTTCACCCTCGACTGAGACCCGGAGATCAGGTCACCCGATTGAAGGGGCGACGACGGCGCCCCGGACCAGCGGCACAGGCCTCACGTCACGGGGTGCTGTGCGCTGCAGCCGGAGGTGGCTTTCCTATCCGGCCACGAGGGTCGCGTAGACCACGTAGTTGTCGTCGAACTGTCCTGTCTCGGGGTCGAACCCGTCACAGGTGATCAGGCGCAGTTCGGCGCCCTCGGTGTTGCCGTACACCGTCTGCGTGGGGAAGGCGTCTTTCGCGTACTGCTCGCCGCGCTGGAACTCGAAGGTCGCCGTCGTGCCGTCCTCGCGTGTGACCCCGATGGTGTCGCCGGCGCCCAGGTCCCGAAGCTTGGCGAAGACGCCGGGCCCGCCATCGGTCGCATTGACGTGCCCGAGGAGGACTGCCGGCCCGCGCTCGCCCGGCGTGGGGGAGAGGTTGTACCAGCCGGCGGGCGCCCCGGGGTCACCCGGCGGCACCTCGAGGGTGCGGTCGTCCTGCAGGCCGAGAGACATGAGCTGGGACGTCGTGCCCGTCGAGGGGATGGTGAGGGACACCGGGCGCGATGCCGGCAGGACCGCTGGCGGGGAACCCGTGGCCTCTGTGTCCGGAACCGCAGGACTGAGGACAGGAGCCGGGCTGGCAGACGGGAGTGGCTCCCGGGTCGGCGGTGCGGTCGCTGGTTCGCCGGCGCAGCCTGCCAGAAGTGCAGCGGCGATCGCCACAGGAACGAGGAAGCTCCTGCGGCGATCACCCGGCCTGCTGGTCACCGGTGGGTCAATTCGGATCGGTCGAACTGCGGGATCAGGCTGTGGCCTCACGACGACGGACGACGAAGGTTGCGCCGGCCACGGCAGCGAGCACGAGGCCGGCACCGAGGGCCAGCGACGCGGTTTCGTCCGCGGGCTCCTGGGTAACGCCCGTGTTCGCGCCGCCCACCGGCATCTGGCCGATCTGGGGCTCTGCGCCGCGGATCTCCGTGGTGCCGCCCGGGACGAACTCGGGGCGGTAGACGTAGAGGTCGCTCTCGCAGGCGATGCCGTCGCCGTCGACGTCGAGGGCCGCGGTGTAGGCAGGGGAGCTGACCGGGATGTTGTAGACGGCCGCGGCTGCGGCCTCGTCACAGTTCTGGTAGGGGAAAGCCTGGGCCGGTGCGGCAGACAGCGCGGTGAACGCTGCTGCGGCGCCCAGGGTGATCGTCGCGGTGCTCTTCTTCATGATTGCCCCTTCGCAAGTGAATGAAATGCTCCTGACATCGCCGGAGCGGATGACACGAAAAGATATAGCACACGGACGATTGCGATGGGCCTCTGTCTGAAAGTGTGACAGCTCAGGCGTCGGTTGCTTCGACGCTGGGCGCACTGGCCTCAGCCTTTGTTCTGCCCGACCCTGGTCGGGGTGTCTCTACGTTGGACAGCATGTCCAGGCCGCGGGCCTCCGGGGTCGAGGGACCGTGTCCAAGGTAAGAACAAGATAAGACCAAGGTCTTCACGGTTGACTAAAGTCGGGAGGCACGACCGGCGTCCCATGAAAGGGAGACCCCGTGAGTGCAGAAGTAGCCGCCGAGGCCGTCGTCGAGCGACCATCATCGTCATCCGACGAACCGTCCGGGCTTTCGCGCAGGGGTGCGATGTTCTCAGCGGCGGGAGCGAGCCTGCTGTCCGTCCTGCCGATGGGAACTCGGAGTGCCTCCGCGGCCCCGGCCCCGGCACCTCCCGTGCAGAAGCCCGCCAATCTGGGGCCGGCGACCGGGCACGCGGTCGGTGACCCGCGGGGCGCGGACATCGCGGTGAAGGCGCGGCGCAGCCAGCAGGGCCGTTTCGGCCTGATGTTCCCGTCCCTTAAGCCGTTCGCCCCGTCGGAGGCGCTCCTGGCTGTCATGGCCCAGCGGATGATCGACCCGCGACAACCACTCGCCGATGTGTCCTCGAGTGAGGACGGTTTCGACAACGCGGAGATGCCGGCCGGGTACACCTACCTCGGCCAGTTCATGGATCACGACATCACGCACGACATCACGCCCCTGTCCCAGCAGAAGGCCGACCCGCTGGCCCTGGTGAACTTCAATACCCCGTTCTTCGACCTCAGCTCCGTCTACGGCCGCGGCCAGGCGGAGGACCCGCAGCTCTACGACCCGAAGAACCCCGCCCTGCTCCTGGTCGGGACCACACCCGAAGGGATATCGGACGTGCCCCGGACGTCCACGGGGGCGGCGACCATAGGCGACGCGCGGAACGACGAGAACCTCATCGTCTCCCAGATGCACCTGGCGTTCCTGAAGCTGCACAACCACTTCGTCGGCCTCGGCAACTCCTTCGCCGACGCGCGCAGGCTCGTGCGCTGGCACTACCAGTGGGTGATCGTCAACGATTTCCTGCCCCGCATGGTCGGGTCCGCGGTGGTCCGGTCGATGCTGTTGCCACAATCCGACGGGACAATCCGGGTCGACAACAAGTTCTACAAGCCCGGGAACCGCCTGAAGCCGATGATCCCGCTGGAGTTCTCCGTGTGCGCCTACCGCTTCGGTCACAGCATGATCCGCGCCGAATACGAGATGCACGACAACACCACCTTCCCGCTGTTCGGTCCTCCGGGGCAAGACCTGCGCGGTTCGCGTCCGCTACCGTACGACGCGCGGGCCGACTGGAACTACTTCTTCGACATCCCGGGTGTGGAGCCACCCATGGGACGCAACACCGCCCGGCTCCTCGACACGCAACTGTCCTTCCCGCTGGCGAATCTGCCTCCCACGGTGGTGAGCCACATCGACGGCGCCATCTACGCCCTTGCCCACCGCAACCTGCTGCGGGGCGTGAAGCTCGGTCTTCCTGCGGGGCAGGACGTCGCCACGGCACTCGGCGTCCCTCCCATCCCCAACACCAGGCTCGGCCTGTACGAACCTGAATGGGGGAGCAAGGCGCCGCTCTGGTTCTACATCCTCAAGGAGGCGGAACTGCAGGGCGGCCGCCGGCTGGGGCCGGTGGGCGGTCGGATCATCGCCGAGGTCATCCTGGGATTGCTGGCCCTGGACCCCGACTCCTACTTGAATTCCCGCACCCGATGGACGCCGGCCGACCCCGCCTTTGGAATGGGAGAACTGTTCAGGATGAGTGGTGCGACCTTCAAGGTGGAGGAGGACCTGCCGGAAGAGGTCCTCCCCGAGGAGGAAGTGCCGGAGGAGGGGCTGGTGGGGGACCACCTGCCCGAGAGTGAACCAACCGACGCCTGAAAGGGGCCGGACCCGCCGTCTACGCGGACTGGACAGCCGTCCTTCGCAGGTGCGCCTGAACCACCTCGCGCACCGAGGTCCAGTCGTGCGGACCGTAACGCTCGTTGTCGACGTGGTGGAGCTGGGCCTCGCCGCTGAACATGCTGACGAAGTACTGCATGCCCTGCCAGGCCGGGAACGTCGCGTTCTTGTCCTTCGACAGGGCCCGACCGATCTTGCTCATGGTCGACAGCGTCCCCGTGGTGCCGGCCCACTGTGGGGTGAAGGGTGTACCGGTGAGGCCGCTGAGGGTCTGGGCGATGCTGCGGGCGGTGACGCGGTCGCCTGAAACCTCGACGACGCGGGGAGCATCCGCATCGAGGGCCACGAGCGCGACGACACGGGCGACGTCGTCCTTGGTGGTGAAGTCGAGGACCTGGTCGGGGGAGGACCAGAACAGGACGCGGCGCCGCCCGAAAAGGATCATCGGAGCCTGTCCCGTCAGCATGTCGGTGAAGGCGCCGTTCAGGACGGATGTTCCACGGAGTGGGGCGGCGTCGAGCGTGGCGGCGAACTCGCGCCGGAGTTCGAAGTTGCGGTTGCTGCCGGGAGTCACCCGGCGGTAGTCCGCCGAGTAGTCCGACGGGATGAACCGCTTGACGCCCGCCTTCACGGCAGCCGCCAGGAGGGCCCGCTGGGCGTCGAGGATCACGGTAGCCGTGCCGCTGACAGCCGAGATGACGGCGTCCACCCCCGACAGTGCAGCGACGAGGGCGGGCTCGTCCGTGTAGGCGGCCTCGTGGATGTCCACCCGATCCTCCCCGGCGTACATGGCCCGAGCCGTCCCGCCGCCGGGGCGAGTCAGGACCCGGACGAGGGTGTCCGGGTGCGCGCTATCACCGAGCAGTTCGCGGACGATCCGGGACCCGAGGTCGCCAGTGGCGCCTGCGACGAGAACGGTGCTGGTCATGGTGGGCCCTTTTCTAGATGGTTGTCGGCGCGGTACGGCGCTTCAAGCGCTCTCTTCGCCCTTGTCGTCAACTTCCTCGACCCACGACGGCGGCTCATCGCGTCCCTGCTCCTCGTCCTTCTCGGCGTCTTCCGGTGTCTCCTGCACGATGCCCTGCGCGTGGTGCGTCGGGGCGTAGATCGTGTAGAGACGCAGTGCTTCGTCTCCCGTGTTCTCAACGTCGTGCCAGGTGCCGGCGGGTACCTGGATGCTCCAGCCGTCCTCGACGTCCCGCTGGAAGGAGAGGTCGTCCTTCGAGGGCCCCATCTTCACGCGGCCCTTCCCGGCGTCGATACGCAGGAACTGGTCGGTGCCGTGGTGCACCTCGAGGCCGATAGCACCGCCGGGCTCGATCGACATGAGCGTCACCTGCAGGTGCTTGCCGGTCCAGGCGACGCGACGGTAGGCGGCGTTCTCGGTCGTGGCAGTCTCGATGTCGAAGGCGTTCGGGTTCGGTCCGTTGTCGGTGATGTCCATGAACGCATTCTGTCCCATCTTTGCCCGGGGTCGCCAAATCGGCACTGCGGACGCCGAGACGGTTGCACGCTGCTTGGGAGGAGGGACAGGCGGGGAGGTGTCAGAACGACGGCCTCAGCTCGGCCCCGGCTCTGGTCGAGGGCGGGGGTCGGTGCAGAGGATCGACATCATCACGGCGTCCACCCATTCGTCGTTCCAGTGCAGCGCGTCGCGCATCGTCCCCTCCTCCTCGAAACCGATCTTCCGGTAGGACCGAACAGCCCGCTGGTTGAACGCGTAGACCTCCAACCCGATCCGGTGCAGGCCGATCTCGTCGAAGGCATGAGCGATGACCGCACGCCCGGCTTCGGTGCCGTAGCCGTTGCCGGTAGCGCCATCCCCGCTGAGGGCGATGCGGTAACCCATAGAAGCATTCGCCTCATCGAGGTCATTCAGGACCACCTCGCCGAGGTACTGGCCCGTGTCGCGCCGCACGACGGCCCAGTCGGCGCGATCCTCGCTCTTCGGCGCCTTCTCCAGCCACGCGCGGATCTGGTCCTGAGTGAATCGCACGTGCGTGCCCGTCAGGCGTCGTGACTCCGGATTATTCACGTTCGACCACACACCGTCGAAGTGCTCCAGGCCCTGAGGCTCGAGCCGCAGGCGCGGGGTCTCGATCATCGGCAGACGGGTGAAGTCGTAGTCGGCGTTCATGCTTCCTCGGATGCTGGTCGTCCGCGCCCGGGCGTCTCCGAGCGGTGCCCCCACCCTATCCACGGCGGCGCCACCCCTTCCGGGCAGCAGGCGCGGCACAGGCGCCGGCCCGATCCTATGCCGGGTGCGGGCTACCGCCCCACGGGCTCGAAGGGCGATGACGCCGCCCCGGTCCACCGGTACAGGTCCAGCACGGCGGTCTGCTTCGTGACGCCGTCGTCGACGACCCGGCCCTGGGTGGCGATGTAGAAGTAACCGTTGCCGAGGGACTCGAGGCCGACGTCAGCGGTGAAGTTCCAGCCCCGTATGCCGGTGGGCTCGTGGGAGAGGCCCTGCTGGAGGAGGGGGAGGAGCAGGCCTTCCTCGGGTGTCCGCTGGCCTTGGATCACGCCTTGCGCGGGACGGGATGAACCGTCGATGGCGTAGAGCGAGTAGTTGGGGTACTGCTCCTTGACGCCCTTGTAGACGCCGAGGAGCCAGGTGTGGGTGAACGCGTCGTAGTTCAGGTTCTGGACGCCGTAGGTGGTGTTGCCGGTGTAGACGAAGTACTTGCCGTCGGTCGTCGCCGGGCCGCTGGTATGCGGAGCGTCCTGCGTGAGCGACTGCTCGAACTTCTTCCAGCGCGTGACGTCGTACTGCAGGAGCACTTGGTGGTCGTTGTCGTCGCGCTCGGTGTTCGAGTAGACGCCGTACGCGACCGTGAGCAACTGCTTGCCGTTCTTGCGCCCGAAAGCCGGGCCGAAGGTCACGCCGTCGATCCCGCTGCTGCCGTAGCGGTGGTCCGGGGTGTCGGCAATGTTGCCGTCGAAGACGCCGTTGCCGTCCATGTCCGCTGTGAAGTCCTGCACCACCTCGTGGAGGTAGACCGCGGTGACGATGCCGTCCGTCTCGGCGTCCATGTCCATCCCCGTGATCCTGTCCACGTCGAAGATGGCGATGTAGAAGGACTCGGCCGCCTTGTACTCCAGTGACCCGTAGACGCGGCCGTCCTTCTCGTTGAAGTCGAGGTCGCCGAGGTGCCCGGTGAAGCCGGTGACGGTGCCGAGCACAGTCCCGTCGAGGTCGGTCTTCACGAGCATCGAGGTGAAGGAGTAGTAGACGAATTCATTCTCGGTGTCGACGGCGATGCCCTGGACGTGCCCGGCCGGCCAGGCACCGCCGTCGACCGTGGCAGGGAAGTCCTCGACCGCGGGCTTCGCGGCGCCGGTGACCAGGACGGCGGACAGGAGGACGGTGATGGCGCGGACGATTTTTCTCACAGGCGGGCTCCTCGTTCGGCAGCGGTGGTGTCAGTTCCACGGTGTCGAGGGGGAGCCACGGGCGGGTGGCCTGCGCTGGGCCCGGAGGTGAACAGCCCGCGAAGCGTTTCCCTCGCCTTCCACCCGCCGCACCTGATGTACTCGGGATCAGGACTGCCTCCCGAAAGGACACCATGACCATCGACCCCGCCGTCTTCGAGCTCTCCGACGCGCACACCACCGCGATGCACGAGCTCTACCGGCACCTGCACGCGCACCCTGAGCTCTCCATGCAGGAGACCCACACGGCCGCGTTCATCCTCGAGAAGCTCACCCATCTCGGACTCGAGACATTCATGTGTGGCGGCACAGGCGTCGTCGGGATCCTGCGCAACGGCGACGGACCGGTGGTCGGCTACCGCGCCGACACGGACGGCCTGCCCATTGAGGAAAGCACCGGGCTGAAGTACGCGAGCACGACGACGGGCACGCTCGCCGACGGCACGGCCGTGCCGGTCATGCACGGCTGCGGGCACGACACCCACATCACCGTGGGGCTGACCGCCGCACAGCTGCTGACAGAGAGCCGCGACGCATGGTCCGGCACAGTGGTGTTCATCTTCCAGCCGGGCGAGGAGATCGGCGAGGGCGCGGAGGCCATGGTGGAGGACGGGCTGTGGGACAAGGCGCCCATGCCGTCGATCATCTACGGGCAGCACGTCTGGCCCGGACTCGCCGGCACGGTGAACATCAGCAAGGGCACGGCCATGGCGATGGCCGACTCCTGGAGGGTGACGGTCCACGGCAAGCAGGCGCACGGCTCGCAGCCGGAGCAGTCGATCGACCCGATCGTCCTCGGCGCCCATATGGTGGTGCGCATCCAGACGATCGTCTCCCGCGAGGTGCACCCGATGAAGTCGGCCGTCGTCACGGTCGGCACATTCCATGGCGGACTGAAGGAGAACATCATCCCGGCGTCGGCGGAGTTCACACTCAACGTGCGGACGTTCGACGTCGACGTGCGCGAGCGCGTCCTCGGCTCCCTGCGGCGCATCATCAGCGCGGAGGCTGCGGCGTCGGGTGCCCCGGAGCCGACTATCGAGGAGATCTCCAGCTTCCCGCAGTGTTACAACGACCCATCCTCGACGGAGGATCTGATGGCTGTCCTCGGTGGGGTGTTGGGCGAGGACGCCGTCATCGAGGCACCGCCGGTGATGGGTAGCGAGGACTTCGGTCTCCTGGCCGAGGCCATCGGCGTCCCGAGCGTCTACTGGTTCTTCGGCGGGCACCCGCAGGAACTGCTCGACGGAGACCACCCTGTTCCTGGCAACCACTCGCCGTTCTTCGCCCCGATGATCGAGCCGACGCTGACCACCGGTGTCCGGGCGGCGATGACGGCGCTGCTGTCGAAGGTAGGGCCGCGTGAGGGCTGAGCTTCACGAACTGTCCGCCGTCGAACTGACCGGGGCCATCCGCCGTCGTGAGGTGTCAGCCCGCGAAGCACTCGACGCCCACTTCGATCGCATCGACGCCGTCAATGGTTCCATCAACGCCGTCATCACGGAGGACCGGGAGGGCGCTGCAGCGCTCGCGGAGGCTGCTGATCAGTTGACGATGTCGAGCGCGGATCTTCCGCCGCTGCACGGTCTGCCGATGACGCACAAGGACACGCACAATACGAAGGGGCTGCGCACCACGCAGGGCTCGGTGGCGTTCAAGGACTTCGTGCCGACGTTCGACGACCTGATCATCGGCCGCCTCAAGAAGGCCGGCGTCGTGACGACGGGCAAGACGAACGTGCCGGAGTTTGCCGCCGGAGCGCACACCTTCAACGAGCTGTTCGGAACGACTGTCAACCCCTATGACACCTCGCGAAGTGCCGGCGGTAGCAGTGGGGGAGTGGCGGCGTCGATCGCGGCCCGGATCCAGCCGTTGGGCGAAGGTAGCGACATGGGCGGCTCGCTCCGCAACCCGGCGTCATTCTGCAATATCGTCGGGTACCGGCCGTCGATCGGCGTCGTTCCCTCCGTTCCGACCCGCAACGCCTGGGCGTGGCTGAACCGCAACGGGCTGATGGCACGCGACGTCGAGGACATCGCCCTGGGGATGGCAGCGATCGCCGGCGCCGACCCCGCCGTTCCGTACCCCTACCCCGTCGCGGGTTCGTTCACGGCACCGCTCCAGCGGGACCTCACCGGGTTGCGGATCGGGTGGTCGCCCGACTTCGGACTCGGAGTGCCGGTGGATCACGAGGTGCTGCGGGTCCTTGAGGGCCAACTGCAGGTCTTCGCGGACCTCGGTGCCATCGTCGAGGAAGGGGCGCCCGACCTGCGGGGCGCCGATCAGGTATTCGGGACGACGCGTGCCTTCGATTTCGTGCTCGGCCTCGGTGAGCTCGTCAAGAAGCACGGCGATGCGATCAAGCCCGAGATCCGCTGGAACGTGGAGCAGGGGCTGCAGCTGACGGCTCAGGACATGGTCGACGCCGCCCTTGCCCGGACCCGGCTCGACGCCAGCGTGCGGCGCTACTTCGGGAAGTACGACGTCTTCGCGAGTCCGACCGCGCAGGTGCTGCCGTTCGATGCCTCGCAGCGCTACCCGACGTCGGTCAACGGTGTGGAGTTCGAAACGTACCTGGACTGGATGCGTTCGGCCACCCTGATTTCGGCGACCGGTCTCCCTGCGATGTCGGTGCCCGCAGGGTTCAGTGACGACGGCTTGCCGGTGGGGCTGCAACTGGTGATGCCGCATGGCAAGGACATCGAGTTGCTGCAGGTCGCGTATGCGTTCGAGCAGGCAACGGGTTGGGCGAAGCGGGCGCCGGAGCTGCAGTAGCTGACATGCTGAACGGTCGTTGAACGTCCTCACGATGTTTGGAGATTTGGTTGCAGCATAAGAGCTGTTCCGGAACCTGTCTTTAGGGCTTGAAGTCCTCGTGCACGACCACGCGCGACAGTTCGATGACTCCGTCGGAGCACTTCCAGTAGTGCAGCCGCCGGGCTGCCTCGACGCCCAGCTCTATGCTCAGTCGCCAGCAGATCTCCGATCCTCCCGCTCGCGTCACCGCAGGTGCATCACCGGCGGACGAGGTGCGGAGAATATGAGCATCTCGTGCGCGGAGGGTACCGGGCAACGCCGAGAGGAGATCGACGACGGCCTTCAGTGCTTTCTGCTTCTTGTCCGCAGGGAGCACGCTGAGTGAAGCTGCAAATTCGCTGCCGAAGCGGTGCTCGCCGAGCGGGTGCGCCTCCTTCTCCATAGCCGGAACTCGCTCAACCCACGCTACATAGAGATCATGTTCAACCTGCTCCTCAGCAGTAAGGAAGGCCGGGGAAGCCGATTGCCTGCTTCCCTCGGCGCGGGTCGGGCGGCGTTTCCCCCGGAGCCTCGCGAGCTGCTCATTGAGGTGCGAAACTCGTTCCGTCAGCTGCTGATTACGTCGTTCGACGCGGCCCAGCTCGGTCCCGAGGCGAGCGAGAGCTTCGCCATCCACTGCCGCCTGCGTACGGATAGCCGTGCTGTCCGGTGTGTTGCTACTGAGCCTCAGGCGTTCCTCGCGCAGCGTCATGATTTCGGCCCTTGCGCTCTCCAGCGCCAGCTGGGTGTCGCGCAGGGCGGTGCCGCGCCTCACCTTGGAATTCGCCGGTATCAACTCGGTGCTGCCACCAAGATCAGGAGCATGCGCGGGTTCGTCCGGAGCAGGATTGAGGTTGCGACCGAATTCGAGCCAAGGTGTTCCCTCAGCGACAAGAACGGGAGCCGGAACTACCGGTTCATCGTCATCAATATCGAGCATGGTGAGTTGAACCCGACCTGCGTCGCGGCCGATACGAACGACGACGACCTCGCCCGGCGACAGGAGGTCGTCAACAGTGTCCATCTCGTTCGTCGAGACATCCGTGGCGGT
Source organism: Arthrobacter burdickii (assembly GCF_030433645.1). Classification (NCBI taxonomy): domain Bacteria; kingdom Bacillati; phylum Actinomycetota; class Actinomycetes; order Micrococcales; family Micrococcaceae; genus Arthrobacter; species Arthrobacter burdickii. The sequence continues at coordinate 290,052 of NZ_JAROCG010000002.1, forward strand.
CAGGAAAAACGTCATGCCCGGGTAGAGCATGACCTCCGCACCGGTCGTGTTCAGCGATGTCACGAGACCGAGGGCGAGGGAGCCTTCCGGGTAATAGGCAGCAAGGCTGGGGACTTCGAGCAGCTCGCAGCGCATTTGGTTGACTGCGGGGTCGACGACGCCGATTACGCGCTGTCCGGGCGACAACAGCCAGGACACAGGAACTTCCGGTACGAGTTCCTCCTGGCGCACCATGGCTTGACCGCCTCCATCGAGTTCGACAACTGCGCGGGACCCTTCGGCAACGAAAGTCTGCACGGTTCCTGTTCGCACGGTGGTTGTCGTGGCGTCCAGAGCTTCTTGTCTGGACTGGGCCCAGTGCCTCGCGGACGCGAGATCCTCAACCTGTTCAAGGACCCGCGTTACAGCGGGCCGGACGTCCGCAGGCCTCGCCAGAATGTGCAGCGGGCTCTGGTAGGGGTTGTTCAACCACTTCAGGTGCGCAGGATAGACGCGGAGGGCGTCGTTGAAGATCCCTGTCTTGGGTGGTAGCAAATCTGCGAGGGCCATGGTCACCGGTCCGCTCGGCACGATCCACAAATCCGCGTCGTCGCCCAACTTGGCCGCCAGATCCTGGACGTCTACGGCATCCTCGCCCGTGAACTTCCACTGCGAGACGACCACCACCGGACGTTGCCGCTGTGGATCCAGCAAGAGTTCAGCGAGCTCGGCTACGCCGGATGCCTCCGTCAGTAGACGGGTACCAGGGTGGCCCAGCGTCGACGGCGGAGGAAACGTCATGGCTGGTGCACCGCCACTTACGCGATGTCGCTTGCGGGCCGGCATTGCGTCTCCTCTTTTCCAGTCAGGTGAGCTTCACGGGGGTGGCAGTCTCTTCATGAGATGGTGCTGCCCAGTCTGGGCAGGATCTCGTCATCGGTTCGGCGAAGTGTGTTGAGCTACAGTCGCACCGGCGCCGCTGGTCGTCACGGCCCTGGTGGCTGCCGCCGCTACCCCTTCACCCTGACGATGGAAGGATCAGCAGCATCCTTCACTGCAGCTATACCGGCTACGGCCGCCTGCGCCAGGCACCACTTCCCGAGGCTGCCCAGCGCGAGGCTCGCCAGGTTCCTGTCTTTTTCAAGACGCTGCCCCACCAGCGCGCCGAACTGTCCGACATGGACACCGCTCTTGCGCAACTGCCCGTCCTGCAGTGCTGCGAGGAAAGCAGCCCGCACATGATCTGGCCCAGCAGCCGAGGACGGGACGTGCTTGACGACGTGTCGCTTCAGATGTCCATTGCCCGGTGGAACCTTTTTGACCGACCCGGCGACAGGTGGTGCTGTTTTCTGAGTGACGGGTGCAGCGGCGAGCACTACTGCGGAAGACTTGGGTGCAGCTATCGGCTCAACCGTCGAAGGCTTGGAAGGAGCCACCGGCGCTGCTGCCGGCGGCCTGGGCACAAGCTCGGGCGCCAGCGTGGCGAGCGTGACTGCCGTTACAGACCCCTCGTCGAGGAGTGCGGCGAGTTCCAGATGGAGCGCGGCCAGTTCGCGGTGGATGGCCGCGATCCTTCCCTGCGGGCTAGGTACGACGGGAATCGGCGGCGCGATCTTCCTGCGCACCGTTTGGCTGATCGAGCACCGAAAAAGCTCTGCCAACGCCTCGGCGAGATCAACCTGCGCGGTACCCCCGGCGGCAATCAGGGGAACCGTGACTGCCCTGCGCTCGACCATGAGGGCGACTTCGTCGAGCGAACCGTGCACCACGCCGTATCGCAACCGTTCCCGCCGTGTGGCCTCGTTGACCTGCGGGGAGTAGACGCTCGGATACAAGTTGATGGAATGCTGGTCGGCCGACGGGAAGTGCTTCCTGCAGATGCTCAGTCGAAGGGCCCGGCGGACGGCGTCGAGTTGCTTACCGACCTGTTCGACCGGATTAGGTACGAGGGACCCATTTGCCAGAACCCACGGTTCACCCGTATCCGTCACCTGAATGACAGGTGCTGGGAATCGCTTCCATTCGCTCAGGATGAAGGTCCCATTGATCGAGTTGTAGAAGAGCCAATCCACCTCGGCGACCGGCAGCCCTGGTGCGTCGACACGGCAATTGCTGAACGCCCAGACGTGGTTGCACAGCAGTTGGTGCAGGCGGGTCACGTCGGCAGGATCCGCCGTGTGGGCCGCGCTGTTCTTCGAGGGGAAATGGAGCATGGGAATCTTCCGTACAGGGAGTAGGTGGAGCTCGGGTCGGGGAGAGGCAGCTCAGAAGGGCAGGATGCCCGCGGCCGACGCGAAGAATGTCGCGGGCACCGCGAGGAGCCAGCCGATCCGCCGTCGTCGTGCCTGTTCCACCAGCCGGTGCAGTGCCTCGAACGGTTCGACGACATCGGCCGGGTCCCGCAGCACGGGCGCGGAGCGCCGCCACGTCGAGGGCTGAGCTGCGGCCGCTGACAGGAGTGCGACCTGCTGCTCGGAATAGACGACCGGTCGCCGCGTGATCCACCGCAGGAGCTGGTCCTGGCGAAGCACTGCCACGGACCGGTGCTTTTCCTTCACGGTGACCTGACGTGCGCCGACGACGACGATTGCAGCCGAGGCGGGAACACTCTGCAGGACAGCGGCGGAGAGCAGCTTTCCTGCCCGTGCTGCCTCGTGTTCGGAATTGCGGACGTAGGGGTAGCGCGTCCCGGCGACCATAAAGGTGCCCTTCGCCGTCCAGGCGTTCTGGCCGGGATGCCGCTTCGTGTTGATCGTGAAGACGCCAGTCGGACCGATGACCACATGGTCGATGTCGGACGACTTCTCGCCGACCGGAACGGCGTGCAGCACGGTCCACTCCGGTCCCAGTGAGGCGAGGGTGCGACCCACCGCGCGCTCGCCGAGTGCTCCCCAGTACCAGGGAAGACTGCCAGGACTCAGTGGACGGACGCCGAGGACCCGGGCCAGTAGTCCCCGTCGGTCCCTCGCGCCATGGCCGTCGAGCAGCTCCTCCATGACGGACTGACCGGGGACGCGCCGCTTGAGCAGCCCGAGCGTCTCGGGCTCGACGTACGCTTCATCGCCGTCGAGCGGGACAGCCGCGCTCATGTTCCGCTTCCCGACGCCATGCGAGTCCCCCTGGACCTGAAGCCCGGGCGAGCTGAGCCTCGCCCGGGTAGGTCGAATCTACCGGGCGATGCGCAGTGGCACGCTGCTTCGTCCGCCCGGTTGGAGACAGGATTGCCGCAGGATTTACGCACTGCGGGGGAGGCCGGGAGAAGGCCCGCCTGATGGGGGCCGATAGGCTGGGCAGGGCCGCGGACGAGTGGCGACAGCCTGAGGGGGAACAGTGCACGGTCTCAACTTCACCGCGATCGACTTCGAGACGGCCAACAGCAAGCGCGGCTCGGTCTGCGCGGTCGGTCTGGCGAAGGTGCGGAACGGCGTCGTCGTCGATACCGCGTCGTGGCTGATCAAGCCCCCGCGCTCCGTCAGCGAGTTCTCCTCGATGAACATCTCCGTCCATGGCATCGGCCCTGCCGATGTGCGGACGGCACCCTCGTGGGCCGAGAGCCTGCAGCGCATCCTGGCCTTCGCCGGGGACGATCGGTTCGTCGCCCACAATGCCTCCTTCGACCGTTCGGTGCTGCGCGGAGCGTGCGCGGAGTCAGGGCTGGCGGTGCCGGACACTACGTTCCACTGCTCCGTGAAGCTCGCGCAGCGTCTGCTCGACCTGGACTCGAATCGGCTGCCGCACGTCGCGAAAGCCCTGGGGCTGGGGGCATTCCAGCATCACGACGCCGGGAGCGACGCCGAGATCTGCGCGGCCGCCGTCGTCGCCATCGCTCAGAAGTATGCACTCCACTCGCTGGACCTGCTCTGGCCGGCGAAGACGCCGACGTCGTCGGCCGGTTCCCACCGCTATGCCAAAACTCCGACCCTCGCCGAGCTTCCTCGGGCCAATGGTCAGGCCGACCCGTCGAACCCCCTCCATGGCCAGGTCGTGGTGTTCACCGGGGACCTCGCCACGATGACGCGCGAGGAAGCGATGGGCCGGATCGCCGCCCTTGGAGCGACGCCGGCCAACAACGTCACGAAGAAGACCACGATGCTCGTCGTCGGCCAGGAGGATGCCAGCCGGCGCACGGTCTTCCTGACCGCGGGTAGCAACAAGGAGCGGAAGGCGCTCCAGTACATGGGTGCGGGTCAAGCCATCTGCGCCGTCAGCGAGTGCGAGCTGCGCGAGTGGTTCGGCCTGGATCGGCCCGAGGACTCCAGAGAGGAGACACCGGCAGATGTTCTGGGCACGCTCGAGTCGGCGGTCACCGGACTGCTCGCCTGGATCGGACGACGCCGGGTGCAGTAGGCCCTAGGCCGTCGGGGCCTTCAGCAGTGCCATCGCCTGCCGCAACCCCTCCTGCATGCTCACGCCCTTGTCGTAGAGCCACTGGATCTGGATCCCGTCGAACACACCGATGAGCAGACGCCCGGCCCATTCCGGATCGATGTCCGTGCGGTATTCACCCGACCGCTGGCGCTCCGTCACCTCCCGGGCCATCTCGCGTACCAGCATCTCGTAACGCTCACGGAAGTACTGGTGGGACGCGTGGGACGCTTCGTGGGCGGTCGCCGACGCCACCGCATAGAGCGCCGTCAGCCCCGGCTGCTGCTCGTTCCGCTTCGCGACCGCCGGGAGGTGGTCCACGCTGAACTGCGCCTCGCCGATCAGTTCACGCGCCCGCTCGTCGCGCTCGGCCAGGACTGCCTGCTGCAGCTCCTGCTTGCTGCTGAAGTAGTGGAAGAGCGTCGCTTCCCGGACGCCGACGAGCTCTGCCACGTGCTTGAGCGCCGCGCCCTCGAAGCCTTCCGTGGCGAAGACGTCCGTCGCCGTCTGCACGATCGTCCGTCGTCGCTCTTCCCCTTTTGCGTACGGTCCGCGCAGTCCTCGTGTAGTCACCGACCCAGTCTAGGAGCCGAAAGCACACGTCGATGCGTAAAAACCTAGTAACACTCAGTTTTAGCGTGTACTCTCGTTCCAATCCCAACGACGGGTCCTTACAAGGAGGCAATGTGGCCAACCTTCCAACGTTCATCCCCGAAGCAGCACCCACCCAGCGCGCCAGCAAGGCATTCATGGTCGGACTCCCGATCGCCAGCGCAGGCCTGTGGATGGCGGTCCTCGCCCCCGCGCTCGTGGTCCTGGCGATCAAGATCGCAGAACTCACCACCCCCGACACCCGCGCCGGCGCCTACAGCCTCGTCGCGGGCGTCGGCGCCCTGATCGCCCTCCTCGCCAACCCGGTGTTCGGCCGCCTCAGCGACCGGACCACCTCGCGGTTCGGCATGCGGAAGCCCTGGATCATCGGAGGCTCCCTCCTCGGACTGGCCGGCCTGTTCATCCTCGGCTCCGCCACCGGCGTTACGGGCGTGCTGATTGGCTGGATCATCGCCCAGCTCTCCTTCAACGCGGCGCTCGCAGCCCTCGTCGCAGCACTGCCCGACCAGGCGGCGCCCGACCAGCGCGGCAAGCTCTCCGGCCTCGTCGGCATGACACTGCCCATCGGCCTCGTCGCCGCGGCCTTCTTCGCCCAGTTGTTCGACACCGCCTTCCTGATGGCCGTCGTCCCCGGCGCGGTCGGCGTACTCATCGCGCTGGCCTTCGCGTTCACCTTCAAGGACCGCGTGCTCACCGAGAAGCCACGGGACAAGTACACGATCAAGGACTTCCTCGGCTCGTTCTACTTCAACCCCGTCCAGCACCCCGGCCTCGGCTGGGCCTGGTTCACTAAGTTCCTCGTCTACATCGCCTACTGCTGTGGCCTGCTCTACATGCCCTACTTCCTCGGCGACCACCTCGGCGTCGCGCAGGACGACGTCGCCACCCTGGTCTTCCAGCTGACCCTCGTCAGCGCGGCCGGAACCGTCGCCACCAGCTTCCTCGGCGGCTGGATCAGCGACCGCATCGGCAAGCGCAAGAACCTCGTGATCCTCTCCGCCGTCGTCATCATGGCCGGGCTCATCACCATCGCCACCAGCAGCGACTTCAGCCAGGTCCTCCTCGGCCAGGCCATCGCCGGCATCGGCCTCGGCTGCTTCACGGCGGTCGACGTCGCCCTCATCACCGACCTGCTGCCCGCCGACCAGAACGAGAACGCCAAGACCTTCGGCGTCTTCAACATCGCCCAGGCGCTGCCGCAGTCCCTCGTTCCCGCCATCGCCGCACCGGTCATCGCCCTCGCCGGCTACCCCGGCCTGTTCCTCGGAGGAGCGGTGGTCGGTCTCATCGGCGCCGCCCTCGTCACCCGCATCAAAGGAGTTCAGTAAATGACCGTCACCACAACGGCGCCCGTCGCCGTCGACCCCCGTATTCGTGAGCTGGCCGAGAGCCTGACCCTCGAGCAGCAGGTGAGCCTGCTGACCGGCGCGGACGTGTGGAGCACCGTGGCCATCCCCGAGATCGGGCTCGGCCGCGTGGTCCTCAGCGACGGCCCCGCGGGTGTGCGCGGCGAGGACTTCGACGAGCGGCATGACTCGATCAGCCTGCCGTCGTCGTCCTCCCTCTCCGCCGCCTGGTCCGTGAACCTCGCACGCCGTTACGGTCAGGTCCTGGGCCAGGAGGCGCACCGCAAGGGCGTCCACGTGGTCCTCGGGCCCACGATCAACCTGCACCGCTCCCCGCTGGGCGGCCGGCATTTCGAGTGCATGAGCGAGGACCCGGTCCTCACCGCGCAGCTCGCCGCGGGCTATGTAACGGGCGTGCAGTCCATGGGCATCGGCGCGACGCCCAAGCACTTCGTCGCCAACGACGCCGAGACGGACCGCTTCACGGCCGACTCCGTGGTCGCCGAGCGGCCGCTGCGGGAGCTGTACCTCGCGGCGTTCGAGCAGGCCGTCACCGAGGCGAAGGCCTGGCTCGTCATGAGCTCCTACAACTCCATCAACGGCACGACGGCGAGCGAGAACCATTTGCTCGAAACGCCGCTGTCCACCGAGTGGGGCTTCGACGGCGTCGTGGTCTCCGACTGGACCGGCGTGCGCTCCATCGACGCCGCCAAGGCACACCAGGACCTCGAGATGCCCGGCCCCGTCGGCCACTGGGGACCGAAGCTCGTCGCCGCCGTCGAAGCCGGCGAGGTGTCCCGCGAGGCGATCCTCGAGAAGGTCACCCGGATCCTGCGCCTCGCCGCGAGGGTCGGCGTGCTGGAAGGCTTCGAACCCGCCGTGACCGAGATGCCGGACGAGATCGACGGACGCGCGTTCGCCCGCGAAGCCGCCGTCCGCGGCTCGGTGCTCGTGCGCAACGAGAACAACCTCCTGCCCCTGAACGCCGCAGCCCTGACGCGCGTCGCCGTCATCGGACACAACGCGTCCGAGGCCCGCACGCAGGGCGGCGGCAGCGCCACCGTCATGCCGCTGCAGATCGTCTCCCCGCTCGAGGGCCTGCGCGAGGCATTGCCCGACGACGTCGAGCTCACCTACTCGCGCGGTGCGAAGGTCGCGGACGGGCTGCAGGAATTCCCCCGTTCCACGCTCTCCAACCCGGTGTCCGGCGTGCCCGGCCTCCGCGTCTCCTTCTTCGACGCCACCGGCGCGGAGATCTCCGGCGAGGACCGCCTCGCCTCGCACCTCATCTGGTTCGGCGTGGGCATCCCCGAGGGCACCTCGCGCATCCGCATCCAGACCGAGTGGACAGCCCCCGACGACGGCGTGCACCACCTCGGCGTCGGCACCGTCGGCGAGGTGAAGCTCATCCTCGACGGGGACACGGTGTTCGACGGCGAGCTCGTCGACGAGCACGACGTGCTCGGGGCCGCACTGTTCTCCCCGCCGCAGAAGACCTTCCCGGTCTCCACCACGGCCGGTGCGCGGGTGTCCGTGGAGGCGGTCTTCACGATCCCGGCGAGCCAGGTCATCCCGTTCTCCGCCATCCTGCTCGGTGAGGAGGCCGTGGTGGACGACGCCGACGCCGAGATCGCCGCGGCCGTGGAGGCCGCACGCGAGGCCGACGTCGCCGTCGTCGTCGTGGGCACCAGTGCAGCCATCGAATCCGAGGGCTTCGACCGGAAGGACCTGGACCTGCCCGGGCACCAGGACCGCCTCGTCGCCGCGGTCGCGGCCGTGAACCCGCGCACCGTCGTCGTCGTGAACTCCGGCTCGCCCGTGCTGATGCCGTGGCGCAACGAGGTCGACGCGATCCTGCTGGGCTGGTTCGGCGGCCAGGAATTCGGCGCGGCGATCGCCGACGTCCTGCTGGGCGTCGAGGAGCCGGGCGGACGCCTGCCCACCTCTTGGCCCGCGGCACTCGAGGACGTCCCCGTGCTCAACACCACGCCGGTGGAGGGCAAGGTGCACTACGAGGAGGGCATCCACGTCGGCTACCGCGCGTGGCTGAAGCAGGCCGCCGACGGCGGCGCGAGCCCGGCCTACCCGTTCGGCTTCGGCCTCGGGTATACCTCCTTCGACCTGGGCGCCGCCTCCGCGGACGCCTCAGCAGTGGCGGCGGGGGAGGGCCTGACCGTGCGCGTTCCCGTGACGAACACCGGTTCCCGGTCCGGCCGCGAAGTGGTGCAGGTGTACGTCGCGCGCACCGACTCCGCCGTGGAGCGCCCCGTGCGCTGGCTCGCCGGCTTCGGCTCGGTCACCCTCGAGCCCGGCGCAACCGGCACCGTCGAGGTCCCCGTTCCCGGCCGCGCCTTCGCGCACTACGAGGACGGCTGGCAATACGAGGCCGGGCAATTCCAGCTGCTCGTCGGCCGCTCCGCCGAGGACCACTTCCAGGAACTCGCGGTCATCGTCGAGTAGGACAGCGTCGAGTAAGACAGCGAGGAACGGCCCCCGGCACACTGTCGGGGGCCGTTCCTCGTTAATCATTCAGCTCAGGATGTCCTTGGTGCTGAACCGCCCGTAGGCCAGCGTCCCGAAGACGGCGATGTAGCCGAACTGCAGCAGGGCGTTGTCGGCGAACGAGTTCCAGACGATCGGCTGCCGCAGCAGGTCCCCGAAGCCCAGCCAGTAGTTCGTGAACAGCCACGGGTGCAGCCACTCGAGCTGCGGCAGGGCGCCGAGGATCTGCGAGACGGCGGCCAGCGCGGCCGTCGCGGCCATGGCGCCGACCGGAATGGTGGTGAGCGTCGAGATGAAGAGGCCGATGGCGCTGAGGCCCATCAGGGACACCGTCACGTAGAGCGCCAGGAGCAGCAGCCGCACGAAGTAGCCGGGGATGCCCACGGTGTCGCCGGACAGCAGCGTTACGGGCCCGATCGGGAACAGCACTGCCCCGATGATGGCGCCCGTCACGACCACCGTCAGGGTCGCCACGAAGCAGAACAGTGCCGCCCCCGCGTACTTCACGAGGAGCAGCCGGATGCGCCCGGCCGGGGCTACCAGCAGGTAGCGCAGCGTGCCGAGGTTCGCCTCGCCGGCGATCGTGTCGCCCGCGACGACGCCGATGGTCAGCGGCAGGAACAGGGGAATGGCGACGGTCAGGGCCGTCAGCGACACGAACAGCCCGTTCTGGGTGATGCTGTTGAGGAATGCTGGACCGCGTCCGCTCGCCGACTCGTCGGAGGACACCCGGACGACGACGGCGATGAGGATCGGGATCAGCGCCAGGGCCCCGATCATCGCCCAGGTGCGCAGCCTGCGGAACAGGACGCTGATCTCGGAGAGTACGAGTGTCAGTCCGAGGCCTCCCGCGCGGGAGCGGGTCTCGACGGATTCAGCCGGCAACGTCGAACCCCTCTCCGGTCAGGGCGACGAAACGGTCCTCGAGGGAGGCGCCGCTGGCCTCGAACCCTCGCACCCGGACGTCCGCATGCACCAGGGCCGCGTTGACGCTCTCCGGCAGGAGGCCGGGGACGGAGAGCTCCGCGGTGAGGACGTCGTCGCGCCCGTGGCGCTCGGGGGTGAGGCCGAGCCCGGTGAGGACCCGGTGGGCGTCGGAATGGTCGGGCGTCGTCACGCGGACGTGGGCGGTGCCCTCGGCGCGG